>NZ_CAXAOY010000004.1:0-356422 GCF_963970975.1 Pseudomonas sp. RA_15y_Pfl1_P11
CAGTTGGAAGGAATAAACAATCGAATAAAGGTCATCAAACGAATGGCGTACGGTTACCGGGACAGCGAGTTCTTCTTCATGAAGATCAAGAGTGTCTTTCCCGGCAATCCGTGAAGAACCAAAAAAAAGCCCGAATCGTGAGAGACGGGCTTTTTTTCACATTGAAGAAAACCAATTACTTGATTTTGCCTTCTTTGTAGATCACGTGCTTGCGAACGCGCGGGTCGAACATTTTCTTTTCGAGCTTGTCCGGGGTAGTACGCTTGTTCTTGTCGGTAGTGTAGAAGTGACCAGTACCGGCGCTAGAGATCATTCGAATCAATTCACGCATGATATAGCTCCTTAAATCTTGCCAGCGGCACGAATTTCGGCCAGCACGACAGTGATGCCACGCTTGTCGATGATACGCATGCCTTTAGCAGATACGCGCAGACGGACAAAACGTTTCTCTTCTTCAACCCAGAAGCGGTGATGCTGCAGGTTTGGCAGGAAACGACGACGGGTTTTGTTATTTGCGTGGGAAATGTTATTCCCAGTCACCGGACCCTTACCGGTAACTTGACATACTCTCGACATGCCTCAGCCCTCTAAAACCACATGCCCAACCCGGCATGGGTTGGCCGCTTAATCTCTCAGTCATTTGGCGCCAGGCGCCGCGTTTCTTTAGGGTCTTACCGGCTACACCTACAAGCGAAGGAACCGGGCCCCTAGAAAAGAGCGCTGCTTTATACCAGAAAGACCCTAGTGCAACAACAGCCCGTGTGTTTTTACCGGCGTAAATCTCGGCGGCAAACGCCTGAACCGTTGCTAATAGGGGCCGCAGTAACAATCGACCACTCGTCGCACAGAATGATTTACAGCGCCCGCGCGCGCAGTGAAGTGCAGGGCGGAACGCGCTGAGGCGCCATCAAAACAGCATTTCAGGCAAAAGCACAGGCAAAAATGGGCTAGTCATTTATCTATCAGACCTCTACGGTAGGACTTTTCCAGACTGCACTCGCAGATGGGCCTTCGATCTGCAAAGGAAACCGAACATGCGCCTCGCTGCCCTACCGCTCTTGCTTGCTCCTCTATTTATCGCTCCAGCGGCTGTTGCTGCCACCAATCTGAGCGTTTGCACCGAGGCCAGCCCCGAAGGGTTCGATGTGGTGCAATACAACTCACTGACCACCACCAATGCTTCAGCCGACGTGCTGATGAACCGCCTGGTGGACTACGACGCGGCCAGCGGCAAATTGGTGCCAAGCCTGGCAGACAGCTGGAACGTTTCGGCGGATGGCCTGACCTATACCTTCAAGCTGCACCCGGATGTGAAATTTCATCGCACCGAATACTTCACCCCTAGCCGTACACTGACCGCGGAAGACGTGCGCTTCAGCTTCGAACGCATGCTCGACCCGGCCAACCCTTGGCACAAGATCGCCCAGAGCGGTTTCCCCCATGCGCAATCGCTGCAGTTGCCCGCACTGGTCAAGAAGATCGACGCCCTCGACCCGCTGACCGTGCGCTTCACCCTGGATCACGCCGACTCCACCTTCCTCGCCGCCCTGAGCATGGGCTTTGCCTCGATCTACCCGGCCGAATACGCCGACAAACTGCTCAAGGCCGGCACGCAGCAGAAGCTCAACAGCCAGCCCATCGGCACCGGGCCGTTCATCTTCAGCCGCTTCCAGAAAGACGCCGTGGTGCGCTACAAGGCCAACCCGGACTACTTCGCCGGCAAACCGGCTGTGGATAACTTGATCTTCGCGATCACGCCTGACGCCAACGTGCGCCTGCAGAAATTGCACCGCAATGAATGCCAGATTGCCCTTTCGCCCAAGCCGCTAGACGTGGGCGAGGCCGAAAAAGACCCGGCGCTCAAGGTGGAGAAAACCGCCGCCTTCATGACCGCCTTCGTGGCCATCAACACCCAGCACCCGCCCCTGGACAAGCCCGAAGTACGCCAAGCGATCAACCTGGCCTTCGACAAGGGCAGCTACCTCAAGGCCGTGTTTGAAGGCACTGCCGAAGCCGCGAACGGGCCTTTCCCGCCCAACACCTGGAGCTACGCCAAAGAGCTGCCCGGTTATCCACAGGACCTCGCCAAGGCCAAGGCGCTGCTCAACCGTGCCGGGCTCAAGGATGGTTTCAAGACCACTATCTGGACCCGCCCCACCGGCAGCCTGCTGAACCCCAACCCCAACCTCGGCGCACAACTGCTGCAGGCTGACCTGGCCAAGGTCGGCATCCAGGCCGAGATCCGCGTGATCGAATGGGGCGAGTTGATTCGCCGCGCCAAAGCCGGCGAGCACGACTTGCTGTTCATGGGTTGGGCCGGCGACAACGGCGACCCGGATAACTTCCTTACCCCACAGTTCTCCTGTGCGGCAGTCAAGTCCGGCACCAATTTCGCCCGCTACTGCGACCCAGCCCTGGACAAGCTGATCAGCGCCGGCAAGACCACCAGCGAGCAGGGGGTACGCAGCAAGCTGTATCAGCAGGCCCAGGCGCAGATCCAGCAGCAAGCGTTGTGGCTGCCATTGGCGCACCCTACGGCATTTGCCCTGACCCGCAAGAATGTCGAGGGCTATCAGGTGAGCCCGTTCGGGCGCCAGGATTTCTCCAAGGTCAGCATCAAGCCCTGACAACCAAGCCCGCCCCAATGGGCGGGCTTACATCCACCCATATTCAGCCATCGACAACGGATCGCCATCCCCCACGATGATGTGATCCAGTACCCGCACGTCCACTACTTCCAAGGCCTTTTGCAGCAACTTGGTCAATTTTCGATCAGCCGCACTGGGCTCTGCGCTGCCGGAAGGATGGTTGTGGCACAGAATCAATGCCGCCGCGTTATATGCCAAGGCGCGCTTGACCACTTGCCGGGGGTAAACCATCGCCGCGTCAATGGTGCCCTGGGATAACGCTTCGAAACCCAGCACCCTGTGTTTTGAGTCGAGAAACAGGCAACCGAAGATCTCGTGAGGCTCATGGCGCAGCAAAGCCTTCAGGTAATCACGCACGGCTACCGGGCTTTCCAGTACCGAATCCTTACGCAGGCGCTCGGCCATATGTCGCCGGGACATTTCCAGCACTGCCTGCAACTGCGCAAATTTCGCCGGCCCAAGGCCCAATTGCTGGTTGAACAGCGCCTGGCTGGCCTCCAACAATGGGCGCAAGCCACCGAATTGCGCCAACAGATGGCGCGCCAGGTCCACTGCGCTCCTGCCAGCGACCCCGGTACGCAGGAAGATCGCCAGCAACTCGGCATCCGACAGGCTCGCCGCGCCCCATTCCAAAAGTTTCTCTCGCGGCCGCTCTGCTGCTGGCCAATCGCGAATACTCATCCCGCCTCCCTTTCCATATGCGTCCTGTGCGCCACGTGCACCGCTGTTGCCTCGCGGACGCTGTGTTATCGTAGGCCCTCTTTTTTGCCGCGATTTCCCCTGGGGAGGGGGCATCGCAGGCGCCACTGAACTGGCATCACTGAACTGGAAAGGCAAACCAATGCAGCGTCTGTATCGGAAACGCATCGTTCTCGGCGTTGGCGGCGGCATTGCCGCCTACAAGAGCGCAGAGCTGGTCCGCAGGCTTCTGGACCAAGGCGCCGAAGTGCGCGTGGTCATGACTCGCGGCGGCAGTGAGTTCATCACGCCGTTGACCATGCAGGCCTTGTCCGGGCACCCGGTTCACCTGGATCTGCTGGACCCGGCGGCCGAGGCCGCCATGGGCCATATCGAGCTGGCCAAATGGGCCGACCTGGTGCTGATCGCCCCGGCCACCGCCGACCTGATCGCCCGCCTGGCCCAAGGCATCGCCGATGACCTGCTGACCACCCTGGTACTGGCCACCGACGCCACCGTCGCCATCGCCCCGGCCATGAACCAGGCCATGTGGCGCGACCCGGCCACCCAGGCCAACACCCAACTCTTGCAAAGCCGTGGCCTCAAGGTATTCGGCCCGGCGTCAGGCAGCCAGGCCTGTGGCGATGTCGGCATGGGTCGCATGCTTGAAGCCACCGACCTGGCCCAGTGCGCCGCCGAGTGCTTCCAGCACTTGGCGCTCACCGGCAAGCATGTGCTGATCACGGCTGGCCCGACCCAGGAAAACATCGACCCGGTGCGCTACATCACCAACCATAGCTCAGGAAAAATGGGCTTTGCGCTGGCCGAAGCGGCGGTCGAGGCAGGCGCACGCGTTACCTTGATCACCGGCCCGGTGCATTTGCCGACCCCGGATCGGGTCACGCGAATCGACGTAGTCAGCGCCCGCGACATGCTCGCGGCCTGTGAGGCGGCCATTCCGTGCGACCTGTTTATCGCCTCGGCAGCGGTTGCGGACTACCGCCCGGAAGTCGTCGCCCCGCAAAAGCTCAAGAAAGACCCTACGAGCGGTGACGGCCTGCTCCTGCAAATGGTGCGTAACCCGGACATCCTGGCCACCATCGCCACGCGCCCGGACCGTCCGTTCAGTGTCGGCTTCGCGGCCGAGACCGAGCATTTGCTGGACTACGCAGCACGCAAATTGAAAGATAAAAACCTCGACCTGATCGTTGCCAATGATGTCGCCAACCCGAGCATCGGCTTCAACAGTGAGGAAAACGCGTGCAGCGTGATCGACCGCGAGCTACACGCCACCCTTTTCGCCCAGACCAGCAAGGGCAAGATTGCCCGCCAACTGATCTCTTTTATCGCCCAACGGCTGAACCAGGTTTAATGTCCATGCACGCTTTGCAAGCCAAGACTCTCGACCCACGCATCGGCAACGAATTCCCGCTGCCGGCCTACGCCACCCCGGGCTCCGCCGGCCTCGACCTGCGCGCCATGCTCAAGCAAGACACGGTGCTTGAGCCGGGCCAGACCATTCTGATTCCAACGGGCCTGTCGATCTATGTCGGCGACCCTGGCTTGGCTGCGCTGATCCTGCCGCGCTCCGGCCTGGGCCATAAACATGGCATCGTGCTGGGCAACCTGGTGGGCCTGATCGACTCGGACTACCAAGGCGAGCTGATGGTGTCGTGCTGGAACCGTGGCCAGACCGCGTTCAACATCGCCGTCGGCGAGCGCATTGCCCAGTTGGTACTGGTGCCGGTCGTACAGGCGCATTTCGAACTGGTAGAGGAGTTCGACGAAACCCAGCGCGGTGCGGGCGGGTTCGGGCATTCCGGCAGCCACTGACTAAGCTGAATCTGGCCGGGCGCCGTTGCCCGGCCCGACGCCACCGCTGGGCTTTCAGGACGAAGAATGCGCGGATCTTATCAGCGATTTTTCTCCATAAAAATCAACGCATTACGCAGAAAACAAGTCGGAGCCAGCACGCCGATGGCATTTTTGCACCACGAACTCTCTGCCGAAAACACCGTCATACCCTTCAGTTTGAGCCTGCCGGTCAGCCACATTAAGGCCAGCCTTGCCCCTTTCAGATGGAGTTTCCCCCGCGATGAGTACCGCAGCCCGCGTAGCCCCGACATTCCCCGATAGCATCTTTCGCGCCTATGACATTCGTGGCGTGGTGCCCAAGACGCTGACCGCCGAAACCGCCTACTGGATTGGCCGTGCCATCGGCTCCCAGAGCCAGGCCCAGGGCGAGCCCAACGTCTCGGTCGGCCGTGACGGTCGCCTGTCCGGCCCGGAATTGGTGGAACAGTTGATCCAGGGTCTGGCCGACAGCGGTTGCCATGTCAGCGACGTGGGCCTGGTGCCGACGCCTGCGCTGTACTACGCAGCCAACGTACTGGCCGGCAAGTCCGGAGTGATGCTCACCGGCAGCCATAACCCGTCGGATTACAACGGCTTCAAGATCGTCATCGCTGGCGACACCCTGGCCAACGAACAGATCCAGGCCCTGCACAACCGCCTGAAGACCAACGACCTGGCCAGCGGCCAGGGCACCGTCACCAAAGTCGACATCCTGCAGCGCTACTCTGATGAAATCACCGGCGACGTCAAACTCGCACGCCGCCTGAAAGTGGTGGTGGACTGCGGCAACGGCGCGGCCGGCGTGATCGCTCCGCAGTTGCTCGAAGCCCTGAACTGCGAAGTGATCCCCTTGTTCTGCGACGTCGACGGCAACTTCCCGAACCATCACCCAGACCCGGGCAAGCCTGAAAACCTGGTGGACCTGATCGCCAAGGTCAAGGAAACCGGGGCTGACGTGGGCCTGGCCTTCGACGGTGACGGCGACCGCGTGGGTGTGGTGACCGAGACCGGCGAAATCGTGTTCCCGGATCGCCTGCTGATGCTGTTCGCCCGCGATGTGGTGGCGCGCAACCCCAACGCCGAGATCATCTTCGACGTGAAGTGCACCCGCCGCCTCACGCCACTGATCAAGGAATATGGCGGTCGCCCGCTAATGTGGAAGACCGGTCACTCGTTGATCAAAAAGAAAATGAAGGAAACCGGCGCGCTGTTGGCCGGCGAAATGAGCGGCCATGTGTTCTTCAAGGAGCGCTGGTTCGGGTTTGACGACGGCATTTACAGCGCCGCCCGTCTGCTGGAGATCCTCAGCAAGGAAAAATCCACGGCCGAAGAACTGTTTCAGACCTTCCCGAATGATATTTCTACGCCAGAGATCAATATCCATGTGACCGAGGAGAGCAAATTCAGCATCATTGACGCACTGCACGATGCGCAATGGGGCGAAGGCGCTAACCTGACCACCATTGATGGTGTGCGAGTCGATTACGCCAAAGGCTGGGGCCTGGTTCGCGCGTCCAACACCACACCGGTGCTGGTCCTGCGTTTCGAGGCGGATACCGAGGCTGAGTTGCAGCGCATCAAGGACGTGTTCCACGCCCAGTTGAAACGTGTTGCCCCTGATCTCCAATTACCGTTCTGATTTTTAACCGGAGCCCTGAATGACCCTCGAACGCGAAGCCGCTGCCAACACTGCCAAGGTCCTTTCCGAAGCGTTGCCTTACATCCGACGCTACGTCGGCAAGACGCTGGTGATCAAGTACGGCGGCAATGCCATGGAAAGCGAAGAGCTGAAAACCGGCTTTGCCCGCGACATCGTGTTGATGAAAGCCGTGGGGATCAACCCGGTGGTAGTCCACGGTGGTGGGCCGCAAATCGGCGATCTGCTCAAGCGCTTGTCGATCGAGAGTCACTTCATCGATGGCATGCGCGTCACTGACGCGCAAACCATGGACGTGGTGGAGATGGTCCTCGGCGGCCAGGTCAACAAGGACATCGTCAACCTGATCAACCGCCACGGCGGCAGCGCCATCGGCCTGACCGGCAAGGACGCGGAGCTGATCCGCGCAAAAAAACTGACGGTGACCCGCCAGACGCCGGAGATGACCCAACCGGAAATCATCGACATCGGCCAGGTGGGTGAAGTCATCGGCATCAACACAGACCTGCTGAACCTGCTGGTGAAAGGTGACTTCATCCCGGTGATCGCGCCAATCGGCGTGGGTGCAAACGGCGAGTCCTACAACATCAACGCCGACCTGGTGGCCGGTAAGGTGGCCGAAGCGCTGAAGGCTGAAAAGCTGATGCTGCTGACCAACATCGCCGGCCTGATGGACAAGGAAGGCAAGGTGTTGACCGGCCTGACCACTCAACAAGTGGACGAGTTGATCGCCGACGGCACCATCTACGGCGGCATGCTGCCGAAAATCCGTTGCGCGCTGGAAGCGGTGCAAGGCGGCGTGGGCAGCTCATTGATCCTGGATGGCCGGGTACCGAACGCGATCCTGCTGGAAATCTTCACCGACACGGGTGTGGGCACACTGATCAGTAACCGCAAGCGTCCTTAAACGCTGCAAACAAAAAGGCCCCGCTCAATTTGATTGAGCGGGGCCTTTTTTTGGACACTGATTTTGCAGCAATGGGGAGATCCCCTGTGAGAGCGGGCGTGCTCGCGAAAGCGGTGGATCAGTCAGCACCCGTATCACTGAAAGCCCGCACACACGCCCACTTCACAGGATTTACTGTGTCAGACGCCGAACTGCTCGCGGTACGCACGCACAGCCGGCAGGTGTTGCTTGAGCTGCGGATCATCCTCCAGGAACTGCAGTACCTGGTTCAGCGAGACGATGCTGACCACCGGAATGCCGAAATCGCGCTCCACTTCCTGGATGGCCGACAACTCACCGTTGCCGCGCTCCTGGCGGTTCAGGGCGATCAGCACGCCGGCGGCCTTGGCGCCGTCCTGGGACGCGATGATCTGCATCACTTCGCGGATGGCAGTACCGGCAGTGATCACGTCATCGATGATCAACACATCGCCGGTGAGCGGCGCGCCCACCAGGCTGCCGCCTTCGCCATGGGCCTTGGCTTCCTTGCGGTTGAAGCACCACGGCAGGTCCCGCCCGTGATGCTCGGCCAGGGCCACGGCAGTCGCGGCGGCAAGGGGAATGCCCTTGTAGGCCGGGCCGAACAAAACGTCGAAGGAAATACCGCTTTCAACGATGGCGGCCGCGTAGAAACGACCCAACTGAGCCAGGGCCGAACCCGAGTTGAACAAGCCAGCATTGAAAAAGTACGGGCTGGTGCGCCCGGACTTCAGAGTGAACTCACCGAAGCGCAAAACGCCGCGATCGATGGCAAAACGAATGAAATCGCGTTGATACGCCTGCATGAAAAAAGCCTCAGATACCACGGATTTAGCTAATTAGGTAGACGGCGTGTATCATACACGCACGCGATTTTTGGGGCCATTTATGCGGATCATCAGTGTGAACGTTAATGGTATTCAGGCTGCAGTCGAGCGTGGTTTGCTCAGTTGGCTGCAAGCCCAGAATGCCGACGTCATCTGCCTGCAGGATACCCGCGCCTCCGCCTTTGAACTGGACGACCCAGCCTTCCAACTGGATGGCTACTTCCTTTATGCCTGCGATGCCGAAGTGCCCACCCAAGGTGGCGTGGCTTTGTATTCGCGGTTGCAACCCAAGGCGGTCATCAGCGGCCTCGGCTTCGAGACAGCCGACCGCTACGGGCGCTACCTGCAAGCCGATTTCGATAAGGTCAGCATCGCGACCTTGCTGCTCCCTTCGGGGCAGAACGGCGATGAAGACTTGAACCAGAAGTTCAAGCTAATGGACGATTTCGCCCGTTATCTGGATAAACAGCGGCGCAAACGTCGCGAGTACATTTATTGTGGCTCGCTGTACGTGGCGCAACAAAAGCTGGATATCAAGAACTGGCGCGACAGCCAGCAATCCCCGGGCTTCCTGGCGCCGGAGCGCGCTTGGATGGACGAGATTGTCGGCAACATGGGCTATGTGGATGCCCTGCGCGAAGTCAGCCGCGAAGGCGACCAGTACAGCTGGTGGCCGGACAATGAACAGGCTGAGATGCTCAACCTGGGCTGGCGTTTCGACTACCAGTTGCTGACCCCAGGTCTGCGCCGGTTCGTTCGCAGCGCACGCCTGCCGCGCCAGCCGCGCTTCTCGCAGCACGCGCCGCTTATCGTGGACTACGACTGGACACTGACCATCTAAGGTCTTTTTCCAGGCACAAAAAAACCGACATCGCTGTCGGTTTTTTTGTGCCTGTTCATTATTTGATCACGCGCCAGGTCAAGGGATAGCGATAGGCGATCCCCTTGTTGGCCTTGATGCTACCAATGATGGTCAGCACCACCGTGGCGATCGCCAGGGCGAACATCAGGAAAAACCCAACCACCGCGAAGGCCAGCACGATGCAAACCATCCAGGCGATGGCCACGGTGATCTGGAAGTTCAGGGCTTCCTTGCCCTGATCATCAATGAACGGGTCCACTTCCTTCTTCATCTGCCACAGGATCAGCGGCCCTACGACACTGCCGAAGGGGAACACAAACCCCAGAAACGCCGCGAGATGGCACAACATTGCCCCCTGACGCACTTCGTAGGAAGGCGTAGGCACCGGCATCTGGCTGTCATTCATGGCGTTTCTCCTTGAGGCCGACTCAGTCAGCCAGGGCGGCGTTCTGCAGTTCGAAAATCTCGGTCATGCCTTTCTGGGCCAAGGCCAGCATCGCGTTCAGATCAGCCGGCTGGAACGGCGCGCCTTCGGCAGTGCCCTGCACTTCGATGAAGCCACCCGTGCTGGTCATCACCACGTTCAGGTCGGTCTCGGCGGCCGAGTCTTCCAGGTAATCCAGGTCCAGCACAGGCTCGCCCTGGTACATGCCTACCGATACGGCAGCGATCATTTGCTTGAGCGGGTCACCGCCTTTCAGGCCGCCACGCTTCTTGATCACTTTGAGTGCATCAACCAGGGCGACCATGGCGCCGGTGATGGACGCGGTGCGGGTGCCGCCGTCGGCCTGGATCACGTCGCAGTCGACGTACAGGGTCACGTCGCCCAGCTTGGACATATCCAGGGCTGCGCGCAGGGAACGACCGATCAAGCGCTGGATTTCCAGGGTGCGGCCGCCTTGCTTGCCACGGCTGGCTTCACGCTGGTTACGCTCACCGGTGGCGCGCGGCAGCATGCCGTACTCGGCGGTCAACCAGCCCTGGCCCTGACCTTTAAGGAAACGCGGTACGCCGTTTTCGACGCTGACGGTGCAGATCACCTTGGTATCGCCAAACTCGACCAGTACAGACCCCTCGGCGTGTTTGGTGTAGTTGCGGGTGATGCGGATCGAGCGGAGCTGATCGGCAGCGCGACCACTTGGACGTTTCATAGGGAGACACCTGTACTGAGGACGAAAAACTGCCGAGCATTATAGAGCCGCGAGCCGATTCGGGGCACTGCTAAAAAATCCTGTTACGAATGCTCGCGTTTGGGCGTGCTCGCCCCACTGCGCTACAATCGCGCGCCTTCTTAACCATCAGCCCGTGATTGACGGGACTGCAACGCGAGGTACCTCCATGGTGCACAGCATGACCGCCTTCGCCCGCGTCGAACAAGCCGGCGTACAAGGCACCCTGAGCTGGGAATTGCGCTCGGTCAACAGCCGCTACCTGGAGCCGCATCTGCGCCTGCCCGAGTCGTTCCGCGACCTCGAAGGCGCCGTGCGTGAAGCGCTGCGCCAGGGCATCTCCCGGGGCAAACTGGAGTGCACCCTGCGCTTTACCGAGGAAACCACCGGCAAGCCGCTGCAGGTTGATCGCGACCGTGCGGCGCAATTGGTAGCCGCCGCCGAGACCATCGCCGGCCTGATCAAGCAACCTGCCGCGCTCAACCCACTGGAAGTGCTGGCTTGGCCTGGCGTATTGGTGGCCGACGCCACCGACCCGCAAGCCCTCAACGCCGAAGCCCTCGCCTTGTTCAACCAGGGCTTGAAGGAACTCAAGGCCGGCCGCGAGCGCGAAGGCGCCGAACTGGCGCGCCTGATCAGCGAGCGCCTGACCTCCATTGAAGAAGACGTGGTCACCCTGCGCGAGCTGGTGCCACAGATGCTCGCCACCCAGCGCCAGAAGGTGCTCGACCGCTTCACCGACATGAAAGCCGACCTCGACCCCACGCGCCTGGAGCAGGAAATGGTGTTGCTGGCACAGAAGAGCGACGTCGCCGAAGAACTCGACCGCCTGAGCACGCACATCCTTGAAGTACGCCGCGTGCTCAAGTCGGGCGGTGCCGCCGGTCGGCGCCTGGACTTCCTGATGCAGGAACTCAACCGCGAAGCCAATACACTCGGCTCCAAAGCGTTCGATCCGCGCAGCACTACGGCTGCGGTCAACCTCAAAGTGTTGATCGAGCAGATGCGCGAACAAGTACAGAATATTGAGTAAGGCAACCTCCATGACCCACAGCACCGGCACCCTTTACATCATTTCCGCCCCCTCGGGCGCGGGCAAAAGCAGCCTGGTCAAGGCCCTGACCGACGCTGACGAGCAGATCCGCATCTCGGTTTCCCACACCACCCGCGCCATGCGCCCGGGTGAGGTGAACGGCGTGCACTATCACTTCGTCGAACGCACCGAGTTCGTCAAGATGATCGAGCACGGCGACTTCCTTGAGCGCGCCGAAGTCTTCGGCAACCTCTACGGCACGTCGCAAAGCCACTTGCAGCAGACCCTGGACGAAGGCCACGACCTGATTCTGGAAATCGACTGGCAGGGCGCCGAGCAAGTGCGCCAGCTGATGCCCAAGGCGCGTTCGATCTTTATCCTGCCGCCGTCGCTTGAAGCCTTGCACCAGCGCTTGAAAAATCGCGGCCAGGACAGCGACGAGATCATCGAAGGCCGCATGCGTGAGGCCGTCAGCGAAATGAGCCACTACGTCGACTATGACTACCTGATCATCAACGACGATTTTGCCCACGCTTTGGACGATTTGAAGGCGATTTTCCGCACCAACCAGCTCCAGCAAAAGCGCCAACAACAGCGTTTCGGCAAATTACTGGCCGAACTGCTCGGCTGATTGGCTCTTCCCAAAACCGCTGCAAGGGCTTTACATTGGCGCTTGTAGCGGTTTTGCGAGGGCCTGAGAAAAATCAGCGCTTCCCTAAACGCTGGTGATTTTTTAAACTGTTTAGTCCGCTTGCCCAACCGGGCAGCGCGCATCTTGCATTCGCTCCGAGGAATACCATGGCCCGCGTAACCGTTGAAGACTGCCTAGAACACGTGGATAACCGCTTTGAGCTGGTCATGCTCTCTACCAAGCGTGCCCGTCAACTGGCCACTGGCGGCAAAGAGCCATTGGTCCAGTGGGAAAACGACAAGCCTACCGTTGTGGCCCTGCGTGAAATCGCTGAAGGCCTGATGAGCTACGAGTTCATCGCCAACGCCGAAATCGTTGAAGACGAACCGCTGTTTGCAGCGTTCGAGGACGAGTCCAACGAGGCCGTCTAAGCCTATGCCTGGTCGACGTAGAACGGCGCGGGGTCACAGCCAACGGCAGGAGTTAACACTTTGCCGAGCATAGACGCCCTCGCCGATCGCTTATCGGCCTACCTCGGCCCAGACCAGGTCAACCTGGTCCGCCGAGCGTATTTCTACGCCGAACAAGCCCACGACGGGCAACGCCGCCGTAGTGGCGAGGCGTATGTCACGCATCCCCTTGCGGTGGCAAATATTCTTGCCGACATGCACATGGACCATCAAAGCCTGATGGCCGCAATGCTGCATGACGTGATCGAAGACACCGGTATCGCCAAAGAGGCGCTGCAAGCGCAGTTCGGTGAAACCGTGGCCGAACTGGTCGACGGGGTCAGCAAACTGACCCAGATGAACTTCGAGACCAAGGCCGAAGCCCAGGCGGAAAACTTCCAGAAGATGGCCATGGCCATGGCCCGCGACATTCGGGTGATTCTGGTCAAGCTGGCAGACCGGCTGCACAACATGCGCACGCTGGAAGTGCTGTCCGGCGAAAAGCGCCGGCGCATCGCCAAGGAAACCCTGGAAATCTACGCACCCATCGCCAACCGGTTGGGCATGCATGCCATTCGTATCGAGTTCGAAGACCTCGGCTTCAAGGCCATGCACCCGATGCGTTCGGCGCGCATCTACCAGGCGGTCAAACGCGCCCGGGGCAACCGCAAGGAAATCGTCAACAAAATCGAAGAGTCGCTGAGCCATTGCCTGGCGATCGACGAGATCGAAGGCGAAGTCAGCGGGCGGCAGAAGCACCTCTACGGCATCTACAAGAAGATGCGCGGCAAGCGTCGGGCCTTCAACGAAATCATGGACGTGTACGCGTTTCGGATCATCGTCGACAAGGTCGACACCTGCTACCGCGTGCTCGGCGCTGTACATAATTTGTACAAGCCCCTGCCCGGCCGCTTCAAAGACTACATCGCGATTCCCAAGGCCAACGGCTACCAGTCGCTGCATACCACGCTGTTCGGTATGCACGGGGTGCCGATCGAAATCCAGATCCGCACCCGCGAAATGGAAGAGATGGCCAACAACGGCATCGCCGCCCATTGGCTGTACAAATCCAGCGGCGACGAGCAGCCCAAAGGCACACATGCCCGCGCCCGCCAGTGGGTCAAGGGCGTGCTGGAAATGCAGCAACGTGCCGGCAACTCCCTCGAATTTATCGAAAGCGTGAAGATCGACCTGTTCCCGGACGAGGTCTACGTGTTCACGCCCAAAGGCCGGATCATGGAACTGCCCAAAGGCTCCACGGCGGTCGACTTTGCCTACGCAGTGCACACCGACGTGGGCAACAGCTGCATTGCCTGTCGGATCAATCGCCGCCTCGCGCCGCTGTCCGAACCGCTGCAAAGCGGCTCCACGGTCGAGATCGTCAGCGCACCGGGCGCACGCCCGAACCCAGCCTGGCTCAACTTTGTGGTCACCGGCAAAGCGCGCACACATATCCGTCACGCCCTGAAGCTGCAGCGCCGCTCCGAATCCATCAGCCTCGGCGAACGCCTGCTGAACAAGGTACTTAATGGTTTCGACAGTGCCCTGGACAAAGTTCCTACAGAGCGCGTGCAAGCGATGCTTCACGAGTATCGCCAGGAAACCATCGAAGACCTGCTGGAAGATATCGGCCTGGGCAACCGCATGGCCTACGTCGTCGCCCGCCGCTTGCTCGGCGAAGGTGAACAGCTACCAAGCCCGGAAGGCCCACTGGCGATTCGCGGCACCGAAGGCTTGGTGCTCAGCTACGCCAAGTGTTGCACGCCGATCCCGGGCGACCCGATTGTCGGCCACTTGTCGGCGGGCAAAGGCATGGTGGTGCACCTGGACAACTGCCGGAACATTACCGAAGTCCGTCACAACCCGGAAAAATGCATCCAGCTCTCGTGGGCCAAGGATGTCACCGGCGAATTCAACGTCGAGTTGCGCGTGGAGCTGGAACACCAACGCGGCCTGATCGCCCTGCTGGCCAGCAGCGTCAACGCGGCCGACGGCAATATCGAGAAAATCAGCATGGACGAGCGCGATGGTCGCATCAGCGTGGTCCAGCTGGTGGTCAGCGTGCACGACCGTGTGCACCTCGCCCGCGTGATCAAGAAACTGCGCGCCCTGATCGGTGTGATCCGCATCACCCGTATGCGGGCATAGGCCTTCAAATACGTCATCACCTCTTACAAGGAGTCATAAATGACCAAGACCGTTATCACCAGCGATAAAGCCCCGGCCGCGATCGGCACTTACTCCCAGGCGATCAAGGCGGGCAACACCGTCTACATGTCCGGCCAGATCCCACTGGACCCAAAGACCATGGAACTGGTGGAAGGCTTTGAAGCACAGACTGTGCAGGTCTTCGAAAACCTCAAATCGGTTGCTGAAGCTGCCGGCGGTTCGTTCAAGGACATCGTCAAGCTGAACATTTTCCTCACCGACCTGAGCCACTTCGCCAAGGTCAACGAGATCATGGGCAAGTACTTCGAACAGCCGTACCCAGCCCGCGCCGCCATCGGCGTTGCTGCCCTGCCAAAGGGTGCGCAGGTTGAGATGGACGCGATTCTGGTCATCGAGTAAAACACCCGGCGCGGCCCTCCCATAGGCTGCGCCGACTTCGTTTTAAAAGGATTTCATGATGCGCAAAGCGCTTGTAGCCTCATCATTGCTCGCCCTGCTGCTCGGCGGCTGCGCCAGCAACCCTGCCGACCTGGACGTGAGCGGCACCTGGATCAACCAGATCGCCATCGATGCGGCAGCCAAGGGCGGCCCTTTGCGTGAAGCCCTGCAAAGCTATGGCCCTAACCTCGAATGGGAGGTTAATACCAAGGCCGCGCAGGCGCGCTACTACAACGGTTTTGAAGTAGCCGAAGGCAAGTTGCTGGGTGAGAAATCCGGCGCCTGGAGCGTAGACTTCTACGGCAGCTCAGCCACCGAGCTCAAGCGTAAAGGTGAACAACTGCTGCAATCGGCCAACGACAACGAGCCAGCACAGCTGCTTGCCCGCCCCAAGGACCCCGCGCCGGACGGTGCTCCCATCGGCGCGAACTTTGAGCGTGCGCTTTACGCGGCCTACATGGGCGGCGACTGGAAGATCACCGACGGCTTCGGTAGCGGCGCCATCGTGCAGTTCCAGGCTGACGGCAAGGTTGTCGGCTTGCCTAATGTTGATCGGTACTCGCTGTGCCTGGCCGGTGATTGCGCCTCGATGAGCGGCGGCTATGACAGCATCTGGCTGCAACTCAACGGCCAGGGCAACCCGTGGATTTTTGTGCGCAAGGGCAAGCAGCTGGAAATCTTCCAGGCGATCAATACTGCGGGAGCGGATGAAGTACCTTCGTTTACGCCCGGACCGCGGCAGTGGTTGCTGGAAAAGTAATTAAGCAGCCAAACACAGATTCAAATGTGGGCGCGGCGCACCGCCGCTCCCATATTTTTTAACTGTGTTTCAGCCTTTAAGGATCGCCGCGTAGCCTTCGCGGTAAGTTGGATAGGTCGGCGTCCAACCCAGCGCCTTCGCCCGCGGATTACTGCATCGCTTGCTGCCCGCACGACGCACACTCGCATCCTCGGACCACTCCGTCACACCCAGATACTCGCGCAACCACGCCACCACTTCCGCCAGCGGAGCGGGCGCATCGTCGACGCCGATGTAGATCTCATCCAGCGAGCCACCCTGCTCCACATGCCGCAACAAAAACGCCAACAAGCCCGCCGCATCATCCGCATGAATCCGGTTGCCATATAAAGGCGGATCAATTGCGACACGGTAGCCCTGGCGAACCTGGGTCAGCAGCCATTCGCGGCCTGGTCCATAAATACCGGTCAATCGGACGATGCTGGCCGGAATGCCACTATTGAGCGCCACTTGCTCAGCCTCCAGCATCACTTGCCCGGAATAACCCTTGGCTTGAGTCTCCGACGTTTCGTCGACCCACTCTCCATTCTGCTGCCCATAGACGCTGCTGCTGGAAACAAACAACAAATGTTTCGGCTCCTGACCGTAGTCGCCCAACCACTCCAGTACGTGTTTCAGCCCTTCTACATAAGCGGCGCGATAGCCGGCTTCGTCGTGGTCAGTCGCGGCGGCGCAGTACACCAGGTAATCCACCCCGCCGATCGGCCAGGTGTCAGGGCAATCCTTGTTGAACAGGTCGCCAGCAATGCCTATCACCCCGTCAGGGAGCCGCGAAATATCCCGCCGCAAGCCATGCACCTCCCATCCCGAGGCGAGCAATTGGCTTGCCAGCCGACTACCTACATCGCCACAGCCGGCAATCACAACAGAAGGCGCTGACATCATAAAACTCCGTATTGAAAGGTCTAGGTTAGCCGCCTCGGTGGACCGCCGGCCAGAAAAAGCACAAATAAAGTTACTGTATTACTTTTGTTAACAAGAATTACTTGCAATAATGACCGCCCATTTGTCCTCGGCCCCTTGGGTCTGGAAGGACGATCACTCATTTTTTTTACTCAGGTCCGGCCAGCATGACACGTAATACAACCCCCGCTTCGCCAACCAAGCTTCACAGCCCGTCCCGCGCCTGGCGCGCGATTGCTGCGCTGCTGTTCAGCGTTCTGCTGGCACCGACCGCCGCCTTGGCTGATGCCACCGCGCCAGCTACCCCGCCTGCTGCTGCCGCACCGGCAGCTCCGGCCGCCGCGCCAGCCGCTACCGACCCGGCCCAGGCTGCTGACCCAGCCTCCGCCGACGACACCGGGGTAGCTCTGGAAGAAGACAACACCTTGGGCATGGCCCACGACCTGTCGCCGTGGGGCATGTATCAGAACGCCGACGTCGTGGTGAAAGCCGTCATGATCGGACTGGCCATTGCCTCGATCATCACCTGGACCATCTGGATCGCCAAAGGCCTCGAACTGCTGGGTGCCAAGCGTCGCCTGCGCAGCGAAATCGTCCACCTGAAAAAGGCCACCACCCTTAAGGAAGCGAGCGAAAGCGCGACCAAGAAAGGCACTCTGGCCAACACCCTGGTGCACGACGCGCTGGAAGAAATGCGCCTGTCGGCCAACGCCCGCGAAAAAGAAGGCATCAAGGAACGCGTGGCCTTCCGCCTGGAGCGCCTAGTGGCGGCCTGCGGTCGAAACATGAGCAGCGGCACCGGCGTGCTGGCAACCATCGGCTCGACCGCACCCTTCGTCGGCCTGTTCGGTACCGTGTGGGGCATCATGAACAGCTTCATCGGCATCGCCAAAACCCAAACCACCAACCTTGCCGTCGTTGCCCCCGGCATCGCCGAAGCCCTTCTGGCCACTGCACTGGGCCTGGTTGCCGCGATTCCTGCGGTAGTGATCTACAACGTCTTCGCCCGTTCGATTGCCGGCTACAAGGCCCAGGTATCGGACGCGTCGGCAGAAGTCCTGCTGCTGGTCAGCCGCGACCTCGATCACCTGCCTACCGAGCGCAGCTCGCAACCGCACATGGTGAAAGTGGGGTAATCGGCCATGGGCCTGCATTTGAATCAAGGCGACGACGAACTCGTCGAGAACCACGAAATCAACGTCACGCCGTTTATCGACGTGATGCTGGTGCTGCTGATCATCTTCATGGTGGCCGCACCGTTGGCGACCGTGGATATCAAGGTTGACCTGCCCGCGTCCAGCGCCAAGCCGGCGCCGCGACCGGAAAAACCCATCTTCCTCAGCGTCAAGGCGGACCAACGCTTGTTCCTGGGTGAAGAAGAAGTCAAGACTGAAGCCCTGGGGCCGGTGCTCGACGCCAAAACCCAAGGCAAGAAAGACACGACGATCTTCTTCCAGGCTGACAAAGGCGTGGACTACGGCGACCTGATGAGCGTGATGGATGCCCTGCGGGCAGCCGGCTACCTCAAGGTAGGCCTGGTTGGACTTGAGACGGCAGCCAAGAAATGATCACAACGCGCCACAAACTGACGCGTTATGGCACCAGCCTCGCCGTCGTACTGGGCGTGCATGCCGTCGCGATCGCTATCGCGCTGCATTGGTCAGCGCCGCGTACGGTGCAGTTGCCACCGGCCGCCATGGTCATCGACCTGGCACCGATGCCAGCCCCACCGCCGCCGGCACCGCCCAAGGTGGTCACGCCGCCGCAACCGCCTGCACCGGTCGAAGAGCTGCCCCTGCCGAAAATGGCCGAGGCACCCAAGCCGACGATCCAGGCGCCCAAGCCGGTCAAGCCCAAGCCAAAACCGCAGCCGCCCAAGCCTGTGGAGAAAAAGATCGAGCCACCCAAGGAGAAACCCTCCGAGGAACCGCCGAGCGACGCTCCACCGACTAACACGCCAGCGGAAAGATCGGCCCAGCCCGTGCCTGGCCCTTCGCCGCAACAGGTCGCCGCCAAAGCGTCTTGGGAAGGCGCACTGTTGGCGCACTTGCAGAAGTACAAGAAGTACCCACCAGGTGCCCAGGCTCGTGGCAAAGAAGGCCTGAACCGCCTGAAGTTTGTGGTGGATGCCGAAGGCAACGTGCTGTCCTATGAGTTGGTGGGCCGCTCCGGCAATGCCGACCTGGACCGCGCGACCCTGGACATGATCCGTCGTGCCCAGCCGCTGCCCAAGCCACCAGCCTATATGTTGAAAGGCGGCAGCATCGAGATCGTTGCACCGTTCGTGTACAACATTGAGAAGCGTCGCCGCTGAAGGTTGCAGGAGTCAGCTTGTGTGGGAACGGGCTTGCCTGCGATAGCATCACCTCGGTGCAACTGATAGACCGAGGTGCTTGCATCGCTGGCAAGCCCGCTCCCACATTTGATTTCACTGCCTCAAAAAATCCGTTTTCCAGCTAAATCCTCCGCACTCCCCGCTCAATCCCAACCAAAGTTCTGATAACGTGCGTCTATCGATTGCAGCCGGTATGCTTGGCCCGCAACCTCATGGACGCCCGCTATGACTCTTACAGAATTACGCTACATCGTTACCCTCGCCCAAGAGCAGCACTTCGGCCACGCGGCCGAGCGTTGCCACGTCAGCCAGCCGACGCTGTCGGTGGGCGTGAAAAAGCTTGAAGACGAACTCGGTGTGCTGATTTTCGAGCGCAGCAAGAGCGCCGTGCGCCTCACACCGGTGGGCGAAGGCATCGTGGCCCAGGCCCAAAAGGTGCTGGAGCAGGCGCAAAGCATTCGCGAACTGGCCCAGGCCGGCAAAAACCAGCTGACCGCACCGCTGAAAGTCGGCGCCATCTACACCGTCGGCCCGTACTTGTTTCCGCACCTGATCCCGCAACTGCATCGCGTTGCGCCGCAGATGCCGCTGTATATCGAAGAAAACTTCACCCACGTATTGCGCGACAAACTGCGCAACGGCGAGTTGGACGCGATCATCATCGCCTTACCGTTCAACGAAGCAGACGTACTGACCCTGCCGCTCTACGACGAGCCGTTCTACGTGTTGATGCCCGCCTCCCATCCGTGGACACAAAAAGACACCATCGATGCCGGCCTGCTCAACGACAAGAGCCTGCTGCTGCTCGGCGAAGGCCACTGCTTCCGCGACCAGGTGCTGGAAGCCTGCCCAACCCTGACCAAGGGCAACGACGGTGCCAAGCACACCACCGTGGAATCCAGTTCCCTGGAAACCATTCGCCACATGGTCGCTTCCGGCCTGGGTATTTCAATCCTGCCGCTGTCGGCGGTGGACAGCCATCACTACGCCCCCGGCGTCATCGCAGTGCGCCCACTGACGCCGCCGGTGCCGTTCCGCACCGTGGCGATCGCCTGGCGCGCCAGCTTCCCACGGCCCAAAGCGATTGAGATCCTCGCCGACTCGATCCGCCTGTGTTCGGTGGCCAAGCCGCCTGCCGCGAGCTGAGCAACGATATGACGGAGCTGTCGCAGGTGTCGGTGACGGCACTCAAGGGTGTCGGCGAGGCCATGGCCGAGAAGCTGGCCAAGGTCGGCCTGGAGAACCTCCAGGACGTGCTGTTTCACCTGCCCCTGCGCTACCAGGATCGCACCCGCGTGGTGCCCATCGGCCATCTGCGCCCTGGGCAGGATGCGGTGGTCGAAGGCACCGTCAGCGGCGCCGACGTGGTGATGGGCAAGCGCCGTAGCCTGGTCGTGCGCCTGCAGGACGGTACCGGTGGCCTGAGCCTGCGCTTCTACCATTTCAGCAATGCGCAGAAGGAAGGCCTCAAACGCGGCACCCGCGTGCGTTGCTATGGCGAAGCGCGGCCCGGCGCGTCGGGCCTGGAGATCTACCACCCGGAATACCGCGCCATCACGGGCGACGAACCGCCGCCGGTCGACACTACACTCACCCCGATCTACCCGCTCACCGAGGGCTTGACCCAGCAGCGCCTGCGCCAACTGTGCATGCAGACCCTGGCGATGCTTGGCCCGAAGAGCCTGCCCGACTGGCTGCCCCTGGAGCTGGCCCGCGACTATCAACTGGCGCCGCTGGACGATGCGATTCGCTACCTGCATCACCCGCCCGCCGACGCCGATGTCGATGAACTGGCGCTGGGTCATCACTGGGCCCAGCACCGCTTGGCCTTTGAAGAACTGCTGACCCACCAACTGTCCCAGCAACGCCTGCGCGAGAGCATGCGTTCCCTGCGCGCGCCGGCGATGCCCAAGGCAACGCGTTTGCCGGCCCAATACCTGGCCAACCTCGGCTTCGCGCCGACCGCTGCCCAGCAGCGCGTGGGCAATGAAATCGCCTACGACCTCAGCCAGAAAGAGCCAATGCTGCGGCTGATCCAGGGCGACGTGGGCGCGGGCAAGACCGTGGTCGCCGCCCTCGCTGCCTTGCAAGCACTGGAAGCCGGTTACCAGGTGGCGCTGATGGCACCCACCGAGATTCTCGCCGAGCAGCACTTCATCACCTTCAAGCGCTGGCTCGAACCGCTGGGCCTGGAAGTCGCGTGGCTGGCAGGCAAGCTCAAGGGCAAGGTGCGTGCGGCCGCGCTGGAGCAAATCGCCGGTGGCGCACCGATGGTGGTGGGCACCCACGCACTGTTCCAGGAGGAAGTGAAGTTCAAGAACCTCGCCCTGGTGATCATTGACGAACAGCACCGCTTCGGCGTGCAACAGCGCCTGGCCCTGCGCCAGAAAGGCGTGGGTGGCCGGATGAACCCGCACCAGCTGATCATGACCGCGACGCCGATCCCGCGCACCCTGGCCATGAGCGCCTACGCCGACCTCGACACTTCGATCCTCGACGAATTGCCGCCCGGCCGTACCCCGGTCAACACGGTGCTGGTCACCGACACCCGCCGTGTCGAAGTGATCGAGCGCGTACGCGGTGCCTGTGCCGAAGGCCGCCAGGCCTACTGGGTGTGCACGCTGATCGAAGAGTCCGAAGAGCTGACCTGCCAGGCCGCCGAGACCACCTTTGAAGACCTCACCAGCGCCCTGGGTGAGCTAAAGGTCGGGCTGATCCACGGCCGCATGAAGCCTGCGGAAAAGGCCGCGGTGATGGCCGAATTCAAGGCCGGCAACCTGCAACTGCTGGTGGCCACTACCGTAATCGAGGTGGGGGTGGACGTGCCCAATGCCAGCCTGATGATCATCGAAAACCCCGAGCGCCTGGGCTTGGCGCAACTGCACCAGTTACGCGGTCGTGTCGGCCGGGGCAGCGCAGCCAGCCATTGCGTGCTGCTGTACCATCCGCCGCTGTCACAGATCGGGCGCCAGCGCCTGGGCATCATGCGCGAAACCAACGACGGTTTTATCATCGCCGAAAAGGATCTCGAACTGCGCGGCCCCGGCGAAATGCTCGGCACCCGCCAAACCGGCCTGCTGCAATTCAAGGTCGCCGACCTGATGCGCGACGCCGATTTGCTTCCCGCCGTGCGCGATGCGGCGCAAGCGTTGATGGAGCGCTGGCCGGAACATGTCAGCCCGTTGCTGGATCGCTGGTTACGCCATGGGCAGCAATACGGCCAGGTCTGAAGACCGTGTAGGCGCTGGCTTGCCGGCGATGGCGCCTGCAGGAACAACAGCCCCCCATAGCCAACCGCGTCACAAACCACAGTTAGTCGACCAACATATGTATCAAGCTGGTTATACTTCGTTGAATGTAAGAAATTGGATCAGGCCATGTCAGAAGTTGCCCTCGCCACAGCCCCACTGGCCGCCCCGCCGGTCATTCGGGCTCTGCTCGCAAAACTCGCCATCCCCTACACGGAAGTCAGCGATCTACCGGGCCTGAACCCTGCGCAAAAAGTCCAGGCCGTATTGCTGGAAGACGCGGTGGGCGCTCTGATGGTGCTGTTCCCGCAGAACCAACTGCTCGACCTCAACCGCCTCACCGAACTCACGGGTCGCCGACTTACGGCCGTATCGCCGGATCGCGTCGCGCGCATGCTGGGCAAGCACAGCTTGAGCCTGCTGCCGGGCCTGCCGGCACTCACCAGTTCGCCGTGCCTATACGAAGGCAGCCTGCTCAACGAGCCGAGCCTGCTGGTGCATTCGGGCGAAGCTGGGCTGTTGCTGGAGATCTCCAGCGACGCCTTCAAGACCATGCTCACCAAGGCCAGCGCCGGCCACTTCGGCGAGCCGCTGAGCAACATCCGCCCCAACCTTGACCGCCCGAATGATGACCGTGAGGAAATCACCCAGGCCATGCAGGCGTTCACCGCGCGCCGCATCCAGCAGCGCCTGGAAGCGACCATCGAGATTCCACCGCTGGCCGACACTGCGCAGAAGATTATCAAGCTGCGTGTCGACCCCAACGCCACCATCGATGACATCACCGGCGTAGTGGAGACCGACCCGGCCCTGGCCGCGCAAGTCGTGAGCTGGGCCGCGTCGCCCTACTACGCGTCGCCGGGCAAGATCCGCTCCGTTGAGGACGCCATCGTGCGCGTGCTCGGCTTTGACCTGGTGATCAGCCTGGCGCTGGGCCTGGCTCTGGGCAAGACCTTGAGCCTGCCCAAGGACAACCCGCACCAAGCCACGCCGTACTGGCATCAGTCGATCTACACCGCCGCCGTAATCGAGGGTCTGACCCGCGCCATGCCGCGCGCCCAGCGCCCGGAAGCCGGCCTGACCTACCTCGCCGGCCTGCTGCACAACTTCGGTTACCTGCTGCTGGCCCACGTGTTCCCGCCGCACTTCTCGCTGATCTGCCGTCACTTGGAGGTCAACCCGCACCTGTGCCACAGCTATGTAGAGCAACACCTGCTGGGCATCAGCCGCGAGCAGATCGGTGCCTGGCTGATGCGCTACTGGGACATGCCGGATGAGTTATCCACCGCGCTGCGCTTCCAGCACGACCCGACTTATGACGGGCAATACGCTGAGTATCCGAACCTGGTGTGTTTGGCCGTGCGCTTGTTGCGCAGCCGAGGGATTGGTTCCGGGCCGGATGAGACGATTCCGGATGCGCTGCTTGAGCGCTTGGGGCTGACGCGGGACAAGGCTGAAGAGGTGGTCGGCAAAGTGCTGGATGCCGAGGTGTTGTTGCGTGAGTTGGCGTCGCAATTCAGTCAGGCTTAACAGCAGCTGCAAGCTTCAACAAGTAGTCAGCTTCAAGCTTGCAGCTTATGGCTCATCGCTTGGAGCTGCGCTTACGCCCCAAATACTTGGTCAACCCCTGGAACCAGATCACCAGCGCCGGGTTACCCTTGATCTGGATCGACTTGTCTTGAATCCCCGTCATGAACGCCAGTTGCTTGTTCTTCGCCTGCATCGTGGCGAAGCCGTAGGCGGCATCTTTAAAGGCAATGGCAAACGCCGGCGCAGGGTGAACACCTGAGCGGCTGGTGATGCGCTGGTCTTTGACGATGAAGTGACGGGCAACCTTGCCGTCGAGGGTCTGCAGCTGGAAAGCCAGGTCTTTATCACCCAGCTGCTGCTGGAAGGCAGGATTGGTGCGGCTGGCTTTGCCCATCATCAGGCCCAGCACCCACAGCAGAAGACGAAATTTCATGCACACGGCCTCGGTGTAATTATTGAGTGGCCGCAGCAGTTTAACGATTTGCTAAGAGAACGCCACCGATCTTGCGCATTAGCGGAAGATCGGCTGGCGTTTGACGCTTATAGCAGCATGTTACTTAAACGTTTGGGCAGGGTACCGGGGCCCAGTCGGCCAGGTTTGGATCGCGGCAGGCGCCTTCCATCTGAGCCTTGCCAGCGCTGGCGACCTGCTTGCTTTCAGCTTGCTTGGCCTGAACGGCCTGGATGCTCTTCTCGGTGGTGACCGCTTCTTTAGGCACGACCGGCAATTTCTTCTTCTTCGCGACTTTTGGCGAACTCTTGCCTTTCTTGGCCGGAACGACCAGCGGCGCCACGTCGGCTTGGGCCACGGTGACTACGTCATTACGCTGCACGCCTACTTGCTGCAGGTCTTTCTCGTAGGCCTGGGTGTAATTGTTCAGGTCTTCGCTGGCTTTGCCGTTGACCGCGACGATCAGGTCATTGGACTCCTTCAGGCCCGAAACGATTTCCGCCAGGCGCTTGCGGCCTTCAGTCTCGTTGACGGTCTTGGCCTTGCGGTCGGCCACCAGCTTGGTGAATGCGCCCTGGTAGCACTGCTGCGAGGCTTTGGCATAGGCAGTGCTGCGGTCGATGTCGGACGCGCTTTTGTTGAAGTCGGTGGAGTAGGAAGCAATGCGTTGATTGTCATCGCTGATCTGCTTCTGACGCTCGGTGTAGTAACCCGCCGCGCCGCCAGCCAAGGCGCCGCCCGCAGCGCCAATCGCGGCGTTGCGGCCGCGCTTTTCCTTGTCGCCAGTGAAAGCCCCCAGCAGTGCACCGCCGGCCGCGCCGATGGCCGCGCCAGTGACGACCGACTTGGTCATGTCCGAATCAGTCGCGCGCAGGTGTTGCACCGGCTCGTAGCAGTTCGGGTAGTACTCGACCTTGGTGCTCGACGCGACCTTGGAGGCCGGCGACGTGGCACAACCGGTCAGCACTGTGCTGAAGCCGGCCGCGATCAGCAGCAAGTGACGTTTGGAAACCGCCTTACGGGAAAAAAACATAGATGTGTTCTCTTTTAAGTTTGAATTGCCCAGCACGGCCCACCGCCGCCTGAGTCCCTTCCAAGCTCGCCATACAGCCAGCGATCATCGCTGACCGCTCGCTGCGAGCAGTTCCTTCAAGATCGTTGCCGGGTCGGCCCGCTGTTGCTTGCGGTAGTTGCCAACATGACGAACGAACAGTGTTGCGCGCGTCACCAGGCTCTTGCCGAGCACAGGCTTGCGATCCAACTCTTCCTTGATCCGTTGAAACTGCGCCTGGATCACCGCATCGGTATAGCGCGTGCCGGTGGCCAGGTTGTCGATGTAGATCGCCACTGCGCCATCCAGCGCGCTGCGGCCGTTGGCAATCGCTATGTCAAACAGCTGCGCGCTGGCCTCGTCTTTGTTGTCGGTAGCCTGCTGGCGACTCTTCTGCAGATTGGCCAAGCGAATGTTGTAGTTGCTGATGGTTTCGGCCACCAACGCGGCGGACTGAATCAGGTTGCCCGCCGCTTCTTCGCGTTGCTGGGCGATCAGCGAGACGTTGCGCTTAAGCTCTTCGTTGACCAGCCCAAGCTCGGCTTGCAGCTTGGGATCGACGCTGGCAGCGATGATACTGTCCAGGCGTTTGGTCGGCTCCTGGGCGTCGTCGATGGCGTCAGTCAACGAAGCCAGGCGACCCTCCTTTTGCCACTGCGCGAACAGTTCCTTGTAGCGCGAACGCGGCGCCGCCAAGGCGCCAATCGCCACGCGGAAACCGGTGGTCTCGTTGCTTTGCTCGGTGCCGTCGGCCGCAAACAACGGGTACTCGCGGCGCATGCCGGTGAACAACGTGCCCTCGCCTTCCAAATAGTTGCCGCCCTTGACCACAAAGCCGCCGTAGGTGCCCTGACGGCGCCCGGCATGCACCAGCTGGAAGGATTCCTGGACCATTTCCGCCGCATTGCCGATCACGTCGAACAGGCCAATCGGGTTAGGCAATTTGGTGCCGATGGGCATCAGGCGTGCGGCCTGGCCAGTGCCGCCGGCGACCTGGTTGAACACGGCGTAATTGCCGAGCGGGCCGTCGCTTTCGCTGCCTTCGACACGGCGCGGAAACAGGCGCCCTTCAAGGTCCTGACGGCTCACGGCTTGGCCACCGCGCGCGGCGTATTCCCATTCCACTTCGGTGGGCAGGCGCACAAAGCCCAGCCCGCCATCCTCCGCTGACGAACCGCGCCCACTGACCGGCAGTAACTCGCGGTGGTATTTCATCAGCCAGGCGCTGTACACCGCCGAGAAGCGCTCGGCTTCAAAGCGCGACAGCTTCACCTTGGGCAAACGCCCGGCCATGCCGGTGGGCGCATCGCACGCAGGCGCCGGTTCGCCACTGGCCAGTGACTGCGCCTGGGCCATCACTTGGGCGTATTGGCGTGCAGTCACTTCGTACTTGCCGATGAAGTACAGCATGGGCTTGAGCGGGGTCTTGGCGTCAGTCTTCGGCATCAACGGCGCGATGACTTTGTTCCACCCTTTGGGCAAATCCTTGAGGGTGAACTGGCCGTTGATGAAGTCGCGGCGGTAACCGGAAATAAACGATTGCTTATAGCCCGCCTCGCCTTCGGCAAAGGGGTAGCCGAGGCTGATTTCGCGATCGTCCAGGGTGCCTTGAGCCAGCACATAGGCGTAGCGGAACACCATGTTGCCTTCACACGGTAGCGGCAGGCTCACGTCATCCGGCAACGGCTTGGGGTTGTCGAGTTTGTCACTCGCTTCATCAGCCCAGGCCATCGAGGCCAGGCTCAGCGCCACGGCGGCGCCCAGTAACTTATACATCTCTGATTCCTTCAGAAGCCTGGATACGCGCCACTCGCCAACCGCCACAAACCGCCGCCACGGCGCTTACGCCGAGCACAGCAGCCAGGGCCAGGCCGTAATGACGCGCCAGCAGGTGGCTGGCGTATTCGCCCGGCACCTGCACGAATAGTTGATTCAAAGCGGCCTCGGCCAGGCCATACAACCCGGCACTGAGCGCAGCAGCAAAACCTGCGCTGTACAGCGCCTGCACCACCACAAACACCAACAGCCCGCCCGTGGAGAACCCCAACAGGCGCAACACTGATAACTCTCGACGCTTGCGCGCCACGGCGGCCAACGCTGCGGCAAAGATCGCCGCAAACGCGCCCGCCAACGCCAGCCCGCAGATCACCCAGAATATGATCGACAGGTTGCGGCTTA
The DNA here is from genome assembly GCF_963970975.1 of Pseudomonas sp. RA_15y_Pfl1_P11. Classification (NCBI taxonomy): domain Bacteria; kingdom Pseudomonadati; phylum Pseudomonadota; class Gammaproteobacteria; order Pseudomonadales; family Pseudomonadaceae; genus Pseudomonas; species Pseudomonas sp. RA_15y_Pfl1_P11. Next base: position 27,836 of record NZ_CAXAOY010000004.1, read on the forward strand.
ACGACTGCACTTGCGCAATGGTCTGTGCCTGGGTCGACACCAACACATTCTGCCTCGCGAAATACACCCGCAGCGGCTCCACATCGGTGAGGTTGCGGGCATACAGGCGAAACGCGGGATACACGCGCTGTGCGCTCACACCCACCTCATCACCGGCCCAACCCAACCTCGGCACTGCACGACCATCGCGGTAATCTTCAACGGCTTCCAGCAAACTCAATTCAACAAACAAACCGTCACGGGCAAAGGCTTCCAGCGGCAATACCGCCAACACCTGCAAGCGCGTGCGCTGGGCTTCTACGCGTCCCGCCACTTGCCGTGCAAAGCGGGTCTCCAGCCAATCGCCAGGCCGCGCAGCGAGCTTCTCAGCCGCGGTGTGGCTCAGCACGATCTGATCCAGGCCCTTTGGCAACGGCAGACCGCCCAACAACGGATCACCCGCCGCGGTCGGCAGCATTTCCAGGCTCAGCTCGCCCACTTGCGCCGTCGCTGCAATCTGCCGCGTACGCGGCACGGCAAACGCCACGTCACTGCGCTGACTGAGTTGCTCGATAAATGCACTGCTGAATCGACCACCGCCCAACGGAATAATTTCGCGGGTGGCGGGGTCGGTCTGCAAACGTTCGGTCAAACTGCTAACCAGTCCAAATTTCAGGCCGAATAACACCAGCAACGGCGCGATCACCGCCACCAGCGCCAGCACCGAACAGGCCGACAGCCACGCATCGTTGCGGTAATCCTGCCAGGCCAGCGACGCCACCAGGCCGATGCGCATCAGCACGCCTCCCCAAGGGTGGCGGTGACGCCGCCGTCGGTCTCGCGACGGCAACTGATACGCCGCACCTGCAAGCCACTGGCGCGCGCCAAGGGTTCGTCATGGGTGGCAATCACACACGCTGAGCGATGTTCGCGAGCCTGGGCCAGCAACGCCTGCATCACGCGCTCGGCATTCAAGGGGTCGAGGGACGCCGTCGGCTCGTCCGCCAACACCAGTTGCGGTGCATGCGCCAGCGCACGGGCACAGCTGACGCGCTGGCGTTGGCCCACGGAGAGCGCCGCCGGTTTCTTGGCCAACTGGTCGCCGATTTCCAGCTGCTCGGCCAGACGCACCACGCTGCCGTCATCCTTCAACCCCAGCAGTTGCCGCGACAAGGCGATATTGCCGCGCACATCGAGAAAGCCCAGCAGGCCGCCGGTTTGCAGCACATAGCCCAAATGCTGACTACGCAGTGCGGCCAGCGTGGATTGCTGATCGCTGCGCCACAGCCCACGGATATCGTGCTGATTGAATTCAAACTGCCCGGCCTGATCCGGCGCCAACACCAGCGCCAACAGGTCCAGCAAAGTGCTTTTGCCACAGCCACTGGGCCCGACAATCGCCAATTGCTCGCCCGCACGCAGCGCCAGCGCCGGAATCACCAGGCTATAGCGCTGGCTACCGACGCCCCGGCTCTTGTGCACCGCGCTCAGGTTAAGCATCACGGTAGCGTCGACAACGGCACGCGGTACAACGCATCACCCGGTTCGGCATCACCGAAACGGACCCAGTTGGCCAGGTCATTGTGGAAGGTCTCGTAGAGGCGGATTTTCGAATCCAGCTCGTCGATAAAGTCTTCCTGCTCGGCCACGCTCAACGACAACCACAGGTCCTGGGTCATGCTCAGCGACTTGCTGCGGTACGGCAGGCCTTCGAGGTATTCGCCGAGGACGCCGCCGTCGGCCAGGTTGCCGCCCTTGCGCAAGGCTTGCGGGTCGCGGCTCATGTAAGCCGAGGCGCTGGCGATTTCCTGGAAGAAATCCTTGGGTGAGGTCTGGGTCTTGCGCGCCGCATCCACGATCAGTTTCAGCGACTGCTGCAGGTCGTTGAGCTGTAATTTAGTCAGCATCACGCACACCTGGAACGCCGGCAGCGCCGGGTTGGTAAGGTCGCGGTCGGCGGTCCATGCGCTGACCAGTTGCGGCGCCTGGCTTGCGGTCTTACGACCGAGAAAGTCCATGTGCATGGCATAGCCGACCGCTGCGGATTTGTCTGCCAGGGTTGGCGCAGAACTCAGCAACGGCACCGGCTGCGGCGTGTTGCTGCGCACCTGATGCACCAGGTTGGCGAACACCGTACCGATCTCGTCGACGCGCTCGCCCAACTTGCGCACGTCGCCACCCGGCACCGGCGTGTAAAGGTCGCCAATCTGCGGGTTGGCGTCGGCGGTGAGGATGCGGTACTGGCTTTCGGCGCCGGCGTGGGTTTTCTTGCCGGCGTCGGTGCGCAGGTGCAGGGCGTAGATCTTGATCTGCTTGCCCAGCGCGGCCTGGCGCACTTCCGCCTCGTTCATCTGGGTGGCGGCAAACGGGTCGTTCTTGCGCAGCGCACCAGCATCGGTGACCAGCAGGATAATGCGCCCGCCGTAACCGGACCAATCCATGCCGTCCACCGCCTGCATCACCCCGGCGAACGCGTCTTCGTTGAAGGAATGGCTGGACACGGTGGAAGCCTTGACCTGGCGCGCCATGTCGAGGAAGCGTTGCGGATCGCGCCCCTGGTCGAGGCTGATCAGCGTCTTGGCGACGTATTCCAGGCCAGGGGTTTTCTTGACGCTGCTGCGAAAACCCACCATGCCAAAACTGACACTGTCCAACTCGCCGCGCTCGCCGATGCGGGTTTGCAGTTCGTGCACCACATCGCGGATCTGGTCGATGTAGGGCTGCATCGACACGGTGGTGTCGACCACCAATACAACGGCCGTGCGGAAGGCGTCGGCATTCGCCTTGATCACAGGCGTGGCCGGTTTAACCGCGCTGGTGCCTGGGTCGATGGAGGCCACATTGAGCAACTGCACCAGCTGGCCGTTTTCGTCAAAGCTCTCTTTGGAGTCGAAGATCGGCAACAGGTAGAACTGGTTCTGCGGCACGGCGCTGGCAGTCGGTTCCAGCGCAAGGATTTGGCTATTGTCTTCGCTGTTTTTCTGCGCCTTGGCCAGCACGCCTTTGGCGGCGGCCGGGTCAGCCAAGAGCTTTTCGACTTCACTGGATTGACGCAGGAACATCACCGGTGCCCGGCCCGAGCGCTCGGTAAATTTCAGCACCAGGCTCTGCTTCCAGTCGCTGACCTGCGCGGCCGGCAACCATCCATCGCTGCGCCCATCGGTGGCCGCGCCGACGCGTACCCACGGGCTGCCGTCGATGTCTTTGCGCTGGTAAACGTAGAGTACGGAGAACGCCGGCAGCGCCTTTCCTGGCGCGCTGCCTGCGTGCGCCGAAAGCTTCGCACCGGGCTTGCTGAGCACGCGCTGGAACAGGGTCTTCTTACCCGCCATCAACAGCGGGCGCTGACCGCCATCCACTTCAGCGACTGGAGGTGGCGGTTGCGTCACCTTGGGCACCACCGCAGCAGGCGGTTTGGCCGGCTCATCGCTGCCGCTCAACCACCAATAACTGGCGCCACCAATGGCCAATGCAACCGCTACCGCAACAGCGGCCAGGGCCAACACCGGCCCACGGTGTTGCTCGGACACGGCCTTGTGTTGCGTCGGGGTCACCACAGGTTGGCGTACCACGGGTTGCGGCTGTGGTTTATCGGTCGGAATATCGATGGTGACCGGGGTCATACCCCCCAGATCAAAGCTCAGCGGGATCGGCAGCGGCCGCACCAGCGTGGCTTCCGGTGAATCCGCCGGCAGTTCGTCCAGCGCCTGCAACAGCGCGTCCGCATCCGGGAAGCGTTCCGCCGGGTCCTTGGCCAACAGCTTGCGCAGCACACCCTGATAACGGCCATGGTGCACCGGCAACTCCGGCAACGGCTCGGTCAGGTGTGCCAGTGCCGTAGAGAGCGCGTCGGGGCCGCTGTAAGGCAACTTGCCGACGAGGATTTCATACAGCACCACGCCCAGCGCATACAGGTCGGCGCGGCCGTCGATCTCCTGGCCCCGCGCCTGTTCCGGGCTCATATAGCTCGGCGTGCCCACGGCAAAACCGGCCTGGGTAAATTGAGTGCGGTCATCCAAAGACTTGGCGATACCGAAGTCGGACAGCACTGCCGTGCCATCGGCGCGAAACAGAATGTTCGCCGGCTTCACATCGCGGTGCACCAGGCCTTGAGCGTGGGCATAGCCCAGCGCCGAAGCGATCTGGCGGATCAGCGTCACGCCCTGCTCCGGCGTCAGGCCTGCGGCAATGCGCTCCTTGAGCGTGCCATTGGGCAGGTATTCCATCGCCATGTAATACAGCTCACCGACATTGCCGATGTCATGGATGGTCACCGTGTGCGGGTGCGACAAGCGCGCCAGGGTCTTGCCCTCGCGCAGGAAACGCTCGCAAAAGCTCGGGTCGGCGGCCAGCGCCGCCGCCATCACCTTCAACGCCACCTTGCGCTCCAGCGAACGCTGGGTCGCCAGGTACACGCTGGCCATGGCGCCTTCGCCGATCTCGCCTTCGATGTCATAACCCGGGATGACGATGTTCATGACGATACCTTCACGACGATGGCGGTGATGTTGTCCGGCGCGCCCCGGCTAAGCCCGAGGTGCACCAGGCTGCGCACGATTTCATCCGGCGTGTCATGGCTGAGGACTTCGCGGATTTCATGGTCTTCGACGGTCTTGTTCAGCCCATCGCTGCACAGCAGGTAGCTGTCGCCGGGGGCAATCAGCAGGTCAACCGCTGCCAGCTCCAGCTGGGCTTCCACGCCCACCGCGCGGGTGACGATGTTGGCGCGCGGATGCGTGCGCGCATCGGCTTCGCTGAGCAAGCCGCTGTCTTGCAGGTCCTGCACGTAGCTGTGGTCGCGGGAAATGCCTTCAAGCACGCCGTCACGCAGGCGATACAAGCGGCTGTCACCGGCCCACAGGCACACGCCGCGCAAGCCTCGCGCCGCCAGCAACACCACAGTGCTGCCCATCATGGTCACGCCCCGGTTGGCGGTTTCTTCGCGCACGGCCGCGTTGATGCGGATCAGGTCATTGCGCAAGGCCGCGCAATATTCTTCAAGGGAACGGCCCAGCGCCACACCGCGCAGGCTGTCGATGATCAGGCTGCTGACATAATCCCCCGCCGCATGCCCGCCCATGCCGTCGGCAACTACCCAAAGGCGGTTTTCCAGCAGGTCCAGGCAGGCGTCTTCGTTGACCTGGCGGACCATGCCCACATGGCTTTTGCTCGCGGATTTGTACGTCGCGCCCATCTACACCACACCTTCTTGTCCGAGCAAAAACTGCGCAAAATCGCCAGCGGCAGGCAGGCCCTGACACCGCAATAAACCAGGGGAAATCCGTTGCGAACCACGGCCCCACCACAAACTCGCGCCTTCACAGGCCTGTTCGGCGAGTGCGGTCATGCGCCCATGGGGCACGGTAGCGCTCACGCGCTGCAGGCCGGCGAAGCGGCTGTCCACTGCGCGCGGCTCAGTCGCCGGCAAGCCCAGGGTGTCGAGACCGTCATTGAAACGCTCAAAGGTGGCGCCGGCATCCAGGGTACTGAGCAACAGCTCTTCGGCCTGCTCGAACCAAGTGTCCGGCCCGCCCACGAGGGACGCTGGATTGGTGTCGTGATCAAGCAGCGCCACCACTGCCAGCGGGAAATACCGCCCGACCCGGTCAATGCTCGGCATCACCACACCCGCCGCCGCATCCGGCCCGCATACGCCCGGCGCCAATACAAAACGCCACAACGGGCTGACCAGGTACACATTGAGCCAATCACCGCCGAGGCTGCTCTGGCTGGCGAGCAAGCCTGCCGCCAGCCAGCTGTCCCACGGGCCGATAAAACTCTGGGGCAAGGCGCGGCTGACAAAGTCGCCGCGGCTGGCCAACTTGCCGTAGAAACCCAGCGTCGTCATAGCCGCTCCGGCAGGCTGAAGCCGCTGAGCACGCGGCTCTTGAACGGGTTGAAGGCGCTGTTGGCGCGCAACTCATAGGCGATGCTCGCGCCGTCGACCCGCAGGCGCAGGTTGAAACGGTCGGGCGAATTACCGGCGGTGAGGTCCGATTGCTGCAGCAAACGGAACCACGCCCATGGCCCGTCGAGGGTCACACCGGAGCGGCCACTGGCCGACGGCGGCATGATGGAAATACGCACCACACCAATGCTACCGGGGTTCGGCCATTGCATCGCAACCGGGCGGCTTGGGCCGTGGTCGTAGCTCAATTGCTGGCCGTCGAGGTCGAGCAGGAACTGGGTGATGGTCGGGTCCATCGACACGGGCTTGAGTTCGAAACGCACGACGGGCTGCGTGCCCCCCGATCTGAAGAACGCATCACGAATGGTCGCCGCACGTTGGAAGGTTTGCAGCACGCCCGGTGCAATCCCGAGTTTCTGCGCCGCGCCCGGCTGCCAGCGCCAGGTTTGCGTGGAGGTGTCGACGTAAGGCTGCAAGTATTTGCGGAAGTAGTTATCCATCACCCCGCCCACGCCGAAAAATTGGCCGAAGTCGTCCAAGGTGGCATCGCGGGCGCTGCCCGGCGACATCGGATAACGCCCAGCCAGGGACTGGCGATACACGTTGACCACTTCGCTGACCCACGCCGCGTTCAGCTGGTTACGCACCCCGCCCATCATGCTGTTGGTGGTGGAATTGACCACCGACTTGACCATGCCCTGCACCAGCGGCGGCTGGCGCTCGGCATTCAGGCTGACCCGCGTGGCCGCCGCCGCCGCCTGGTTCTTCGCCTCGCCCAGCAAGGCATCGCCGCTGGCGCCGACCATGGCGCTGACCTGCACATACAGCGCGTTCATGTCCGTGAGCAGGCCGTCGATGGCCGCCGGTTCGCCTTCACTCTTGCTGACGATGCTGTTGAGTTCGGCAAAGTGCGCGGTCACTGGATCATCCGTAGCGGCGGGCGCATGGGTGGTCGGTTGTTCCTGGCCGAGCAGGCTACCCAGGCGCTCCTTGAGCTTGTCGACACCGCCTTCCACTGGCACGCCTTTGGCGGCCAACTGGCGTTCTTCGGCTTGCAGGTCGGTTTCCTTGGCGACCGCCACCAGCAGTTTTTTCAGCGGCGAGGTCGGGCCGGATATCACCCGCAATACGTCGGCCGCCTGGGCCACGCTGGTGATCGGCACAAAGTCGATGTCCGCCAGCAAGGCATCCCACTGGCGCTGGTAGTCCTGGAAATACAGGCGACGCACGTCAGCGGCGAGGCTCACTACGTTCTGCTGGTCGGCCTGCTCATGGCCCAGCACCCATTGCTCTTCGGCGAGGGTGCCGGTCTGGTTCAGGCTGCTCAGCAGGAACGCCTGGCGATAGCCTTTGGCGGTAAAGAACCCACTCAGCGGTTCGCCCAACGGCTTGCCGCTTTTACGGCTGAACACCAGCGCCGCGTCACGGCCGGCGGCTTCGTTGATACGAAAATCCGGAATGCCTTCGGGCAGTTTCTGGCGCTTGACCCTGTCGTAGACGCGCTGGGCCACCGGCAGTTGTTGCAACTGGCGGCGCAGGTCATCAATCAAGCGTGGGTCAAGGCGCGCACTCGGCGGATGGCGCTCGAACAACGCCTGCAGGTGCCCGGCCAAGGCCTGGCGCTGATCGGCCGGCAGGTCGCGCGGCAGGTTGCGGTCCCAGTCAAGAGCGATCCAGGCTTTGATGAAGTCCGGGTCGTAATGCTCTGTGTCGGCGAGCATCAAATAGGCCTTGAGGCCTTCGTAGAGGAAGTCGGAACTACCGCCACCGTGCAGTTGTTCTTCAATACGCGTCACCAAGCGTGGTGCAAACACGGCGATCAACAGCTTGCGATAGACGCTGGCGGATTCGGCTTCGAGCATATCGCCCTGATACAGCCCCAGCCCTTCGGACCAGCTTGGCGAGTCGCCTGCCAGGTTCTTCACGGCGTTGAGCAACGGCAGCACGGCGAGCACTTCGCGCTGCGCCGGGCTCAGGTTCTGGACGGTCTGGCCCAGCGGCGCGACCTTTTGGTCAACCTGGGCGATATAAGCCTGGTTGGCGCGATAACTCACCCACCACAGGCTGCTGACCACCACTACCAACGCAACCGTGGCGGCGAGGACACCACGGGCAATCCACTTGCGCCGCCGCTCGACCTTGGGGTTCACCCCCACCAGGCCACGCTCGGCAAACGCAACGGCGGTGAAGAGTTTTTCGATGAAGTAACTGCGCCCGGTGCCGCTCTGGCGTGCCAGGTGCTGACGGTCCAGGTTCATGCTCTGGGCCATCGCGCCGATCAAGCGATCAATCGGGCTGCCTTCCTGGGTACCACTGGTGAAATACACACCGCGCAGCAACACACGCTCCTCAAAGGCATTGGGCTTGAACACGCCTTCGAGGAAGCTCTGCAGGCAATCCTTCAACGCGCCGAACTGCTGCGGGAAACCGTAGATCAGGTCGCGCCGCGCCGGGTCACGTTCCTGCTGCAGGCGTTCGACCAGGCGTTCGTTGAGGCGCTGTTCCAGGCCGGCGAATTCGCTCTGCAGGTGCGCCAGCGGGCTGTCACTGTTCTTGCCATCGTCCAGTGCAAAGGTCATGCCCCACACCTGGGCGCGGTCTTCCTTGCTCAGGTTGTCGAAGAACTCCATGAAGCCCGGCACCAGGTCGAGCTTGGTGAGCATCAGGTAGATCGGGAAACGTACGCCCAGTTGGGTGTACAGCTCCTGGATACGCAGGCGGATGGCCGCAGCGTGGGCGGCACGTTCCGCATCGGTGCCCAGTAGCAAGTCCGACAGGCTGATGGCGATAAAAGCGCCATCGATAGGCCGACGCGAGCGCTGCTTTTTCAGCAGGTCGAGGAAGCCCAGCCACGCAGCTTTATCCACCGTGGAGTTGCTGTCCTGGGTGGTGTAGCGCCCAGCGGTGTCGAGCAACACGGCCTGGTCGGTAAACCACCAGTCGCAGTTACGCGTACCGCCCACACCACGCACGGCACCGGCGCCCAACTGCGCGGCCAATGGGAAATGCAGCCCGGAATTGACCAGCGCGGTGGTCTTGCCCGACCCCGGTGGGCCGATGATCACGTACCACGGCAGCTCGTAAAGATTGCGACGCTCATCGCCACCGAGCTTGGCCTTTTTCAGCAGCGTCAGCGCTTCGTCCATGCGCTGGCGCAAGGTGGTGAGTTCTTCGGCCGTGGCGACGCTGTTGGGGTCGGCCGGGGTTTCGGCGGCCAGGCTGCGCATCACTTCGGCGGCCTGGCGGCGGGCCTGGATGATGCGGAACATGCGGTAGGCGATCCACACCGCAAACACCAGGATGATCAGCGCCCAACGGCGCCCTTCCGGCACCAGCACGTCGAGCAACGGCCCGACAAACCAGATGATCAAACTCAGGGCGATCAGGCCCAGCACGGGGATCACCCAGCGAATCATGAAACTGAAAAACGCCTTCACTCGACGCCCTCCGCCAATACGGTTATTTCAACCCGACGATTACGGGCGCGGCCTTCGGCTGTAGCGTTGGTGGCTACCGGCTCGGTGTCGCTTCGGCCTTCGGCGCTGAAGCGATCCGACTGGCCGGTCTTGGCCGCGAGGATCTCCAGCACTGACTTGGCCCGTGCCTCGGACAACGCCCAGTTGGACGGAAAGCGCAGCGTGGCAATCGGGCGGTTGTCGCTGTGCCCGGTGACGCGCACCTGGCCCTTGACCTTGCGGATGGCGTCGGCGATGCGCAGCATCAGCGGCTGGTAGTCATCCACGATGCTCGAGCTGGCGGATGCAAACAGTTCATCACCACGGATGGTCACCACAGAACGGTCGACGGCATCTTCAACGGCAACGCGGCCGGCCTTGATGTCCTCCACCAGGAAGCCAGCCAGGCGCGGGCGTTCGATCACCTTCGGCTGTGCCACCGGACGGTCGATGGCCTGCACCGGAATTTCGCCCAGTGCATGGATATTCTTGAACACCGGCTCGGCATCCGAAGCGAGCTTGAGGCGCAGGCCAAACAGCAACGCCAGCAACAACGCGACGCCGATGGCCACGGCGATCCACGGCGGCATGAATTGCGCCAGGCGATCCCGCGCCACGGTCACGCCGCGCCAGTGCGGCGACAGCTCGCGCTCATGTTCGCCGCGCGCGCTGCGGACAGCGGCGGCCGTGCGTTCGCGCAGGGTTTCCAAATGGCTGCGACCGTCGTTCATCACGCGGTAGCGGCCTTCGAAACCCAGGCACATGCACAGGTATAACAGCTCCAGCAGATACAGGCGTTCCCGCGGGCTTTGCAGGCAGTGATCAAGCAACTGGAAGACTTTTTCCCCGCCCCAGGCTTCGTTATGCACGGTGATCAACAGGCTTTGCTTGCCCCAATCACTGGTGCTGCCCCAAGGCGTGCTCAACACCGCTTCATCAAGGGCGGTGCACAACGCGTAACGCGCCAACAGCACTTCATTGCGGGCGATGCCGGCCGCTTCTGCGCGCTCTTCGAACTGGCGCAGATAGGCCAGCAACTGCGCGCGCAGGCTGGCCGGCGCCGGGTGGGCGATGGTGTTGCGCAGGCGCGTCAGCAAGGCGAGCAACGGGCCGGCGGCACTTTCCAGCGGGTTGAGGCCCTGGCTCTTGCCAGTGAGCATCGGCGCGGCCGGCATCGCCAGCGGCGAGGGTTCAGCACGCACAGGTTCCGGCGCGCGGCCACCGGGGCGCGGCATGAACTGGGTGCGGTCATCATCATTGGGATGCATCGCGGATTATCCTCGGATCGCCCAGAAGGCCAGGTTCAAGCCCGGGAACTGCCCGGCGATGTGGAAAGCGAAACCGCCGGAATTGCTCAGTTGTTGCCAATGCTCGCTGCCACGATCCAGCTCGTAATACGTCGAGCCTGCGTGGTACGGCAGTTGGCGAGGCGCCACCGGCAACGGCAGCAGGCCAATGCCCGGCAGTTGCAGGTTGACCATGTCGCGGATGTGTTCCACCGAACCGACTTTGCTCTGCTGGCCGAAGCGCGCGCGCAGGGTTTCGCCGGGCACATCGGCGCGCACCACAAGGATGAAGCTGGCGCTGTCGATGAGGGTTTTGTCGGCCAGCATCGCCACGTGGATGCCATAGGCTTTCTCCACAATCGGGATCGGCGTGGCTTTGCTGTCGATCAGCATCGACAGCGCTTCACGCAGCGCGGCCATCACCGGGGCGAAGCTCAGCACCAGATCGTCGTGCTGGTAGTGCGGGTATTCCTGAGGGCGGCGGCCCGAGGTCGAGAACGTCGAAAACTCGCCGGCCAGTCTCACCAATTCACTGAAGAAGCGTTCAGGGTGCAGCGGGCTCAACTGGCTCAAATGCTGGATCAGCGGTTGGGCACGGTTGACCAATTGCAGCAGCATGAAATCGGCAATCTCCGACGCACCACCCGCGCCCGAGGCAACTACGCGGCCGGCCAAGGCTTCGCCGCGCTGGTGCAGCAGGCCGAGCAGTTCGCTGCGAAACGCCGTCAGCGGCTTGCTTGCGGCCACGTCCAGTACGGGCGGGATGTAGGTGTCGTCGAGCACCAGCGCGCGGTCGGCGCGTTTTTCCTTGATGCGCACCAGGCCGATAGCGGCGTAGTCGCTGATGCCATCCTGGGCGGTCAACAGGCGCAGGGCGCGAGAGCCGACGGCCACTGGCGCACGGTTTTCAAAGGGGGCGTTGTCGTCACGTACTTCACGCACCTGGCTCACATAACGCGCGGCTTCCAGGGCCTCGCCTTCGTCCACGGTATCGCGGGCGCCCGCGCGCTTGAGCGGCAAGGCCAGGTACACCAGGCCGTCGCGCAGGTTGTCGTCAATATTCAGCGGGCTTGGCGCGAGGTCATCATGGGGAATGTTGAAGGGCGTACCGTCGGGCAACAGGCCGCGCGCAGAGACGATTGCCAGCTTGCCCTGGGCCAGCAGGCCCTGGTCGATCAGCAACTCGGAAAAACCCCAGGCGCCCGCGGACAACGGGCGGCTGCGGGCGTCGATCAGGTTTTCCAGGTAACGGTCATGCTGTTGGAAGTGCTGCGTTCCGATGAACATGCCTTCCGACCAGACCACGCGATTGTTCCAGGACATGGGAGCTCCGATTGCTTCTTATTGGGCAGGGCTGGATGGTGAGACCACGAGGTCGGCGCGCACGGCGCGTACATCGAGGCTGATCTGGTATTCGGTGTATTGGCGCGCGGGCACTTTGATCACTGTGCGCCATTGCGCGCGGTCCAACTCTCGATAGCCCACCAACAGCCCGATCTGGCGCGTGGACGGGTCGAGGTCGCGCTGAATGCTCAGTTGCTCGCCGGGCTGCACCGTCACTTCGTCCTGGTCCAACAGGTCCAGGCCGAGGGTGGATTGCGCGCGGTCAGCCAAGGCGAAGTAATCGGCGCGTGCAAAGGTGGCGGCGTTTTTCAGCTCGAAAATACGCACCCGCACCGGAGCAGCCTGGCCGCTGGCGCCGGGGTTAAGCCCGTTGATCGCGTGGAAGTGCAGCTCGACAGCAGCTGTATCGGCCTCTGCTTCTGCCACCGCTTCGGGTTTCGCGGCGTCTTTGGCACACGCCGTCAGCAGTAGCACGGTGGCGACTGCGAGTAAAAACCTGGGAATCATCCTGCGTCCTCAATGACGTACTTAGCTATCCGTTAATTCATGTGTTGCGGCGCGGGTTTAGCGACGCTGTCGTGCGCTGTGTTCTTCGTAGGCCCGGCTGAATTCGCGGCCGAACAGGTCCTGGAAATCTTCCTGGGCCTCGCGGGAAATATTGCTGTAGAGCTCGGTGAACTGCTGCCAGTACTGGGCCTGGCGCGAGCCGTTGAAAATGCTCGACAACCCGCCGGGCTTGCCCATGCGTTCTTCCAATTGCGCCGGCTCGAAACGGCTGAGCAGGTGCTTGATCGCCGCTTCCACGCCGGCCATCACCGCCAACTGGTGGGCGCGCAGATCGTTGAAACTGTCGCGCACGGCGAGGTCCGGCGCCATAAACGCTTGGTTTCCGTGGCGTAGCAAAAGCAGTAACGCTTCGTCGGCATTCGGGGCGAATTTCAACGGATTGTTTTCAGCAGGCTGGATCATCGTCTGCTGCATGCGGAACTCGCCCTTGAGGCTGGCGCGGGCACGCAACACGTCGATCAGGCCCTCGACCATCAGGCGGTAGCTGCGGCCGATGCTTTCCATCTGGGCTTGCGCTTGGGCCTTGTCGAGGCGTAGCTGATCGAGACCAGCGCCGCGCAGGAAGGCTTGCAGGAGGTCGGGCTGCTGCTGGGTATCGGCCACAGGGACCGGGGGCTCGACCACAGGTGGCGGTTGGATCACCGGAGCAGGTGGTGGAGGCGGTGGTGGTGCACTGGTCACTGGCGCCGGCGCGTCGCCGAACAGGTCCCAATCCTCGGGAATCACCGAGCCCGACAACCCAGGCGTTTCAACCACAGGCGCGGGCACGGCGACGGGCGTCGGCGGGCGGAAGTCATGTTGTTCAGAAGGCACGTGATCCGCCACGGTCGGCGGCGGCACGGCGGAGGGGCCAAGGAAGTCGAACAGGTCCGGCAGGGTGTCCATCGACGAGGCGCCCTGGAACTGGGGTGCAATCGAGGGTGTTGGGATTGGCGTGGGTGTGCTCACCACGGCGCCCATCAGCGCTTCAAAGCTATTCGGTGAGTCACCGGCAAACGGCTGGCTATCGACGGCCTGCACGTTGAAATCGATACGCGCCTGGATCTCGTAATCGCCGATACGGATCAACTCACCATCTTGCAGCGGCTCGCTGTTACCCCGACGCATACGAACGCCCGCTTTAACCAACTCCACACCATTAGTGCTGTTATCGGTTAGGTAGTAACGGCCGTCTTTGTATTGAATAACGCAGTGTTGCGAGGAAACCAGCCGCTCAGGGTCAGGCAATATCCAGTCATTCTCAGAGCTGCGGCCGATAGCCAGCGCACCCTGATTCATGGACTTTTCGGAGCATTGCCCAGGGGTAATCTTGTGATAACTAGTGATAGTCAAACACAGCGACATCTTGCCTCCTTGCTGATACTTCACTCGCGGTCGATTCCCGGAACTGCGCCGCCGGGATATCCCCATCAGGTCGAACAATCGACCCTCTAAAACCTGCCAATGCCAGCATGATCGCTGATCTTAACTGGGTTCTATGACAAAAATTCTGCCCCGGTGCATCACTCGACCCACCAGTCGCGCAGGTTGTTAAGCACCGCACATCTGTCACAGAGGGCGAATAGCTTACCTTGACAAGGCATAACTACTACACCAAAAATGCACAACTTCTTGAACACCAGTAATGGCACATTAATGGCATTGCGCCTATATGACCAAGAAAACATGCAAAGTTCCTCGCACAACTAATGCATGAATTGCCCGCCATCTAACGGGCTGATAGGGAGATCGATTTCAGTGGATGTGCCATTGCTGCTCACCGCCGTTTCTGCCACTTCGCCGTGTGGCGAAGACATGGAATATGACGCGCAATTTTTGCAATTGGAGCGTGATGCCAAGGGCCAACCCGAGCGCAGCATGGGCGACTCGATCCTGCCCGCTGAACCGCCGGAATGGCGCAGCATCCAGCAGCAAAGCCTCGACTTGCTGGCGCGCAGCAAAGACCTGCGCATCACCCATTTCCTGCTGCAAAGCTCCCTTGCCCTGCAGGGCGTGGCTGGCTTAGCCGAAGCCCTGACACTGATCAACGCGTTGCTGCGCGACTACTGGGCCGACCTGCACCCGCGCCTGGATGCCGACGACGATAACGATCCCACCGTACGCATCAACGCCCTCACCGGCTTGACCTGTGACACGAACACTCGCCTGCTGCGCGAAAGCATCCTCACGCGCTCACGCACTTTCGGCCCGGTGAGCCTGCGCGCCGCGCTCAACGCCAGCGGCCTGCTGAGTTTCGCCGATGAACAACTCGGCGCCCAGCAACTCAACGCCGCGTTCCTCGACAGCGACCCCGAGCAACTGCAAGCCACCCGCGACGCCCTGAGTACAGCCCGCGCGGCCTGCGAAGCCATCGAACAGCACGTCAATGATCAGGTCGGTTCCGCCCAGGGCGTGGACCTCAGTGCCTTGAAGCAACCGCTTAAACAGGCGTTGCAGATACTCAATCAAGCGGTGCCCGGCACCGACAGCAGCAGCGAACCCGAGGCCGTCAGTGACGATAATGCCCCCTCGGTCGACTTCGCCGCCGCCCCCGCAGCACCGCGCCCCGCTGGCGATATCGCCAATCGCGACGACGTGTTGCGCAGCCTCGACAAGATCCTTGCGTACTACACCCGGCACGAGCCTTCGAGCCCGCTGCCGGTGCTGTTGAACCGCGCGAAGAATCTGGTGCACGCCGACTTCGCGGCCATCGTGCGCAATCTGATTCCCGACGGCATGTCCCAATTTGAAAACCTGCGCGGCCCGGACGGCGAGTAAGTCGCCCGGCAGTCCAGTAACAACACCGTCGCTCAAGCGACCAGGAGCAGCAACGTGGCGAAGCAAAGTTCTCAGAAATTCATCGCGCGCAACCGCGCGCCTCGAGTGCAGATCGAGTACGACGTCGAGCTTTACGGCGCCGAGAAAAAGGTCCAGCTGCCCTTCGTAATGGGTGTGATGGCCGACCTCGCCGGCAAGCCTGCCGAGCCCTTGGCGGCGGTGGCTGACCGCAAGTTCCTTGAAGTGGACGTCGACAACTTTGACTCGCGCCTCAAGGCCATGCAGCCGCGCGTGGCCTTCCACGTACCGAACGAGCTGACCGGCGAAGGCAACCTGAGCCTGGACATCACCTTCGAAAGCATGGACGACTTCAGCCCGGCTGCTGTGGCGCGCAAAGTCGATTCGCTGAACCAACTGCTTGAAGCCCGCACCCAGCTGGCCAACCTGCTGACCTACATGGACGGCAAGACCGGCGCTGAAGAAATCATCATGAAGGCGATCAAGGACCCGGCATTGCTTCAGGCACTTGCCAGCGCGCCTAAGCCTGCAGGGGACCAGTAATCATGACTGACAATACCGCCCGCGAAGGCTCCCAGATCCTGGGTGCCACCGAAGAAGCCAGCGAGTTCGCGAACCTGCTGCTGCAGGAGTTCAAGCCAAAGACCGAGCGTGCCCGCGAAGCCGTCGAAACGGCCGTGCGCACCCTGGCCGAACAGGCTCTGGCGCAAACCGACCTGGTGTCCAATGACGCGATCAAGTCGATCGAATCGATCATCGCCGCTATCGACGCCAAGCTGACCGCCCAGGTCAACCAGGTCATCCATCACCCGGATTTCCAGCAGCTGGAAAGCGCCTGGCGTGGCCTGCATTACCTGGTCAACAACACCGAGAGCGATGAGCAGCTGAAGATCCGCGTGCTCAACATCTCCAAGCCGGACCTGCACAAGACCCTGAAGAAATTCAAGGGTACCGCGTGGGACCAGAGCCCGATCTTCAAGAAGATGTACGAAGAAGAATACGGCCAGTTCGGCGGCGAACCGTACGGTTGCCTGGTGGGCGACTACTACTTCGACCAGTCGCCTCCCGACGTAGAGCTGCTGGGCGAGCTGTCGAAAGTCTGCGCCGCCATGCACTCCCCGTTCATCGCTGCGGCCTCGCCGACCGTGATGGGCATGGGCTCGTGGCAGGAGCTGTCGAACCCGCGCGACCTGACCAAGATCTTCACCACCCCGGAATACGCGGGCTGGCGCTCGCTGCGTGAATCGGAAGACTCGCGCTACATCGGCCTGACCATGCCGCGCTTCCTGGCACGCCTGCCGTACGGCGCCAAGACCGACCCGGTGGAAGCCTTCGCTTTCGAAGAAAACACCGACGGTGCCGACAGCTCCAAGTACACCTGGGCCAACGCCGCGTACGCGATGGCGGTGAACATCAACCGTTCGTTCAAACACTACGGCTGGTGCTCGCGCATCCGTGGCATCGAGTCCGGCGGCGAAGTGGAAAACCTGCCGGCCCACACGTTCCCGACCGATGACGGTGGCGTGGACATGAAGTGCCCAACCGAAATCGCCATCAGCGACCGCCGTGAAGCGGAACTGGCGAAGAACGGTTTCATGCCGCTGCTGCACAAGAAAAACACCGACTTCGCCGCGTTCATTGGTGCGCAATCGTTGCAGAAACCGGCCGAATACGACGACCCGGACGCCACCGCCAACGCCAACCTGGCGGCGCGCCTGCCGTACCTGTTCGCCACCTGCCGTTTCGCTCACTACTTGAAGTGCATCGTGCGCGACAAGATCGGTTCCTTCAAAGAGAAGGACGAAATGCAGCGCTGGTTGCAGGACTGGATCCTCAACTACGTAGACGGTGACCCGGCGCACTCCACCGAAACCACCAAGGCCCAGCACCCATTGGCTGCCGCCGAAGTGATCGTGGAAGAAGTGGAAGGCAACCCGGGGTACTACAACTCCAAGTTCTACCTGCGCCCGCACTACCAGCTCGAAGGGCTGACCGTGTCGCTGCGCCTGGTATCGAAGCTGCCTTCGGCAAAAAGTGCCTAAGTAACTCGCTCGTTCCCACGCTCCGCGTGGGAACGATCACCCACTTCAGTGGCCCGTGCCACATAGGGAGAAAACATGGCTGTTGATATTTTCATCAAAATCGGCGACATCAAGGGCGAGTCCATGGACAAGGCCCACAAGGACGAAATCGACGTACTGAACTGGAGCTGGGGCATGGCCCAGTCCGGCAACATGCACGTTGGCGGTGGCGGCGGCGCGGGCAAGGTGAATATCCAGGACCTGTCGCTGACCAAGTACGTCGACAAGGCTTCGCCGAACCTGATGATGCACTGCGCCAGCGGCAAGCACATCGACAAGGTCAAGCTGACCGTGCGCAAGGCCGGTGGCGAAAGCCAAGTCGAGTACATGGTAATCAACCTGGAAGAAGTGCTGGTCACGTCCCTGAGCACCGGCGGTTCGGGCACCGATGATCGCCTGACCGAAAACGTCACCCTGAACTTCGCCCAGGTGATGGTCGACTACCAGCCGCAGAAAGCCGACGGCACCAAAGACGGCGGTCCGATCAAGTTTGGCTGGAATATCCGTTCCAACACTAAGCGCTGATCCGATACACCTCTGGCGCCACGCGCCGGAGGTTTGGTGCTTGCTCGCATTCGACCTTTTCCTCTTCGGTATCTGAGTCATGGCCAAACCTTCGTTCATCAATTTGTGGAAAGCGTATTCCGATCTTCTGGTTACGCATCCAAAAGCAGACCCTTGCAATGGTCCCTGGGCCAATCAATGCGCTATCCGCATGAGCCTGGTGCTCAACGCCGAGCTGACCATCAAGGTCAACAAATCTACCTATACCGAGCCCAAGTGTGCCCATGAACACGCCAGGGGTGCCGAGTCGTTGGCTAATTGGCTGTGGAAAAGGCATCTGGGACGACCGGCCATTTTGGGTAACACCGCCGAAGACCGTCGCACGCTGATGGGCAAAACCGGGCTCATCTTTTTCAAGGATTGTTTCCAGCAATCAGGCGAGTCCCTGGATAACCGTACCGGCGACCATATTGATCTATGGAACCGAGGAATAACCCAAACTGGCGATCTCTTTTTCCGCTCCAGAGCTGTCTGGTTTTGGGAGCTCACATAATGAAAAAACCACTACTCACCCTCTGCCTGACCATGAATTTGATCAGTCTGAGCGCTTGCGCCGAACATGCCGAGAATCCAGCGACCGAGGCCGTCTTCGTCGGGCAACAGCTCAAGCTGATTGATGAACAGGGCCAATGCACGCTGGTCAAGCCAGACCAAAACCACATAAAGCTGGACATGGCGTGGCCTTGCAGCTTCAGCCTGGATAGACAGCAAAAACTGCGCGTAGAGACCTTCAACGACATTCCGATTTTTGCGGTCTGGCACAGCGAGCACATGCCTGCGCCGAGCCGCGACTGCCTCAGCAAGATGCAAGCTATTCGTCAGTCTCAAGGGCTGTTTGAAGCGGCCCCCGTTAGTACATTTGCATCCTGCGGCTCGGGTGGCGACCAAAAAATGTATGTGGCGCCCTTTACGTGGTAACCGAAATCGCCACCCGCGACCGTCTGCAACCATCCCTGCTGGACCGGTTGACCGACGATGACCCAACCAACCCCAAGGAAAGCGCCGACAAACGCGTGCTGTCCCTGACCCAATTAAAAGCCTCGGTTCTGCGCGACCTGGCGTGGCTGCTCAACACCACGTCGTTGCTGGATGCCGACGCCACGCTGCACACCCCGGCCGGTACCTCGGTGGTCAATTACGGCCTGCCGGCGCTCGCGGGCAACAGCGTTTCCAGCGTGGACATCAAGGCGCTTGAAGCCCTGATCTACCAGGCCATTGCCACTTTTGAGCCACGCATTTTGCGCCACACCCTGCGCGTCAAAGCCCGCGTCGGCCATGGCGAGATGAACCACAACGCGCTGAGTTTCGAGATCGAAGGCGACCTGTGGGCGCAGCCGGTGCCGTTGCGCCTGTTGCTGCAAACCGACCTGGACCTGGAGTCTGGCCACGTACGTGTGGTCAACGCCGACCAGCGGAGACGCCCATGAACCCGCGCCTGCTGGAGCTGTACAATCAGGAACTGCACCACGTGCGCGAAAGCGCCGCCGAGTTCGCCAAGGAATACCCGAAGATCGCCAGTCGGCTGACCCTGTCCGGTATGGACTGCGCCGACCCGTACGTCGAACGTTTGCTCGAAGGTTTTGCCTACCTCACGGCCCGCGTGCAGCTCAAGCTCGACGCCGAATACCCGACCTTCACCCACAACCTGCTGGAAATCGCCTACCCGCACTACCTGGCACCGACGCCGTCGATGACCGTGGTGCAATTGCAGACCGACCCGGACGAAGGCTCGCTGGCCAGCGGTTTCCCCCTGCCCCGCGACACGGTATTGCGTGCCGCGCTGGGCCGTGAAACCCAGACTTGCTGCGAGTACCGCACCGCCCACCCGGTGACGTTGTGGCCGTTGCAGGTGAGCAACGCCGAGTACTTCGGCAACCCCGCCGCCGTGCTCGGGCGCCTGGTTGCAAGCGAGCCGAAGGCCAAAGCGGGTTTGCGCCTGACTCTGCGCACCGGCGCCGAGTTGCCGTTCAACAGCCTCGACCTGGATAACCTGCCGCTGTACCTCAGTGGTGCCGATGAGCAACCGTTTCGCCTTTACGAACAGCTGCTGGGCAACGCCTGCGCGGTGTTTGCGCGCAAACCCGGCGGCGATTGGGTCGAGCGCCTGCCGCCAGACGCGCTGCGTTCCCGTGGTTTTGACGATGCCGACGCGGCCATGCCGGTGGTTGCCCGTGCGTTCCAGGGCTATCGCCTGCTGCAGGAATACTTCGCCCTGCCCCATCGTTTCCTGTTCGTCGAATTCGCCGAGCTGAGCCGTGCGGTCAAGCGCTGCGACGGTCAGGAGCTGGAACTGATCGTGCTGTTTGATCGCCACGAGCCGAGCCTGGAAGGCAGCGTCGGCCCGGCGCAGTTCCTGCCGTTCTGCACCCCGGCGATCAACCTGTTCCCGAAACGTGTGGACCGTATTCACCTGTCTGACCGCGTCAACGAACACCATGTGATCGCTGACCGCACGCGGCCGATGGATTTCGAGATTCACTCCTTGAGCAGCATCACCGGCCACGGCACCGGGCCGGAGCAGCCGTTTTTGCCGTTCTACGCGGTACGCGATCCATCCCGCTACGGCCGCGACCAGGCCTATTACACGGTGCGCCGTGAGCCGCGAGTGCTGTCCAGCGACCAGCGCCGCAACGGCCCGCGCTCCACTTACGTGGGCAGCGAAACCTTTGTCAGCCTGGTGGACAGCCGGCAGTCGCCCTACCGCCATGACCTGCGCCAACTCGGCGTGACGGCGCTGTGCACCAACCGCGATCTGCCTTTGTTCATGACCGTGGGCAATGGCAAGACCGACTTTACCTTGGCCGACAGCGCGCCAGTATTGGCCGTGCGGTGTGTGGCTGGCCCAAGCCGCCCGCGCCCCAGCCACGCCCACGATGCCAAGGCCTGGCGCCTGATCAGTCAGTTGTCGCTCAATTACCTCTCGCTGAGCGAACAGGGCCAAGGCGCCGGCGCCTTGCGCGAACTGCTGCGCCTGTATGGCGACAGCAACGACGCCGCCCTGCAATTGCAGATCGAAGGCCTGCGCGAAGTCAGCAGCAAAGCCGTGACCCGACGCCTGCCGATGCCCGGCCCGATTGTGTTTGGGCGTGGCCTGGAAATCACCCTGGAATTTGATGAAAACGCGTTTCGCGGCACCGGCGTGTTCCTGCTCGGTGCAGTACTGGAACGCTTCCTGGCACGCTACGTGTCGATCAACAGTTTTACCGAGACGGTGATCCGTACCACCGAACGCGGCGAGATCATGCGATGGAAAGCCAAGCCCGGACGTCGTCCGACCCTGTGAGTACCCTGGATGCGATGCATCAGGAGCCCTGGGAATACGATTTCTTCCAGGCGCTGCGGCGTATCGAGTGTGAATCGCCCGAGCTGCCGCGTCTGGGCCATTCCCTGCGCCTGGCGGATGACCCGCTGCGCCTGGGCCAGCAGGCCGATTGCACCTTCGCCCCGGCCACATTGGCCTCGGTCGATCCGGGTGGCGATGGCAAACCGGCGCGACTCGAGCAGTTCTTCTTTGGCCTCGGCGGCCCCAACGGCCCGCTGCCGCTGCATATCACCGAATACGTGCGCGAGCGCCAGCGCAACAACGCCGACAGCACCAGCAAGCAATTCCTGGATGTGTTCCACCATCGCCTGCTGAGCCTGTTTTACCGGGCCTGGGCGGAGGCACGGCCGACGGTCAGCCACGACCGTCCAGACGATGATTACTGGTCTGCACGCCTGGCGGCTTTGAGCGGGCGCGGTATGCCGAGCCTGCTCAATCAGGGACTCATCCCTGATACGGCGAAGCTGCATTACAGCGGCCACCTGTCGGCGCAAACCCGTTACCCGGACGGTTTGAAGGCGATCCTCGGCGAGTATTTCGGCCTGCCGGTGGAGATAGAAGAATACGTCGGCCAATGGCTGGAACTGCCCGAGCGCAGCCGCGTGGGCGTGAGCGCCCACAGGCTGGGTGTGGACTTTTGCCTGGGCAGCTTCGTGTGGGACCGCCAGCACAAATTCCGTATCCGCCTGGGGCCGCTCAAGCTGGATGACTACATGGGCATGCTGCCCGGCCATCAGCCGTTCAACGAGCTGGTGGCGTGGGTGGCCGAGTACCTGGGCCATGAATTGGACTGGGACCTGAACCTGGTTTTGCAACAACCCGAAGTCCCGGCGCTACAACTCAACGGCCAGTTCCGCCTGGGCTTCAACACCTGGCTCGGTCGCCCTGCGCACGACGCCAACGACCTAATCCTGGCCCGGCATTACGCCGATCAGGCCACCACCTCAAGGAATCCAGAGCATGGGTGAAATCAGTCGCGCCGCACTGTTCGGCAAACTCAACAGCGTGGCCTACAAGGCCATCGAAGCCGCCACCGTGTTCTGCAAGCTGCGGGGCAACCCGTATGTGGAACTGGCTCACTGGTTTCACCAATTGCTGCAACTGCAGGACTCGGACCTGCACCGCATCATCCGCCAGTTCAACGTTGAACCGGCGCGCCTGGCCCGTGACCTGACCGAAGCCCTGGACCGCCTACCGCGTGGCTCGACCTCGATCACTGACTTGTCGTCCCATGTGGAAGAAGCCGTGGAGCGCGGCTGGGTCTACGGCAGCCTGATGTTTGGCGAAAGCCAGGTGCGTACCGGTTACCTGGTGCTGGGTATTTTGAAGACGCCGAGCCTGCGTCATGCGTTGCTGAGCCTATCGTCGGAGTTCGACAAGATCAAAGCCGAAGCCCTGAGCGAGCGTTTTGATGAATACGTCGGCGACTCGCCGGAGAATGCCCTGAGCGCCAGCGATGGCTTCAATGCCGGCGCCGTGCCGGGCGAAGCCAGCGGTGCGATGGCGCCGAGCGCGATGGGCAAGCAGGAAGCGCTCAAACGCTTCACGGTCGACCTGACCGAGCAGGCACGCAGCGGCAAGCTTGACCCTATCGTGGGGCGTGACGAAGAGATCCGCCAACTGGTCGACATCCTGATGCGCCGCCGTCAGAACAACCCAATCCTTACTGGCGAAGCCGGCGTGGGCAAGACCGCCGTGGTCGAAGGTTTCGCCCTGCGTATCGTCGCCGGCGACGTACCGCCTGCACTCAAAGACGTGGAACTGCGCAGCCTCGACGTGGGCCTGCTGCAAGCCGGCGCCAGCATGAAAGGCGAGTTCGAACAGCGCCTGCGCCAGGTCATCGAAGACGTCCAGGCGTCGCCCAAGCCGATCATCCTGTTTATCGACGAAGCCCACACGCTGGTGGGTGCCGGTGGTGCTGCAGGCACTGGCGATGCGGCCAACCTGCTCAAGCCCGCCCTTGCCCGTGGCACCTTGCGTACCGTGGCCGCCACGACTTGGGCCGAGTACAAAAAGCACATCGAGAAAGACCCAGCCCTGACCCGCCGCTTCCAGGTAGTACAGGTTGCCGAGCCGTCGGAAGACAAGGCGCTGCTAATGATGCGTGGCGTGGCTTCGACCATGGAGAAACACCATCAGGTGCAGATCCTCGATGAGGCGCTGGAAGCCTCGGTCAAGCTGTCCCACCGCTACATCCCGGCGCGTCAGTTGCCGGACAAATCCGTGAGCCTGCTGGACACCGCCTGCGCCCGCGTCGCCATCAGCCTGCACGCGGTGCCGGCGGAAGTGGACGACAGCCGCCGTCGCATCGAAGCGCTGGAAACCGAGCTGCAAATCATCGCCCGCGAGCATGCCATCGGCATCGCCATTGGCGCGCGCCAGAGCAACAGCGAAGCCTTGCTGGCCGCAGAACGCGAACGTCTTGCGACCCTGGAAGGCCGCTGGGCCGAAGAGAGAACCCTGGTGGATGAACTCCTCGCCACCCGTGCAACCCTGCGCGAGAAAGCCGGCGCCGTAGACAGTGGCGACGACGCCTTGCGCGAGCAACTGGTCGACCTGCAACAGCGCCTCAGCGCGCTGCAAGGCGAAACCCCGCTGATCCTGCCGACCGTGGACTACCAGGCCGTGGCCTCGGTGGTCGCCGACTGGACTGGCATCCCGGTCGGCCGTATGGCGCGCAACGAACTGGAAACGGTGCTCAACCTCGACCAGCACCTGAAAAAACGCATCATCGGCCAGGACCATGCCCTGCAGATGATCGCCAAGCGCATCCAAACCTCTCGCGCCGGCCTCGACAACCCAAGCAAGCCGATTGGCGTGTTCATGCTGGCCGGCACCTCCGGCGTGGGCAAGACCGAAACCGCGCTGGCGCTGGCCGAAGCTATGTACGGCGGTGAGCAGAACGTCATCACCATTAACATGAGCGAATTCCAGGAAGCCCACACCGTGTCGACCCTCAAGGGCGCGCCACCGGGCTATATCGGCTACGGCGAAGGCGGCGTGCTGACCGAAGCGGTGCGGCGCAAGCCCTACAGCGTGGTGCTGCTGGACGAGGTGGAAAAAGCCCACCCGGACGTGCATGAGATCTTCTTCCAGGTGTTCGACAAGGGCGTGATGGAAGACGGCGAAGGCCGGGTGATCGACTTCAAGAACACCCTGATCCTGCTGACCACCAACGCCGGTACCGAGTTGATTTCCCGGGTGTGCAAAGACCCGGCAAACGTGCCGGAGCCGGAAGAAATCGCCAAGGCCCTGCGCCAGCCGCTGCTGGAGATTTTCCCGCCGGCGCTGCTCGGCCGACTGGTGACGATTCCGTACTACCCGCTGAGCGACGAGATGCTCAAGGCGATCACCCGCCTGCAACTCGACCGCATCAAGAAGCGCGTGGAAAACACCCATAAAGTCGCCTTCGACTACGACGACGAGGTGGTCGACCTGATCGTCTCTCGTTGCACCGAGACCGAAAGCGGTGGACGCATGATCGACACCATCCTGACCAACAGCCTGCTGCCGGACATGAGCCGTGAATTCCTCACGCGCATGCTGGAAGGCAAGGCGTTGGCGGGCGTGAGGATCAGCAGCCGGGATAATGAATTGCACTACGACTTCAGCGACGCAGATTGACCTGACGGAACACGGTCAAAATGTGGGAGCTGGCTTGCCTGCGATAGCGGTGTATCAGTCAACATAAATGTTGAATGTTCAATTGCTATCGTAGGCAAGCCAGCTCCCACATTGGATTCGGTTCCTTCAGTAATCAAGACCTTTACAGGACGCCCAATGCTATTCAACCAAGCCTCACGCCTGGCCAAGATCACCAGCCCTCTCGGGCCGGATGTGCTGCTGCTCAATGAAATGGGCGGCGGTGAAGAGCTGGGCAGGCTGTTCAACTATGAGCTGCAACTGACGTCCCTGGACGCCAACATCGACCTCAACCAGCTGCTCGGCAAACCCATGAGCGTGGGCCTGCAACTGGCGGATGGCGGCGAGCGGCATTTCCACGGCATCGTTGCGCGCTGCAGCCAGAACATCGACCAGGGCCAGTTCGCCAGTTACCAGGTAACGCTGCGCCCGTGGCTGTGGCTGCTCAGCCGCACTTCGGACTGCCGGATTTTCCAGAACCTGAACATCCCGCAGATCATCAAGCAGGTGTTTCGCGACCTCGGTTTTTCCGACTTCGAAGACGCCCTGAGCCGGCCCTACCGCGAGTGGGAATACTGCGTGCAGTACCGCGAGACCAGCTTCGAGTTCGTCAGCCGCTTGATGGAACAGGAAGGCATCTATTACTTCTTCCGCCACGAACAGGACCGCCATGTGCTGGTGCTGGCCGACGCCTATGGCGCCCACACTAGCGTGCCCGGCTACGCGTCGATCCCGTACTACCCCAAGGACGAGCAGCAGCGCGAACGCGACCACATGCACAACTGGCACCTGGCGCACGAAGTGCAGCCGGGCTCGCTGGAGCTCAACGACTACGACTTCCAGCGCCCCAGCGCCAGCATCGACGTGCGCTCGTCCATGCCGCGTCCGCACACCGCCGGCGACTATCCGCTGTACGACTACCCCGGCACCTACGTGCAAAGCGAAGACGGCGAGCACTATGCGCGCACCCGCATCGAAGCCCTGCAAACCCTGCACGAACAGGTCGAGTTCAGCGGCAACGCCCGTGGCCTGGGTTCAGGGCATTTGTTCAGCCTGACCGGCTTCAGTCGCCAGGACCAAAACCGCGAATACCTCATCGTCGGCTGCCGCTACTACATCGTCCAGGAAAGCCTGGAAAGCGGCGGCGGCTCGGGGTCGGCGCAGTTTGAAAGCAGCCTCACCTGCATCGACGCCCAACAAAGCTTCCGCCCACTGGCCAATACGCACCGCCCTGTCGTCAAAGGCCCGCAGACCGCGCTGGTGGTCGGCCCCAAAGGCGAGGAAATCTGGACCGACCAGTACGGCCGGGTGAAGGTGCATTTCTACTGGGACCGTCACGATCAATCCAACGAAAACAGCTCGTGCTGGATTCGTGTGTCGCAATCCTGGGCCGGGAAAAACTGGGGCTCGATGCAGATTCCACGGATCGGCCAGGAAGTGATTGTGAGCTTCCTCGAAGGCGACCCCGACCGGCCGATCATCACCGGCCGGGTGTACAACGCCGAGCAGACGGTGCCTTACGACCTACCGGAGAACGCGACTCAGAGCGGCATGAAGAGTCGATCCAGCAAAGGTGGCACGCCGGCCAACTTCAATGAAATCCGCATGGAGGACAAGAAGGGGTTGGAGCAGTTGTATATCCATGCCGAGCGGAATCAGGACATTGTGGTCGAGGTCGACGAAAGCCATTCCGTGGGGCATGACCGGAATAAGAGCATTGGGCATGACGAGACGGTGACCATCGGCAACAACCGCCTGCGCATCGTCAAGCAGGAAGACATCCTCTCCGTGGGCCAGAGGAAGACCGACAGCATCAGCCAGAGCTACGTCATCGAAGTGGGCGAGAACCTGCGCCTAGTCTGCGGTGAAAGCATTCTGGAGTTGAATGCGAGCGGGCAGATCAACCTCACCGGTGTGCAAATCAGCTTCTACGCCAGCGGCGACGCCGAGTTCAACACCGGCGGCGTGCTGCACCTGAACAACGGCGGCGGCCCAGGTGCCACGCCCGATGGCCAGGGCCAGAAAGGCGCTATCGACGCCAACATTAAAGCCGCGTTCCCCGCGCCTAAAAGCTCCTGACGAGACCTGTTTGCCATGACGTACCGGATCAACGAATTTCAGTTTCAACTGCCCGCCAGTGAGTTGCAGGACGCGACGATCAATATCCTCAAGTTCCCTGAATTGGGGACGTCCCTGATCGTCAGCCGCAGCCTGCTCGCCGAGGGCGAAACCCTGCACAGCAACTTCAATGACCAACTCCAGCGCCTGGAAAAACAGGTGCAGGATTTGCGCTATCAACCGGGTGTGGACGTGCGCCTGGGCGCCGCGCAAGAGGTCGAAGGCATCGAGCTGCGCAGCCAGTTCAACAAGGGCAATGACAAGGTGTTCCAGTACCAACTGGCGCTGGTGTTGCCGGGTACGCGCAAGATGCTTGCGTTGAGTTATGTGAAGGCTGACAAGCTTGGGGACGCCGAGGCGGCGCACTGGTCTACGATCAAGAGCTCGCTCGTGTTCGACGTCCCCCAGTGAAGCGGCCTTTGCATGTCTGACGCACTGCTCTGGGCTGCGCGCCTGGGCGATGGGCTGTCCCACACCTCTGTCATGGCGGACATCCTCGGCGGCGTGCTGGAAGTGGCGGCTAACGTGGCGATTACCGCGCTGGCAACCGCTGCGGTGGTGGCGGCTACCGGCATTACCGTCGCGACCGGTGGACTGGGGGCCTGCGTACTGGGGGCGGTAGTCGGCGTGATCGTCGGCATCGCCATGAGCAAGACCGGTGCCGACAAGGGGTTGAGCGCCATGTGCGAGGGAATCGGCAACGCGCTGTTCCCTCCCTCGGTGATGGCCACAATCCTCAGCGGGTCCACCGACACACTGATCAACGCCTTGCCCGCTGCGCGCGCGGCCGGCGTCGTGCCCTCCCACGTTGCACCTGCGGGCACCGAAACCGAAACAACGCCGCCAGCACCGGAACACAGCGAAGAGCCCGGCTACCTGGACATGGCCAAAGGGTTCTTTGCGCAAATGTGGCGCCCCACCGTCGCCACGCCAGCGCCCGGCGCAGTCCCTAAACCGCTGGACGTGGTGACCTGCACAAAACACCCGCCGATGCCGCCGCAGTTTCTGGCCGAAGGCTCGGAAAAGGTCACGGTCAACGGTCAACCGGCGGTACGCAGCGGTGACCGGAGCACCTGCGACGCCACCGTGGTGTCGTCGGGGCTGATTTCGCCCAATGTGACTATCGGCGGGGGCTCAGTGGTGGTGCGCGAGATCCGCAGCGGCAAGACGCCGGGCGTTGGCCTAGCCGTCACCGCGCTGATGATGCTCAAGGGGGGTAAAGGCAAGTTCCTCAGCAACCTTCCCTGCATGCTGCTGGCAGGCGTCAATTCGTTTGTGGTCAGTCAGGCCATGGGCGCGCTGGCCAACGCCGCCATGGGCTCTTCCAACCCGGTGCACGCGAGCACGGGGGCCAAAGTGCTGGGCGGCCCCGAGGAGCTGGATTTCGCTTTGCCCGGGATCATGCCCATCGACTGGCAGCGCTTCTACAATAGCCGGGATGAACGCCGCGATGGCTTGTTTGGTGCCGGCTGGAGTGTGCCCTATGAAGTCAGCGTGCAGCTGCTGCCTCACCTTGAAGGGGGCGACTACGCGTTGTACATCGACGAGCAGGGTCGACGTATCGACATGGGTTCGATCCCTTTGGGGGGGGCCGTGTTCAGCGCTGGCGAAGGCCTCAGCGTCAAGCGTCACTTGAGCGGCCAGTGGCTGATCGAAAGCGCAGACGGCTTGTACCGACTATTCGATCCGGCGCCACAGGACGCATCGTTGCTACGCCTGAGCCAACTGGGAGATCGCAACGAAAACCGAATCCACCTCGACTATGACGACGATGGTCGCCTGCTGGGCCTGCGTGACACCTTTGGCCTGGTGAGGGTCGAGCTGACGTACGACAACACTTGGCCCCATCGCGTCAGCCGAATCGAACGCCTGTATCCCGACCAACACCGTGAAGTACTGATGCATTACGCCTACGACGCCCGTGGCGACCTGGCCTCTGTACGCCAGTCCGACGGGCACGTGAAGCGCCGTTTTGCCTATGATGCCGGGCAGCGCATGGTCGAGCATCAATTGCCCACCGGCCTTCGTTGCTTCTATCAGTGGGCCAAGATTGAAGACCTTGAATGGCGTGTTGTCCGGCATTGGACGGAGGCCGGGGACACCTACACATTCGACTATGCGTTGGATACAGGCATCACCCGTATCACCGACGGGCTGGCGCGCGTCAGCATTCGACACTGGGATGAGCGACACCAGATCATCGCGTCCACCGATGCACTGGGGCGAACCTGGGCCTTCCGGTGGAATGATGATAGCCAACTGCTGGGCGCAACCGACCCTCTCGGTGGGCATTATCAGTTCAGCTACGACGATGCCGGCAACCTGACTGAGACCCTCGACCCCCTGGGGCGCAGTGAATCGACCTTGTGGCTGGAGCACTGGGCGCTGCCACTGGCGGAGAGCGATGCCGCTGGCAATACCTGGCAGTACGATTACGACTCGCGGGGCAACTGCATTCGCGAAACCGACCCACTGGGCAACCGCACGGTCTATCACTATGACGGACACGGCCAAGTCAGGGAGATCATCGACGCCAGCGGCAAGCGCAAGACCTTGCGCTGGTCCCCACTGGGTCAATTGAGCGAGCACACCGACTGTACGGGCCTTACCACCCGTTTGAGCTACTGCAAGCGAGGCTTGCTGCTGGCCAGTACCGACGCGCTCGGGGAACGCACCAGCTTCAATTATGACGACCAGGGCCGACTGATCAGCAAGCAGTTACCCGATGGGCGCAGCGAGCACTATCAGCGTGACGCCAGCGGCCAGTTGATCGGCTACAGCGACCCTGCCGGCCACACCACGCGCTTCGAGCATTCGTCGAACGGCCAGTTGCGCCAGCGCATCGACGCCCATGGCCGCCGTGTGGAGTTGAGCCATGACGTCTATGGCCGCCTGCACAGCCTGACCAACGAAAATGGTGAGCACTACCGATTCGACTGGGACGACGGTGATCGCCTGACCCTCGAACAGCGCTTGGACGGCTGTCGAAAACGGTACACGTACGACCCGCTGGACAATGTCACACAGGTAGAAACCCTCGCATCGTCCGACGCCGAGCCCGCCATCATTCATGATCTGGAGCGGGATGCAGCAGGCCGGCTGATCGCCAAGCGCACCGTAGATGGTTGCACGACGTACCGCTACGATCAACTCGACCAAGTCACAGCCATCACCTTTACAGGGCACGATGGCGAGCAGCAAACCCTGGGCTTCGGTTATGACGCCCTCGGTCAGCTGACCCTCGAACAAAGCGCCGCCGGTTGCCTGGAGCATCTCTACGACGAATTGGGCAACCTGACCCAGACCCGACTTCCCGACGGCCGCTGGCTCAACCGCCTGCGCTACGGTAGCGGGCACTTGCATCAGGTCAACCTGGATGGGCAGGTCATCAGTGACTTCGAGCGGGACCGTCTGCACCGCGAAGTGCTGCGCACCCAGGGCCGTATCAGTACGCGTAGCGAATATGACCGCAGTGGACGTCTGCGTGCCCGCCAGCGCCGCCAACCGGACCACTCGCTGTTACATCCACCGGTGCAGACACGCTTGGGCTATGACGACAGCGACCAACTGGTCGAACGCTACGACAGCCAGCCCGGCACGGCACACCGCCAATTGCTGCATTACGACGCTACCGGCCGCATTCTGGCTAGCCAGGACAACCTCTTGGGTCAACGGGAAGCCTTCCGCTACGACCCGGCGGCTAACCTGCTGGACGGCTCAGGACAGGTCGCCAACAACCGATTGCTGACCTACCAGGACAAACATTACCGCTATGACGGTTTTGGCCGGATGGTTGAAAAGCGCAGCCTTCGGCGCGGCACCCAACGCTTCAGCTACGACGCGGAGCAACGGCTGGCACAGGTGCACAACGATGACGGTTCCTGGGTCATCATGACCTATGACCCGCTGGGCCGGCGCACCGCCAAGACCACCTACGACCGCAACGGTGTGCAGCGGAGCCAGACACGTTTCACTTGGGACGCGCTGCAACTCGTGCAGGAGCACTGCAATCAGCAGACCAGCCTCTATATCTATGCCGACGAGGGCTACGAACCACTGGCCCGTATCGATGGCACAGGTGACCTTCAAAAAATCCGCTACTACCACAACGACCTCAACGGTTTGCCCGAACGCCTCACCGAGAGCGACGGCCATACGGTGTGGCAAGCGCGCTATGAAGTCTGGGGCAATACCGTCGAGGAAAGCCGAGAACCCTATTTCATCGAAGAACAGAACCTGCGCTTCCAGGGCCAGTATCTAGACCGGGAAACGGGGCTGCACTACAACACTCTGCGCTTTTATGACCCGGATATCGGGCGCTTCACCACACCCGACCCCATCGGTCTGGCCGGCGGCCTGAATCTCTATCAATATGCGCCCAACCCGCTGAGCTGGATTGACCCGCTGGGCCTGATGAAATGCTCCAGCCCACCCAAGGGGCGCAAGGTCAGTCGCACCGTGTATCGGTTCGAGGAACCGGGGCGCATCGGGACCACTTGGCAGGCGCACAAGTGGAATGTGGAGTCCACACACCGCTACACCACCAAAGGCGTCGGCGGGGTGTATGGCGCGAACTCACGGAAAACCGCGCTGGGCGAGGTCACGCACTGGAAGGTCGACCTGTCCAAACGGGTGTTGGTCAGCAAGAAAGTGCAGCTCAACAATGTCTTGGACCTGACCCGCGCCGATGTGCGCAAACAGCTAGGGGTCAGCCTTAAAAGCATCACCGGCTCGAAGTACACCGAGACCCATCAGATCGGCAACTGGGCCAAGGCCAATGGCTATGATGGAATCCTGGCGCCATCGGCACGCAACCCGACTGGCAGCAACTTGATCTCCTTTGCAGGTTTTTGAACATGGAACGACTGGAAAACGAATACCCGGGTGACGCGGACTGGCAGAGCACAGTGGCCTTGTATGAAGAAGACTACCTTGACGACGATGCGCGTGAACTGGCCAAGGCCTTGGGCGGCCATCTCGACATGGCAGTGATACTGCGCGGGAAACGGGGCCTTGAGGAGGGGTTGTGGTGGATCGGGCAAACGGTTCCGGCACTGGACAACATCACCCCGCTGGAATGCCTGGAAAGTCCCACGCTGATAAAACGGTTGAAGACAGCACTGATGCGTATGCCATGACACTCAAGGACACGGCGACTATGGAAAGTTGTGCGTTCAATTCAATCAGGCACGGAAGTGCAGTCCTTGTCTGATGCACTCTGGGCTGCCCGGATGGGCGATGCGCTCTCCCACACCTCGATGATGGCGGACATCCTTGGCGGGGTGCTGGAGGTGGCGGCCAATATCGCGATCACCGCCGTCGCAACCGCTGCGGTGGTTGCCGCCACCGGTATCACCGTCGCCACCGGCGGGCTAGGTTGCTTCCTCCTGGGTGCGGTGGTGGGCACGATTGTCGGCCTGGCCATGAGCAAGACCGGGGCCGACAAAGGCTTATCGAATTTATGTGAAAGTTTCAGCAACGCGCTGTTTCCGCCCACGGTGCAGGCCAATATTCTTACCGGCTCCACCAACACCCTGACCAACAACATCCCCGCCGCCCGCGCCGCCGGGGCGATCAGTTCCCATGTCGCGCCGGCCGGCACCGAGCTGGAAGAACCCGCTCCCGAGCCCGGTTACCTGGACATGGCCGAGAGCTTCTTCTCGCAGATGTGGCGCCCTACAGTTGCAACGCCCGCACCCGGCGCCGTACCCAAGCCGCTGGACCTGGTGGCGTGCATGAAGCACCCACCGATGCCGCCGCAGTTTCTAGCCGAAGGGTCGGAAAAGGTCACCGTCAACGGCCAACCGGCGGTGCGCAGTGGAGACCGCAGTACCTGCGATGCAACCGTGGTGTCGTCGGGCCTGATTTCTTCCAACGTGACCATTGGCGGTGGTTCGGTGGTGGTGCGGGAAATTCGCAGCGGCAAGACCCCGGGTGTGGGGTTGGCGGTCACGGCGTTGTTGATGCTCAAGGGTGGCAAGGGCAAATTCTTCAGCAAGTTGCCGTGCATGCTGATCGGCGGAGCCACTTCGATGGCGGTCAGCAGTGCGATGGGGGCGATGGCCAACGCGGCGATGGGTTCGTCGAATCCGGTACATGCGGCGACAGGCGCGAAGGTACTGGGCGACGTCGAAGAGCTGGACTTCGTCTTACCCGGCATCCTGCCGATCGACTGGCAGCGCTTCTACAACAGCCGCGACGAACGCTCGGACAGCCTGTTTGGCGCTGGCTGGAGCGTGCCCTATGAAGTGTGCGTAGAGATCCGTCCGCATCCCGAAGGCGGAGAGACGCTGGTCTACACCGATGAGCAGGGACGCCCGATTGACATGGGTTCGATCCCGTTGGGCGGCGCGGTATTCAGCGCCGGTGAAGGGCTCGTCGTGCGGCGACACCTCAATGGGCAGTTGTTGATCGAAAGTGATGATGGTCTGTACCGCTTGTTCGAACCCACGCCGGCCAATCCGACGCGCCTGCGTTTGAGCCAACTGGGCGATCGCAACGACAACCGCATCCATATTGACTATGACGAAGCCGGGCGCCTGGTACGCCTGCGCGATACCTTCGACTTAGTGCAGATTGAGCTGATCCGTGACCAAGAGCATCTGACTCACATTGAGCGCCTGTACCCCGACCAACGCCGCGAAGTGCTCGTCAGTTATGGCTACGACGCGGCCGGCAATCTGGCTGAGGTGCGTGACGCAACCGGCCAGGTGCAAAGGCGTTTTGCCTACGACGTGGCGCGTCGAATGGTGGAGCATCAACTACCCACCGGGCTGCGGTGCTTCTATGAATGGGCCTTGATTGAGGACTTGGAATGGCGTGTGGTCCGGCACTGGACCGATGAGGGTGACACTTACCAGTTCGACTATGACTTGAAGGTGGGCCTCACTCACATCACCGATGGCTTGCAGCGCGTCAGCACCCGCCACTGGAACACTCAGCACCAGATCATTCAGTACAGCGATAACCTCGGTCAGACCTGGCTGTTCGAATGGAACGACGAACGCCAATTGCTCAGCGCCACCGACCCCCTGGGTGGGCGCTATGAGTACAGCTACGATGAGAGCGGCAACCTCATCGGCGAGACCGACCCGCTAGGCCGCAGCGACTCGACTTTGTGGCTGGAACACTGGGCGCTGCCGCAGGTAGAAACCGACGCCGCCGATAACAGTTGGCAGTATCGCTACGACCCGCGCGGCAATTGCATCGCCGAAACCGATCCGCTGGGCTACGTCACGCGCTACCGCTATGACGCACATGGCCAGCCCGTGGAAATTATTGACGCCACCGGCAAAAGCAAAAAACTACGCTGGAATCCGTTCGGGCAACTGGCCGAGCACATCGACTGCTCAGGTTATCCAACGCGCTTCAGCTACGACGAGCGGGGGTATTTGCAGGTCATCACCGACGCCCTTGGCGAGCGCACTCAATTTAGCTACGACGCCCAGGGGCGGTTGCTCAGTACCCAACTGCCGGACGGCCGCACCGAGCACTATCAGCGCGATGTCAGCGGTCAGCTGGTGGGTTACACCGACCCAGCCGGACACACCACGCTTTACCAACACAACCGCCGTGGCCAGGTCCGCCAACGCACCGACGCCCATGGGCGGCAGGTGCAGTTCGGCTATGACAGCTATGGACGGCTGCAAGCGCTGATCAACGAGAACGGCGAACGCTATCGCTTTGCGTGGGACGCCGGGGATCGGCTGACTGAACAGCAAGACCTCGACGGCAGCGCCAAGCACTACAGCTATGACCCGCTGGATAATGTCACGGCGCTGACTGCTGTGCCGGCGCCCTACGGAAACGGTCTGGCCCTGGTGCCCGAAACGCCGCCCGCGCCCATCATTCATCGGCTGGAACGTGATGCAGTTGGCCGGCTCGTAGCCAAGACCACCGACGATGGCCGTACCGATTACAGCTACGACGCAGTGGACCAGCTCACGGCTGTCACCTTCACCGATTCGCAGGGCAATGCCCAAGCCCTGGGCTTTGCCTACGACGCCCTAGGCCAACTGCTTTGCGAGCAGAGTTCGGCGGGCGACCTGCAACACCACTACGACGAACTCGGCAACCTGATCCAAACCCAACTGCCGGACGGCCGCTGGCTCAACCGCCTGTACTACGGCAGCGGCCACCTGCACCAGGTCAACCTGGACGGCCAGGTCATCAGCGACTTCGAGCGTGACCGCCTGCACCGCGAAGTGCTGCGCACCCAGGGCCAACTCAGCACCCGCAGCGAATACGACCGCAGCGGCCGCCTGCGTTCACGCCAGCGTCGTCACGCCAGTCAGTCAACCCTGCTGCCCGCTGCGGCGCAAAAACAGTTTGAATACGACCCCGCCGACAACCTGATCGGCAAACTCGACCAACAACCCGCTGCGCAACACCGCCAGTTGCTGCACTACGACGCCACCGGCCGCATCATCGCCAGCCAGGACAGCCTGCACGGCCAGCGTGAAACCTTCGCCTACGACGCCGCAGCCAACCTGCTGGATGGCCCGCAGGCGGGTGCCGGGTTGGTGGTGCATAACAAGCTGCTGACCTATCAGGACAAGCGTTATCGCTACGATGCGTTTGGACGGATGATTGAAAAGCGCAGCGCCAAGCGTGGGTTGCAACGTTTTGCCTACGATGCCGAAAGCCGACTGATCGAAGTGCGTAATGAAAACGGCAGCGTGGTCAGGATGACCTATGATGCGCTGGGTCGACGCATCGAGAAAACTGAGCACGGCAGTGATGGTTATCCGCTAGGCGAAACTCGATTTACCTGGGACGGACTGCGGTTGTTGCAGGAGCATAAACACAGCCAGACCAGCGTCTATGTTTACGATGATGACGGCTACGAACCCCTTGCCCGCGTCGACGGCATTGGTCCGTTGCAGAAGATTCGCTACTACCACAACGACCTGAACGGGTTGCCCGAGCAACTAACCGAAGCCGATGGGCATAACGTCTGGCAGGCTACTTATCGGGTGTGGGGCAATACGGTTGAGGAAGTACGTGAGCCTTATTACATCGAAGAGCAGAACCTGCGGTTTCAGGGGCAGTATCTGGATCGGGAAATTGGGCTGCACTACAACACGTTTCGGTTTTATGATCCGGATGTTGGGCGGTTTACGACGCCCGATCCGATTGGGTTGGCGGGGGGAATCAATCTTTATGCGTATGCAGCCAACCCGTACGGCTGGATCGATCCGCTGGGCTGGAGTTGTACGTCATCCATCAACCGACGTATTGGACGCCTGAAAAAACAGGGTTATCAAGACCATCACATATTGAGCGATAAGCACGCCAGTACGAAGAACCACCCGCTGCTTAAATTGGCTGGGTTTGACTTACAAAGTCGGCAAAACAAAATATTCCTGCCCAACAAAACACGTGCCTTGACTGATGGGAGTCGTTCGATACATCAAGGCCGCCACGCAGCTAGGGTCAACCAAAACCTTGGAAGCAAAATGGACCAAGTGCATAAGGTTGGCAAACGTGAAAACTGGAATCAGGCCCAATACCGCAAAGCGCTGGATAAAATCGTATCCGATGAGCGTAAATTACTCCGCTCCGGCGAGAGGCAATTGAATAAAAATGCGCGTCCGGGCGCGCATTACAATTAGGAATTTGAAATGATTTTAAGCTGGAAAGCGCCTGTTTATCACAACGAAAAGTTGCTGGGTTCATACGACGCCGAGAGCGGTTCCTATGAGACGGCAGGGTCGAATTTTGATTATTTGTCGCTACTGTCGGGAAAAATTTTCCCTGTCGACATGGATAGTCCCAAAATATTTTTCCCATGCTCAAAGAAAAAACTAACGGCTTACGACTGCTTATGGTTGTTGGGTGACATACCCTTGGTGAGCCAGCGGTTAGCGCATTTCCTCGCACAGAAAGCCAGCGTTCATATTCAGTTATTAAAGCCCACAAGCATTGCTGCCAACGGAGAAGAAGTGACTGAGGACTATTACATCGTCAACGCTGCTCAAACTATAAGAGCTGTTGATAAGAGTAAGTCGGTAGCGGAGCTCTCCGACAGTGGCTCGATACTCTATTTTAATGAAATCTGGTTTCATGATACTGCCGCAGGAATGGGAGAGATTGCACGCGAGCGGGATTCTGGAGATCTTTTGATTTCTCAGGAGCTGGCTGACGCCATGATAGAAAACAGGTTCAAAGGCGACAAAGGCCTAGGCTTCTACATCGCTAACCGATCATTCACACCTTATAAAGACCAGGCATGATGGAGGGCTTCAGGCAGCCTGAACCCCACATCGACCATCAGGTATTCGACGACTTCTAGCGCGACCGCCTGCACTGCGAAGTAATGCGCACCCAGGGCCAACTGAGCACACGCAGCGAATACGACCGCAGCGGCCGCCTGCGTTCACGCCAGCGTCGTCACGCCAGTCAGTCAACCCTGCTGCCCGCTGCGGCGCAAAAACAGTTTGAATACGACCCGGCCGACAACCTGATCGGCAAACTCGACCAACAACCCGCTGCGCAACACCGCCAGTTGCTGCACTACGACGCCACCGGCCGCATCATCGCCAGCCAGGACAGCCTGCACGACGAGCGTGAAACCTTCGCCTACGACGCCGCTGCCAACCTGCTGGATGGCCCGCAGGCGGGTGCTGGGTTGGTGGTGCATAACAAGCTGCTGACCTATCAGGACAAGCGTTATCGCTACGATGCGTTTGGCCGGATGATTGAAAAGCGCAGCGCCAAGCGTGGGTCGCAACGTTTTGCCTACGATGCCGAAAGTCGACTGATCGAAGTGCGTAATGAAAACGGCAGCGTGGTCAGGATGACCTATGACCCGCTGGGTCGACGCATCGAGAAAACTGAGCACGGCATTGATGGTTATCCGCTAGGCGAAACTCGATTCACCTGGGACGGACTGCGGTTGTTGCAGGAGCATAAACACAGCCAGACCAGCCTTTATGTTTATGAAGACGACAGCGGCTACGAGCCTCTGGCCCGCGTCGACGGCATTGGTCCGTTGCAGAAGATTCGCTACTACCACAACGACCTGAACGGGTTGCCCGAACAACTGACCGAGGCCGATGGGCACAGCGTCTGGCAGGCTACTTATCGGGTGTGGGGCAATACGGTTGAGGAAGTACGTGAGCCTTATTACATCGAAGAGCAGAACCTGCGGTTTCAGGGGCAGTATCTGGATCGGGAGACGGGGCTGCATTTCAACACGTTCCGGTTTTATGATCCGGATGTGGGGCGGTTTACGACGCCGGATCCAATTGGGTTGCTGGGTGGCCTGAACCTCTACTTGTACGGTGCAAACCCTATTACATGGCTGGATCCACTAGGCTGGACCCCAACGCCCCTAAACAAACCTGGTTTCTATGTTTACGGGCTCTACGCTCCCAATGCTAAAACGCCTTACTACATCGGTCACACCGAACAGGATCCTGCGGCGCGTGAAAGTCAGCACGACAGGTCCACGCGGCTTGGAAAAGGAGAGCTGCGTGTGTTGAACGGTCAGGACGGCAAGATGACTTACTCTCAAGCCAAAGGTTACGAACAGGCCTACCGAGAGAAATACAAAACGAAGGGCAAATTCCCCGGCAACGTCATCGAACCCATCAATAAAAGCCGCACTGATGCTCGGGGCAAAAGTCACTATAAAAACTATAGGGCTGCGGCCAAAGCGCTGGGCATCAAGCCGAGCAAAATCAAATCTTGTACCTAAAAGAGGCCGCTGTATGAAAACCCTCAAGGCACCTAAACCAGGTGATCTTTTCTACATCCCAGCCATCAATGCTTCAGATGAGCCTGGCTTTGTGATTGCACGCTATATCGAGCTCATCCCTCCTGCGCTGGGACATCTGATTGAGGTTTTTGCAAAATTCCATACACAAATTCCTGCCTCCATCAGCGAGGTGGATACCTCAAAACGCTTGTTTCGACCGATTTTCTGCAGCATGCGTTTTTCAGATATCCCTCGCTGGAAGATTCTTTTCAGTGATCCGAGCTACAAAAAATCGTCCTCTGGTTATGACAGGATTCAATTCGCGTTTGAGTCGGAAATCTGGACCGGCGGCGTAAGCAAACCAGCATCTGAGCAGCAGTTGGAAAATGTTGAGCCCTCTGTTTGCTGGCGCATGCACCATATTATTTTCAGAGTGATTGCCCATCTGCGTGGAGCGCTAAATGAGAATGAGGCAATGGATTATGAGCGCATACCCCACGATTTGCGCGTAGATAGCGCAATCGCCTCAGAGCGAGTCAATAAGGCCATATTCAACGCTCAAGAACTATTTGACGCCCAATAAAAATGGGCACCCGACCCAGTCGGCGTGCCCATTTTTCCTACCACCCCGCCCCCTTCGAGACGGTAACGCCATTACGCGTTAACAGTGTCTTTCAGCGATTTGCCCGGCTTGGGCGACAGGTGCAGTTCGGCTATGACAGCTATGGACGGCTGCAAGCGCTGATCAACGAGAACGGCGAACGCTATCGCTTTGCGTGGGACGCCGGGGATCGGCTGACTGAACAGCAAGACCTCGACGGCAGCGCCAAGCAGTACAGCTATGACCCGCTGGACAATGTCACAGCAGTGACAGCCGTGCCGGCGCCTTACGGAAACGGGCTGGCCCTGGTGCCCGAAACGCTGCCCGCGCCGATCGTCCATCGATTGGAACGCGATGCGGTGGGCCGACTGATTGCCAAGACCACCGACGATGGCCGTACCGACTACCACTACGACGCAGTGGACCAGTTCACGGCTGTCACCTTCACCGATTCGCAGGGCAATGCCCAAGCCCTGGGCTTTGCCTACGACGCCCTCGGCCAACTGCTTTGCGAGCAGAGTTCGGCGGGGAACCTGCAACACCACTACGACGAACTCGGCAACCTGATCCAAACCCAACTGCCGGACGGCCGGTGGCTCAACCGCCTGTACTACGGCAGCGGCCATCTGCACCAGGTCAATCTGGACGGCCAGGTCATCAGCGACTTCGAGCGTGACCGCCTGCACCGCGAAGTGCTGCGCACCCAGGGCCAACTCAGCACCCGCAGCGAATACGACCGCAGCGGCCGCCTGCGTTCACGTCAGCGCCGTCACGCCAGTCAGTCAACCTTGCTGCCCGCTGCGGCGCAAAAACAGTTTGAATACGACCCCGCCGACAACCTGATCGGCAAACTCGACCAACAACCCGCTGCGCAACACCGCCAGTTGCTGCACTACGACGCCACCGGCCGCATCATCGCCAGCCAGGACAGCCTGCACGGCCAGCGTGAAACCTTCGCCTACGACGCCGCAGCCAACCTGCTGGATGGCCCGCAGGCTGGCGCTGGGTTGGTGGTGCATAACAAGCTGCTGACCTATCAGGACAAGCGTTATCGCTATGACGCGTTTGGCCGAACGATCGAAAAACGCAGCGCCAAACGAGGCGTGCAACGCTTTGCGTATGACGCGGAAAGCCGGTTGGTTGAAGTACGTAATGAGAACGGCGGCGTGGTCAGGATGACCTATGACCCGCTGGGTCGACGCATCGAGAAAACTGAGCACGGCAACGATGGTTATCCGCTGGGAGAAACTCGATTCACCTGGGACGGACTGCGGTTGTTGCAGGAGCATAAGCACAGCCAGACCAGCCTCTATGTTTACGATGATGACGGCTACGAACCCCTTGCCCGCGTCGACGGCGTTGGTCCGTTGCAGAAGATTCGCTACTACCACAACGACCTGAACGGGTTGCCCGAGCAACTAACCGAAGCCGATGGGCACAGCGTCTGGCAGGCGACTTATCGGGTGTGGGGCAACACGCTGGAGGAAGTGCGCGAGCCTTATTATATCGAGGAGCAAAACCTGCGGTTCCAAGGGCAGTACCTGGACCGGGAGACTGGGCTGCATTTCAATACGTTCAGGTTTTATGATCCGGATGTGGGGCGGTTTACGACGCCGGATCCGATTGGGTTAGACGGCGAATTCAACCTCTATCAATACGCACCCAACCCGATTGCATGGATAGATCCATGGGGATGGAAAACCTGCGGAGCAGCGAACGGAAACTCTAGGCAAAATAACAAGGTGAATCACGTCTACGTCATCCGCAACAAAACGACGGGGCAGGTTTACAAATACGGAATTAGTGGTGGGAAAGTCTCTAAGAAAGGGAAGTCTTACCGAGCAGAATCTCAGGTCCGCAGACTCAACAGGGGCCCCGGCACCGACAAGTACGAATCGGCCATCATTAGAAAAAATGTTACGCGGTCCAAGGCACTGAAAGTTGAACAAGGTAGAGTCAATGGCTACTCGGTAGCCGCTCAGAGGGCCGGTCAGGCACCTACGTTTCCAAAGGTTGGAATTAATCCAGTGGGCAACTCACTGCCAAACGCGACGAGATAGAGATTCTGATGAGCAAATATTTATCAACACTCGATATTGCCTTCCCTTCGGAGCGCCTACAGGCTCACAACATTCGAGAGGCAGCTGTACTCTACATTTATCTTCTTGCGACCAAGTGCAAAGTGCCAGCAGGGGGGATTTCCAAGGTAATTCTGCAACCAGCCCCTGTCGAAGAAGAGCAAACACTCTTGGATGTCTGCACCTACTTTTACCCGTTCAAGCACCTCGATAACCTGCCTATAGACGCTTCAGACCGTACCATCCGCCAGTCGTTAATCGAAGATATTAATGAAGCACTTTTGTCACTGGCGGCGCTAAAGGGCTGGGATAGCGATCCAATACACAAGCTCCACGCCGAGGTCATCAAGCGTGAGTATCAGTTTTCAGGTACTACGGGGCGGCCACTTAAAAACCCGTCAAAGACACTCAGCGCAACGGCTGCATGGCGCACAGATCAATACATCAACATAGGCGTGTTGGTGCAGGGCGCAAAAAAAACCTCTGAAACATTTTTTACAGCTACGCGAATCAGCATCTCACTGGGCCTCTTTGAATCATTACTAGGTGCGGTCGAATGGGTCAACGATCAAACTGTTCGACTATTCCAAGCAAATAAACGCGATTACTGGGAGATTGACACAACTGCGGGAACAGTCGCGTTCCACTTCCCCAGAGCCGAGGCAGGTGATGCCCATGGCCAATTCGACCTAGCAAAGATGTACGTTGATGGGTGGATAGTTGAACAGGATTTTGAACAGGCTAAAACGTGGTTGGAACGCTCCGCCGCTCAAGGTTTTTCGCGTGCAATCAAACTTTTACAAAGACTCAACGACGGCGATCAAAATCTCGCCGATCCAGTGATGAATAGCAAAAAATAAACTCAATAGCTGCAACGCCACCGGTCGCATCATCGCCAGCCAGGACAACGCTCAAGGCCAGCAGGAAACCTTCGCCTACGACGCCGCCGCCAACTTGCTGGACGGGCCGCCAGCCAGTGCAGGGCTGGTCGTGCATAACAAGCTGCTGACTTATCAGGACAAGCGCTACCGTTATGACGGTTTTGGTCGAATGATCGAAAAACGCAGCGCTGCGCGTGGTTTGCAACGCTTCGCCTACGACGCCGAGCACCGGCTGATCGAAGTGCGCAGCCAGAAGGACGGGCGCGAAACGGTCGTGAGAATGACCTATGACCCGCTCGGACGACGCATCGCTAAAACCGAACATGACAGCAACGGTTATCCGTTGGGTGAAACCCGCTTTGATTGGGAGGGGTTGCGCCTGTTGCAGGAACATCGGCACAGCCAAACCAGCCTCTATATCTATGAAGAAGATAGCTATGCACCGCTGGCTCGAGTGGACGGCGCGGGCGAGCATCAAAGTGTGCGCTATTACCACAACGACCTGAATGGATTGCCTGAGCAACTGACCGAAGCTGATGGGAAACCGGTGTGGCAGGCGCGGTATCAGGTGTGGGGGAATGCGACCGAAGAAGTGCGTGAGGCGTACTTTATCGAAGAGCAGAATTTGCGGTTCCAGGGGCAGTATCTGGATCGGGAGATTGGGCTGCACTACAACACATTTCGGTTTTATGATCCGGATGTGGGGCGGTTTACTACGCCGGAGCCGATTGGGTTGATGGGTGGACTCAATCTGTACCAGTACGCGCCAAACCCCATTGGCTGGATTGACCCGTGGGGGTGGGCAGGTGACCCAGCGAAAGCGACCCACATCACCTACGTCGGCGTAAAAGACGGTAAACCTTATGTGGGTTACGCCAGCAAACCTGGACTGGGGCACTCTGCCCGAGATGTGTTGAACTATCGTTACCCTAACAAGGACATTTTCGACGTAGCACCGCGTGCCGTATTCAAAGGAAACGGACAAGAAGGTAAAGATATTGCACGTGGTTTAGAACAAAGGATTTATGAGGACAAATTGAAAGAAGGACCTGTCGCCAATAAGCAAAGGCCCGTAGCTCCGAAAAACAAAAGGCGGGGTATTTACTTAGCTGCCGCTGATAAACACAGAGGTGTTAAGCCTCAAAAGCCCACTAGCAAACCTAAAGGTCCTGGAAGATGTTGAAAAAAATCACTTGGGAAGAGGGCAAGGTGTTCAGTTTGAAACTGAAAGAAGACTTGTACACTCTTGTCCAGATGCGTGCAGACTACTATCTTCAATTCTTTGATCTAACATGTGCTCAAGATGAATGGAAAGGTATGGATCTTGGAAAAGCCAATACCTTATTCTTTATCTTCACCTCGACCAAGGCATTGAAAAGTTTAGCTGTCAGCACACCGTCACCGGATGAGATAGCCATTGATAAACGCCCTCCGGAAAAAAAAATGCTGAGAGCCATCATTGGCGGTAACTATGGAGCCGACTTGATCGAACTACCCGACTCTCTTGACGAGTTGGAGGCTAAGGTTCTGAAGAATAATCTAACGCTCAGCGATGACTTAGAAACAATATACAAATATGAGCTTTCTGGCATGGTCGGTGATCCGGAAAAATTGCGAGAACGCTTGATAAATTATTTCGATAACGGAATAAACTGGGATAAGTCAAAGGAATTTTTATTCAAAGGCATCTCAGTACCCTCTGCAAAAAACATATGAAAAATAAAGAACTACAAAACTTTAAAACATATCACCTTAACCTGGGCGGCGAAGAAAAATTTGCTGCCAAGGTAAAGATCCTTTTCGACAGGCTCATCGATAACCTAATGCTTCTTCCCGAAAAAGAAACTCAACTAGTTATTCTGGAAAACTTCAAACAGTGCATACTCAACATCAACAACTTCGAGGACGAAATAGAAACTGTTGAGCGCGAATCTGTGCTTGAGCATATTTATGCTATAGGGGAGATCGTGGGCCTAGACCCAACTTCAGAGTACGCAGAGGAGTGGCGAGGTAATTGGTGAAGAAAAAGGAGACAGATTCATTTAAGGATCGCCTAGCCAAGTAAGTAAAAAAATCAAATACATCCGTCCCCTTTATCGAAAGGTTTCCCGAAGGCTTCACGCGGTTTGTACAACAAAGCAATGAAAACCTACCTGCGTAAGGGATGCGGAAGATGAGCCTGATTAAAATCGTTGATTTGATAGAGAATTCTGACTGCACGACAACGCCTTCTACTGGGTTGCCGAGCAATCTCGTCCCCGATGACTTGGCCGATTTTTATAAGCATTACAGCAGCGCTGTTTTCTATCCAAAGGCACAGTACAGCTTCACAATTCTGACGCCAGAGCTTGAACGTTCCGACTTTGTCGTTATGAACGAAGACTTGGACGACCCAGACTCAGCTAACTGGTACGCGCTCGTTAAATGTGAGGATCAAATAATTTCAATTGACCTGAAACCCGGCCCGCAATTTGGCTATTGCTACGACTCGTTCTGGGACAGTTACCCGACGGTCGATGAGAGCACGCTGATCGCAAAATCATTTACTGAGCTGGTTGAGAAAATCATTAAATCCGGAGGTAAAAGCTT
Source organism: Pseudomonas sp. RA_15y_Pfl1_P11 (assembly GCF_963970975.1). Taxonomy (NCBI): domain Bacteria; kingdom Pseudomonadati; phylum Pseudomonadota; class Gammaproteobacteria; order Pseudomonadales; family Pseudomonadaceae; genus Pseudomonas; species Pseudomonas sp. RA_15y_Pfl1_P11. The sequence continues at coordinate 72,727 of NZ_CAXAOY010000004.1, forward strand.
GTTCTGGATACCAGGCCACTGAATCGCCCTGGGTTTCGTAGATACCTCCATGCCTTAAACCCTCGAAACCTGCGCGAAGTTACTCTGGAACAGCACGCCGCGCTTGATGAATTTAGACATTTAGGAACCAAATAATGACAGCTATAGAAATCATCAAGCAATTCGTCGAAGGGGCAATTTCGCCTAAAGCACTTGAAGAAATAATATACGCAGACCCGGCAGTCGAAGCATTGCTCAAAAGTGAGAACAGCCTCCCTGCTTATGTTACGGAGCCTGATCTCTACACCTACACAATCAGTCAGGACTATCAAAGCTTAGAATCTATCTACAACGTTCAGACACTTCTATCTACTGTTCTAACCAAGAAAAAAATCACCCACACGGTGGAAAAAAAGTACGAAAACCTATTCAATCTGACGCTAAAAGTTCAGCCAAAATGGCTGTCGCTACCATCGGACTATCTCTCCAAGCTGGTTGAAGAGCGAAAAAATCTCAGTTCTAAAGAGCTGCAGGCTTGGCTGAAGGAAAAAATAAAATTTGATTTTCGGTACCTGAAATTCCCACCGAAATGGCTTCAAAGTCCCGTATGGCCGATGGTGGATGGGAAGCCTATGGTTTTCCTGGGCCAGCTCGACATAAGCGAGCTTAGCCATGACAACGCTCAGGCTTACCTGTTTTTTGATGAAGGGAAACAGAGTTTCCATACCATCACCCAAGCTTGCTGAGCTATGTGACTGCACTGACCCCTGCTAAAGATTCGCTTGGCTAACAGAGCTCTGTAGCTAATTGATCAGACGCAGTTGCCCGAAGGGCGTTGGCTCAACCGCCTGTACTACGGCGGCGGCCAAACGCTACCGCTACGATGGTTTCGGTCGCATGATCGAAAAGCGCAGTGCAGCGCGTGGCGTACAGTATTTCGCCTATGACGCTGAGCATCGCCTGATCGAAGTGCGTAGCCAGAAGGATGGGCGCGAAACGGTCGTGAGAATGACCTATGACCCGCTCGGACGACGCATCGCTAAAACCGAACATGACAGCAACGGTTATCCGTTGGGTGAAACCCGCTTTGATTGGGAGGGGTTGCGCCTGTTGCAGGAACATCGGCACAGCCAGACCAGCCTCTACATTTATGAAGAAGACAGCTATGCGCCGCTGGCCCGAGTGGATGGCACGGGCGAGCATCAGAGCGTGCGCTACTATCACAACGACCTGAACGGGTTGCCGGAGCAACTGACCGAAGCCGATGGGAAGACGGTGTGGCAGGCGTTGTATCGGGTGTGGGGGAATACGACTGAAGAGGTACGTGAAGCGTACTTTATTGAAGAACAGAATTTACGGTTTCAGGGGCAGTATCTGGATCGGGAGATTGGGCTGCACTACAACACATTTCGGTTTTATGATCCGGATGTGGGGCGGTTTACTACCCGAGATCCAATAGCCTTGGTGGGAGGTCTGAACCTCTACCAATACTCACCGAACCCAATTGGTTGGATCGACCCACTTGGCTGGGAAACCTGTCGACTGTCCAAAAACGATAAAGCGAACATGGGCCCTAAACCGAAGGCGCACGAAATGACGAACCCGCATCGTCACCATATCGTGCGCGAAAAAGCACCCAAGAATTGGACGGACAGCAATCGTCGCTATGTGGCACATGCCCAAGGCATTCTCAAGAAATTCGGTATTGGCCTGAATGACGACCCGCGCAATTTTGTGTGGGCACCCAACGGTAGTGGAAACCATACAATCGCAGCATCGAGAAAGGTCTCTGAAGCCCTTGCTATAGCCCGCAAAGGCGGTAAGAGCGAGGTAATTAAGACGTTACAATCCATGGGCAAAGAAATGAGAAAGGGAGTGTTTCTAGATGACTAGCCTAGAGAAAGCATTTGGTGAGGACGCCACCCTTGTTCGAGAAATTTATGCTCATATCGAAACGGGGGACATTGCCTTTCTACGCACCGAATTGGCCAAACACCCTCAACTTTTAGACCCACCTCGCTTTAACTTTGTAAGTTACCCAGGTCTTCTGCATCACGCTGCCGAAAACAAACAACTTGCCATATGCCAACTGCTCGTTGAGCTGGGTATCGACATCGATCAACCCACAGTAGGTTCAGGCAACACGACGGCGCTAGCAATAGCAGCTGAAAATGGCCACCTGGAAATCGTTCGCTGGCTCTTGGAGGTCGGCGCACAAGTCGATGGCTCACCTCTCTCGGTAGCATCGCCTCTGATAACAGCCGTCACCTTCGGGCAGGCTGAAGCTGTGGATTTACTACTCAATCACCAAGCAGACATCAATCGACTGCACACAAAATTCAACCGGACCGCCTTGGATCTAGCTAGATCCTGGGACTTCCCGAAAATTGCCGAACGCCTTGAAGCACGGGGCGCGGTTTCTGCGATCGAAAAAGACGCCGCCGAAGCATCAATTCCCGGTGCGCCCGTAGCCGAGTTTGTCAGTGAGACCGCCGGCTGGGTGCTCCCCGAAAAAGTCACTCCCCAACCTCAAAGTGCGGGCGTGAAATTCAGAGTCAGCTGCATCGCTGATAAAAACGACTACAAGCTACTCTTCACCCTTGGGCTGTTTACGCAAAAACCACGGACTGAACTTTTCATCTGCCTACCCGGGAATTGGCGGCTGCCAAGACAAGGCTTTGCCATCGACAGCCCTTGGATATTCCCTCAAGGCATTCTTTCTGAGCTGTCAAAACAAACGATGGAAAAGGCCCCTCTGTCTGAGGGCCAGCTCATTTTGCGCTCTGAACCAGCCTTCAGTTCCCTGGGCTGGCCAGCAGATATTGATGCACTGATTGTGGTGGATAAGATCTGGACTACAAATGCTGAAACAGACCATCAAGATGACTCGGTAAAGCTCTACGTTTTGGTTCCGCTGAAATTGCCGAAGAAAGGGCCACCTGAAGGTGACGCCATGAAGACTCTTCTTGAGAAGAAACGTAGAGCCAGCTGGAAAAGTATCGCGCTGACCTCTCCATTACATTCTTGATACGAGAAAATGGCATTGGGAAAGTAAAACCATGAGCGCCCTTGATAACGCATTTAAAGAACTGCGCCGCGTCCACAAGAAATTCGATCTCGAAGGCAGCTTCGAAAAGAACGGCCAGGCAAATGCCAAATGGCCGCAAACCCTACCTCGCTCCGCTGAGATGGACTCCTCCTACGACCTTTGCGAGCCGGTCGATGTGGAAGTCGAAACGGGCTTGACCCCCATCTGCTTTTTCAACTTGGACGCATTGGAAGACGGTCAGGTCGGCTACAAGTGGGCAGGCGAATCCAACAAGACCGAGTTGAATGGGAACTGGCTTGCGCAACATCTGGTTTTCATGGATGACATCGGCGGTGGCAAGCCCGTTATCGCGGTGACTGATATGCCAGGCGCCCCCCGTACTGGCGAGCTACGATGCGGGAGCGCCGCTCAGGATTGCCGACTCTCTCGCTGATTTCCTGCTGGCATTCGCCAAGACTGTCGAGATCGTGCATGGAAAGTTCGACATCTTTGATATCTACAACGACGACGATGAGCTTTCCAGCAAGTTCGTGAAGTTAATCAACAAGGAAGTCAGCCCATTGTTGGGCGAAGACAACTACGAACGCTTTTTTGACTACTTCTACGGTTGAGACCAAGCCCGTAGTCAGCCCCAACAAAAATGGGCACCCGACCCAGTCGGCGTGCCCATTTTTCCTACCTCCCCGCCCCCTTCGAGACGGTAACGCCATTACGCGTTAACAGTGTCTTTCAGCGATTTGCCCGGCTTGAACGCAACAGTGTTGCTCGCCTTGATTTTCACCGGCTCACCGGTTTGCGGGTTTTTGCCGGTGCGGGCGCCGCGATGGCGCTGCAGGAAAGTGCCGAAGCCCACCAGGGTGACGCTGTCCTTGCGGTGCAGGGCGCCAGTGATTTCTTCGAGAATGGCGTTGAGTACGCGGTTGGCCTGTTCTTTGGTGAGATCCGCTTTTTCAGCGATGGCGGCTGCGAGTTCTGGTTTACGCATAAGTGAAGCCTCTTTGACGGTTTTTTGTTGTTATGTCCGTGCTGCTCATCGTTGGAGCAACGCCCAAAGCGCCGCAGGCTCTACTCTGCGGCAGACGGGAGTGAGGATGGCATGCCCTCGCACGCTCCGCCAGTCTCGCGGCGACCTTTCTAAGGTGAAAAACGTGCTTATTCCGACAGAACGACCGGTATTTACGCCAGCAAAGGCGGAAGTTCTTTGTTCAGGGCGAGTTTTTCCATCACGGCGGTGCCGGTCAATGCATACCCCAGCAGGCGACCGCTGGCGTCGCGGCACAGGGCCTTGATGTCGGCACCCTCGCCTTCAACGCTCCAAACGCCTTCGGTGCCCCGTGGTGGTGGTGAAACCACCAGCGGGCAGACCGGCGTCTTGACGGTCACTGGCATCGGGCCGTAGCTGACGGCCGTGGCATTGCCGGCCAAGGTCTGGGCCAGGGCGCGGGCGCAACTCATCAGCGGCATCACGTACAGCAGGTTCAGGCCGTCGACTTCGGCACAGTCGCCCAGGGCGTAGATGTTGGCGTGGGAGGTCTTGAGGTGGCGGTCCACCATGATCCCACGATTGGTCTGCAAGCCGGCGGCAGCGGCCAAGTCGACACGTGGGCGCAGGCCGATGGCCGAGACCACCAGGTCGCAGTGGATCACTTCACCGTCCGACAGGTGCGCCTCCACGCCGTCAGCGGTGCGCTGTAGGCGATTGAGCACCGGGCCCAGGTGGAAACGTGCGCCAAGGCCTTCCAGCCCGGCTTGCACCGCCGCGGCCGCTGCCGGGTGCAGCAGGGTCGGCATGACGTGTTCGCACGGCGCCACCAGGTCGATTTCATAACCGCCAAGGATCAGGTCATTGGCGAATTCACAGCCGATCAGGCCGGCGCCGAGCAGCAAAACGCGGCGTTTGCCGGCAGCGGCGGCACGGAAGCGTGCGTAGTCTTCGAGGTCGTTGATCGGGAAAATCAGTTCAGCCGCATCGCCTTCAACCGGTACGCGCACGGTTTCTGCGCCCCAGGCCAGGATCAGGTCGCGGTAGGGCACTGCTTCCTCGCCGATCCACAGACGCTTGTGGCCGGGGTCGATGCCGCTGACGCGGGTGTGGGTGCGCACGTCGGCCTTGAGTTGCTCGGCCATGGCGCCCGGTTCGGCCATGCTCAGGCCATCGGCTTCCTTGTTCTTGCCAAAGCCGGTGGAGAGCATGGGCTTGGAGTAGGAGCGACCGTCATCCGCGGTGATCAGCAGCAATGGGGTCTCGCTGTCGAGCTTGCGAAACTCCCGGGCCACGTTGTAACCGGCCAATCCTGTGCCGATGATCACGACAGGTGCGTTCATTCCTTTCTCCTTGTAGTACGGTTCTTAAATTTGCAGATCAGCCGATTTCGATCATTTCGAAATCCATTTTGCCCACGCCGCAGTCCGGGCACAGCCAGTCTTCCGGGACGTCCTGCCACAGGGTGCCCGGAGCGATTCCGTCATCCGGCCAACCGTCTTTCTCGTCATAGATCAGGCCGCAGACTACACATTGCCACTTCTTCATTACTTGCTTCCTCAGGGTCCAGGCAGTTTGGCCGACGGTCGATGGATCCAGCGTTGCCGTACAGCTCAGGGCGTTTTGTACTGATCGGGGCCGGCAGATGCAAGCACGATCGACGCAAGGCACCGGTTCAGCGCGGCAAAAGTCCAAGGTGCCATGGTAAGCTCGCCGCCTCTTTTGCTGCCAATACTGACTCACCGTGCCGCACTCAATCGACCTTCCCGATGCTTGCCAATGGCTGACCCAGAGCCTTTTGATCCCTGCGCCCGCGCCCTTGACCCTCAACTGGCTGTTCAACGAAGACTCGCTCACCCGGCGGCTGACGTGTCTGTCGGACGACGGTTTCAGCGTGACGCCACTGTTCGAAGGCTGGCAGCCACTGCGCGATGATGAATGTGCTGCCCTGGCGCTGGCGCCGGCCAGTATCGGCTGGGTGCGTGAAGTGTATTTGCGTGGGAGGGGGCAGCCGTGGGTGTTCGCGCGCAGTGTGGCGGCGCGCAGTGCCTTGCAGGGCGACGGCTTGCACATGGATGAGTTGGGCAGCCGTTCACTGGGTGAATTGCTGTTTTGCGACCAGGCCTTCACCCGCCAGGCAATCGAGGTGTGCCATTACCCGCGGCAATGGTTGCCCACGGCGGACCAGGCCGACGGGCTGTGGGCACGCCGCTCACGCTTTGATCGCGGTGCGCTGAGCGTGCTAGTGGCGGAAATCTTTTTGCCGAGCTTTTGGCACGCGCTGCATGCCCATCCGGAGAACTGCTGATGTATCAACGCCTGCTCAAATCCCTGAACGGCCTGAACCCGAGGGCCTGGGATTTCATTCAGTTGACCCGGATGGACAAACCCATCGGCATCTACCTGCTGCTGTGGCCGACGCTGTGGGCGCTGTGGATTGCCGGCAAGGGTTCGCCGTCCTTTATCAACATCGTGATTTTCGTGTTGGGCGTGGTGCTGACCCGGGCCGGCGGCTGCGTGATCAATGATTGGGCCGACCGCAAGGTCGACGGCCATGTGAAGCGCACCGAGCAGCGCCCGCTGGTGAGCGGCAAGATCAGTTCCAAGGAAGCGCTGGTGTTTTTTGCGGTGCTGATGGGCATCAGTTTTCTGCTGGTGCTGTTGACCAACGCCACCACCATCCTGCTGTCCCTCGGTGGTTTGGCATTGGCGGCGAGCTACCCGTTCATGAAGCGTTACACCTATTACCCTCAAGTGGTGCTGGGCGCGGCGTTTTCGTGGGGCATGCCGATGGCGTTTACCGCCGAGACCGGCAGCTTGCCCGCCGCTGCCTGGCTGCTGTACATCGCCAACCTGCTCTGGACGGTGGGCTATGACACTTATTACGCGATGACAGACCGTGACGACGACTTGAAGATCGGCGTGAAATCCACCGCCATTCTGTTCGGTGATGCCGATCGCGTGATTATCCTTACCCTACAGGGCCTGGCGTTGGTGTGCCTGTTGCTGGCCGGTACACGGTTTGAGTTGGGCGGCTGGTTCCAACTGGGGTTGCTGGCGGCGGCTGGATGTTTTGCCTGGGAGTTCTGGTACACCCGCGACAAGGATCGGATGAAGTGCTTCAAGGCGTTTTTGCACAACCACTGGGCAGGGTTGGCGATTTTTGTCGGAATTGTGGCGGACTACGCGGTTCGCTGAGGCCGTTTTTCGTGGTGATGGAGCTGACGCCTTCGACGTGCTCGCGAAGGCGTCAGCAGCACCGCGTGGTCAGGGCTTGATCACATGCCACGCCCCACCCTTGCCATCACCGGTCTTGTCACCGGCCTTTTTATCATCCTTGTAGGTGTAGACCGGCTTGCCGTCATAAGCCCACTGGCTGGTCTGGTCGTCGCGGGTGATCACGGTCCATTTGCCCATGGAAGTATCGGTGGACTCAGCCTTCAGCGGCGGCCAGTTGGTCGCGCACTGGTCCTTGCACACTGACTTGCCGTCGGCATCCTTGTCGAAGGTGTAGAGGGTCATGCCCTTGTGGTCGACCAGCATCCCATCTTTAGTCATCGCCGGCTCCGCCGCGAACGCCAGGGTCGGTAGCGTCAACGCGGCCGTTACCAGCAGGGCTTTCCAGGACATCGTGCTGTAAGTCATTGGAACCTTCCTATTTTGGTTGTCAGGATTCGGACCCACAGCGTAGTCCAGAGAGGCGAGAATTGCCCGAGCGACTAAATTACTGTCACACGACTGCAATAATTCCGTTATCTAATGCGGCGCAAGACAGTTAAATGACAAGAGGATTTTTGAGCATGGTTGGCAGGAGCATTCTGATTGTTGACGACGAAGCGCCCATCCGCGAGATGATCGCCGTTGCGTTGGAAATGGCCGGCTATGACTGCCTGGAGGCGGAGAACTCCCAGCAGGCCCATGCCATTATCGTCGACCGCAAGCCGGACTTGATCCTGTTGGACTGGATGCTGCCAGGCACCTCCGGCATCGAGTTGGCCCGCCGTCTCAAGCGTGACGAGCTGACCGGGGACATCCCGATCATCATGCTCACCGCCAAGGGCGAAGAGGACAACAAGATCCAGGGCCTGGAAGTCGGCGCGGATGACTACATCACCAAGCCGTTTTCCCCACGCGAACTGGTCGCTCGTCTGAAAGCCGTATTGCGCCGCGCCGGCCCAACCGATGGCGAAGCGCCGATTGAAGTCGGCGGCCTGTTGCTGGACCCGATCAGCCACCGCGTGACCATCGACGGTACGCCGGCCGAGATGGGCCCTACCGAATATCGCCTGCTGCAGTTTTTCATGACACACCAGGAGCGCGCCTACACCCGTGGCCAGTTGCTCGACCAAGTGTGGGGCGGCAACGTGTATGTGGAGGAGCGCACCGTGGATGTGCATATCCGCCGCCTGCGCAAAGCCTTGGGCGAGGCCTACGAGAATCTGGTACAAACCGTGCGCGGGACTGGCTATCGGTTTTCAACCAAAGGTTGAGCTACAAGCAATTAGCCACAAGCCGCAAGTTCAAAGCGGACTGCTGTAGCTGGGAGCTTGCAGCTTGAAACTTGAAACTGCTCCGAAGGACGCACCTTGAACCAAAACTGGCATGGCACCCTGATCCGCCACATGCTTTTGCTGATCACCGGCTGCTTGTTGGTGGGCCTGGTCAGTGGTTATTACGGCTGGAGCCTGGCCGTCGGCATTGCCTTGTACCTGGGCTGGACCCTCAAGCAATTGCTGCGCCTGCACGAATGGCTGCGCCAGCACAAACCCGACGAAGCACCACCCGATGGCTACGGTCTATGGGGCGAGGTGTTCGACAGCATCTACCACCTGCAACGCCGCGACCAACGGGTGCGCGGTCGCCTGCAGGCGGTGATCGACCGGGTGCAGGAATCCACCGCCGCGCTCAAAGACGCTGTGATCATGCTCGACAGCGACGGCAACCTGGAATGGTGGAACCGCGCGGCCGAAACCCTGCTGGGCCTCAAGACGCCCCAGGACAGCGGCCAGCCGGTAACCAACCTGGTGCGCCACCCGCGCTTCAAGGAGTACTTCGAACAGGAGAACTACGAAGAAGCCCTGGAAATCCCCTCGCCCACCAATGACCGCGTGCGCATCCAGCTGTACCTGACGCGCTACGGCAACAACGAACACCTGATGCTGGTACGCGACGTGACCCGCATTCATCAGTTGGAACAGATGCGCAAAGACTTCGTCGCCAACGTCTCCCACGAGCTGCGCACGCCTCTGACCGTGATCTGCGGTTACCTGGAGACGCTGGTGGACAACGTCGACGAGATCAACCCGCGCTGGAGCCGGGCCCTGCAGCAGATGCAGCAGCAAGGTTCGCGCATGCAGACACTGCTCAACGACCTGCTCTTGCTGGCTAAGCTTGAGGCAACTGACTACCCGTCGGATAACCATCCGGCGGCCGTGCAAAGCCTGTTGCAGACCATCAAGAACGACGCCCAGGCCCTCTCGGGTCAACGCGGGCAGCAGATCACCCTGGAAGCCGACCCGACCGTGCTGCTCAAAGGCAGCGAAGGTGAGTTGCGCAGTGCGTTTTCCAACCTGGTGTTCAACGCCGTGAAGTACACCCCGGACAAAGGCAATATCCGCATCCGCTGGTGGGCCGACGAACAGGGTGCACATTTGAGCGTGCAGGACTCCGGCATCGGCATCGACGCCAAGCACCTGCCGCGCCTGACTGAGCGTTTCTACCGCGTCGACTCCAGCCGCAACTCCAACACCGGCGGTACCGGGCTCGGCCTGGCGATCGTCAAGCATGTGCTCTTGCGTCACCGCGCCCGCCTGGAAATCAGCAGCGTGCTGGGGCATGGCAGCACGTTTACCTGCCATTTTCCGCCGGCGCAGATGACGCGTTCGCGGGTGGTTGGCATAGACGAGTAACTCGAAAACGACGCTCCCACAGGGACATGAGTTGTTTTGGAGAATGTATTCCTTGCCCCGCCCGGCAGTGAGCACTAGGCAAGCGCCCCGTCAGCCGCTACATTGGCCGACTTGGGCCTGCCCTTCAGGCTCACCTGCCACCCCTTATTGAACACGGAACCTGCAAAACCCCATCATGGACCCTTCCCCTGGTATCACCCTCGCTACGCTCTTCGCCGACTTCGGCATGATTCTTTTTGCACTGGTCCTGGTACTGCTCAACGGTTTCTTCGTTGCGGCGGAATTTGCCATGGTCAAACTGCGCTCGACTCGGGTCGAGGCCATCGCCCACACCAACGGCTGGCGCGGGCAGATCCTGCGCACCGTGCACAGCCAGCTCGACGCCTACTTGTCGGCCTGCCAGCTGGGTATCACCCTGGCCTCCCTGGGCCTGGGCTGGGTCGGTGAGCCGGCCTTCGCACACATCCTCGAGCCGCTCCTGGGCGCGATGGGCGTCGAGTCCCCGGAAGTCATCAAAGGCGTGTCGTTCTTTGCCGCCTTCTTCGTGATTTCTTACCTGCACATCGTGGTCGGCGAACTGGCGCCCAAGTCTTGGGCCATCCGCAAGCCCGAGCTGCTATCACTGTGGACGGCAGTGCCGCTGTACCTGTTCTACTGGGCCATGTACCCGGCGATTTACCTGCTCAACGCCAGCGCCAACGCCATCCTGCGCATCGCCGGCCAAGGCGAGCCTGGCCCGCACCACGAACACCACTACAGCCGCGAAGAACTCAAACTGATCCTGCACTCCAGCCGCGGCCAAGACCCAAGCGACCAAGGCATGCGCGTGCTGGCCTCGGCGGTGGAGATGGGCGAGCTAGAGGTGGTGGACTGGGCCAACTCCCGGGAAGACCTGGTGACCCTGGACTTCAACGCTCCGCTCAAGGAAATCCTGGCGCTGTTCCGTCGTCACAAATTCAGCCGTTACCCGGTGTATGACGCGGTGCGCAACGAGTTCGTGGGCCTGTTGCACATCAAGGATTTGCTGCTGGAGCTGGCCGCACTGGACCACATCCCCGAATCCTTCAACCTGGCCGAGCTGACCCGCCCGCTGGAGCGAGTGTCGCGGCATATGCCGTTGTCGCAGTTGCTGGAGCAGTTCCGCAAAGGCGGCGCGCACTTCGCCCTGGTGGAGGAAGCCGACGGCAACATCATCGGCTACCTCACCATGGAGGACGTGCTGGAAGTGCTGGTTGGCGATATCCAGGACGAACACCGTAAGGCCGAGCGCGGCATCCTGGCCTATCAACCGGGCAAGCTGCTGGTGCGCGGCGATACACCGCTGTTCAAGGTCGAGCGCCTGCTGGGTGTCGACCTGGACCACATCGAAGCCGAAACCCTGGCCGGGCTGATCTACGACACCCTCAAGCGGGTGCCGGAAGAGGAAGAAGTGCTGGAGGTGGAAGGCTTGCGCATCATCATCAAGAAGATGAAAGGGCCGAAGATCGTGTTAGCCAAGGTGCTGCTGCTGGATTGAACCCTCAATTGCCCAACGCGAAGTTGGGCAATGCACCCACTGGCTGGTTGAACTCATACGGGATCGACACCAGCCCCGCCTCGCTGGCGCGCTGCACCACAAAATGCAAATGCGGCCCGCTGCTGTTGCCGGTATTACCGGACAACGCCAGCGGGCTTCCCACCGCTACACGCTGCCCTGCCCTGACACTCACCGAACCGTGCTTGAGGTGCAGGTACACGCCCTCGGTGCCGTCATCGTGACGCACCCGCACGAAATTGCCTGAGGCATCACTGCCACGCCCCTCCTGCTCATTTTCGGTCTTCACCACCACACCGCTGCGCGCCGCAATGATCGGCGTGCCTTCCGGCATGGCGATGTCCATGGCGTAGCGGCTCTTGGCGTCGGTATGGCTGAAGCTGCCGTTGGGACCTTGGCTCAGCTGGAACGGGCCGCCGCGCCAGGGCAAGGGATAGCGGTAGGCTTGTTGTGAATAACGCGATTGAGGCACCAGGAGCATCGGCGGTTTCACGCGTTCGACCCGACGCTCCTGGATCACAAATGCCTGGGCGCCAGGGGTTGGCCGGTCACTGAAAAACACCTCGCCATTGGCATCGATGGACTTGAAGAGGGTCATGGCCTGGGTCGAAGTGACGACCGCAGCCAGCCCGCAGCATAGTAGTAAGCGCATGAGCATGGCGTGAACCTGCCGGAATGACTGACCGGCAGGCTAACAACGGATCGTTACAGTCTGTAGCGAGCGGGCTTGTCGGGTCGCCGCATCGTCCGCTCACTACAAATCACGCACCCGGCACAAAATGCTTCTGCGCCGTACCACGTGCAATCAGGCGGGAGATGTAGTCGAGTTTCTGCGCGTCCTGGTCGATAAACCGGAAGGTCAGTTGCAGCCAGTCGCTGTCGGGCTTGGGTTCGAAGGCGACGATGGCATGCAGGTAGCCGTTGAGGCGCGCCACTTCAGCGCTGTCGCCTTGTTCAAGGTCGAGCACGGCGCTTTCCAGTACCTGAGGCAGGACTTCGCCGCGACGGACCACCAACAGCGCTTCCTTAATGCTCAACGCCTTGATCACGCATTGCTGGGTGCCACTGGACAGGCGCAACTGACCTTGACCACGACCGCCGGCCGCGGCCGGCGCTTGAGCCGGCGGACTGTTGGGCAGGCCACGGCTCGGCGCAGGAGCAGCAGCCACTGGCGCCGACTTGACCGCTTCGGGTTTGCCACCGGTCAGTGCGCTCAGGGAGTCGTTGCCGAAGGCTGAGTTCATCTTGGTGGGTGCGCTGGCGACCAGGGCGTCAAGGCGGCCGACCTTGTGCAGCGCCTGCTTGACCTTGCTCAGCAACTGTTCGTTGGTGAACGGCTTGCTGACGTAACCGGAAACCCCGGCCTGGATGGCCTGGACCACGTTTTCCTTGTCGCCACGGCTGGTCACCATCACGAATGGCATGGCCTTGAGGTGAGGTTGCTCACGGCACCAGGTCAACAGCTCAAGCCCGGACATCTCCGGCATTTCCCAGTCGCACAGCACCAGGTCGAAGGATTCGCGCATCAGGATGGCCTGGGCCTTTTTACCGTTCACCGCGTCTTCAAGCTTGATCCCGGGAAAGTAGTTGCGCAGGCACTTCTTCACCAGGTCGCGGATAAACGAGGCGTCATCCACCACCAATACACTGACTTTACTCATCGACCCTTCATCCTATAAAAACTTCGGCACGCAAGACGCCTGACTGATGGCATTTTGCCAAAACTCTGCAGTCACGTTCGGACTATCTTTCATCCGAGACGTAATAAATTCAGCTGCCGCAAACGAAAACGCCCGACCAAAGGCCGGGCGTTAATTTCTCGGGCAACCTTACTTATCGTCAGTTACGCCCGGAACATTAGGGATTTGATCGACTGAACCTTCAACTTCGGCCTTCATACGCTTAAGGCCCATGTGCCGTACGTCGGTACCGCGCACCAGGTAGATCACCAATTCCGAGATATTGCGCGCGTGGTCGCCGATGCGCTCCAGGGAGCGCAGTACCCAGATAATGCTCAAGACCCGCGAGATAGAGCGCGGATCTTCCATCATGTAGGTCGCCAGCTCGCGAAGCGCGGTCTTGTATTCGCGGTCAATGACCTTGTCGTACTGGGCCACCGACAGGGCCAGGTCGGCGTCGAAGCGCGCAAACGCGTCGAGTGCATCACGCACCATGTTGCGCACTTGGTCGCCGATATGACGCACTTCCACATAACCGCGCGGTGCTTCGCCTTCTTCGCACAGCTGGATGGCACGGCGGGCGATCTTGGTGGCTTCGTCGCCGATGCGCTCCAGGTCGATCACCGACTTGGAGATGCTGATGATCAAACGCAAGTCGGAGGCCGCCGGCTGGCGACGGGCGAGAATGCGCAGGCATTCCTCGTCGATGTTGCGTTCCATCTGGTTTATCTGGTCATCGATCTCACGCACTTGCTGGGCCAAGCCCGAGTCGGCCTCGATCAGCGCAGTAACGGCGTCGTTGACTTGCTTCTCCACCAACCCGCCCATCGCCAGGAGGTGGCTGCGCACTTCCTCAAGCTCGGCGTTGAACTGCGCGGAGATATGGTGGGTGAGGCCTTCTTTGCTAATCATGCGTTTGCTCCGCAAAAGCTGTAAGCCGCAAGCTACAAGCTGCAAGCTGATGTGTGTCGTTGATCAAACTGCTTTTACTTGCCGCTTGAAACGTGCGGCTTGCAGCTGCTCGAACTAGCCGTAGCGACCGGTGATGTAGTCTTCGGTCTGCTTCTTCGCCGGATTGGTGAACAGAGTATCGGTATCGCCGAATTCCACCAGCTTGCCCATGTACATGAACGCGGTGTAGTCGGAAACCCGCGCCGCCTGTTGCATGTTGTGGGTCACGATGACGATGGTGAACTTGGACTTGAGCTCGTAGATCAGCTCTTCAACCTTCAGCGTCGAAATCGGATCGAGTGCCGAGCAAGGTTCGTCGAGCAGCAGCACTTCCGGTTCCACCGCGATGGTGCGCGCGATCACCAAACGTTGCTGCTGGCCGCCGGACAAGCCGAGTGCCGACTCGTGCAGGCGGTCTTTGACCTCGTCCCACAGCGCCGCGCCCTTGAGTGCCCACTCAACCGCTTCGTCGAGAATGCGCTTCTTGTTGATGCCCTGGATGCGCAGGCCGTAGACCACGTTTTCGTAGATGGTCTTGGGGAACGGGTTGGGCTTCTGGAACACCATGCCCACGCGGCGGCGCAGCTCGGCCACGTCTTCGCCCTTGCGGTAGATGTTGGTGCCGTAGAGGTTGATGGCACCTTCCACGCGGCAACCGTCGACCAGGTCGTTCATGCGGTTGAAGGTGCGCAGCAGCGTCGACTTGCCGCAGCCCGACGGGCCGATGAAGGCGGTCACACGCTGCTTGGGGATGTTCATGCTGACGTCGAACAGCGCCTGCTTTTCACCGTAGTACAGGCTCAGGCCCGGCACTTCGATGGCCACGGTTTCCTGCGCCAGGCTCAGGCTCTGCTTGTCGCGACCCAGGGCAGACATGTTGATGCCGTGGGAATGGGTGTCTTGTTGCATGGTCTCACTCCGTTCGTAGCTGCACGCTTTTAGCTGCAAGCTGCAAGATTTGAGCAAAAGCGGCTTGCAGCTTGCCGCTTGTGGCGAATGGCTTTAGCTGTCCAACGCTTTGTATTTTTCGCGCAGGTGGTTACGGATCCACACCGCCGACAAGTTGAGCGTGGCGATCACCAGCACCAGCAGCAAGGCGGTGGCGTACACCAGTGGCCGTGCCGCCTCGACGTTAGGGCTCTGGAAGCCGACGTCATAGATATGGAAGCCCAGGTGCATGATCTTCTGGTCCAGGTGCAAGTACGGATAGTTGCCGTCCAGCGGCAGCGACGGGGCCAGCTTCACTACACCTACCAGCATCAGCGGCGCCACTTCACCGGCGGCGCGGGCCACGGCGAGGATCATGCCGGTCATCATCGCCGGGCTGGCCATCGGCAGTACGATCTTCCACAGCGTCTCCGCCTTGGTCGCGCCGAGTGCCAAGGAACCTTCACGTACGGTGCGAGGAATCCGCGCCAGGCCTTCTTCAGTGGCCACGATCACCACCGGCACCGCCAGCAGCGCAAGGGTCAACGAAGCCCAAAGCAGGCCCGGCGTACCGAAGGTCGGCGCCGGCAGGGCTTCGGCGAAGAACAGGCGGTCAACCGAGCCACCCAATACATACACGAAGAAGCCCAGGCCGAATACGCCGTAGACGATGGCCGGTACGCCGGCCAGGTTGTTCACGGCAATACGGATGATGCGCGTCAAGGTGTTCTGCTTGGCGTATTCACGCAGGTACACCGCCGCCAGCACGCCGAACGGCGTCACGATCATCGCCATGATCAGGGTCATCATCACGGTGCCGAAGATGGCCGGGAAGATCCCGCCTTCGGTGTTGGCTTCCCGTGGGTCATCGCTGAGGAATTCCCAGACCTTGGTGAAGTAGAAGCCGATCTTGGTAACAGTGCCCATGGCATTCGGCTGATAGGCGTGCACCACCTTACCGATACCGATTTCGACTTCCTTGCCGCTGCCGTCACGGGCGGTCAGCGAGTCGCGGTTGAACTGGGCATGCAGGTCGGCCAAGCGTGCCTCGATGTCCTGGTAACGGGCGTTCAGTTCCGCGCGGTCAGCGTCCATGTCGGCTTGGGCGGCGGCGTCGAGCTTACCTTCCAGCTCGAGTTTGCGACCGTGCAGGCGGATGCGTTCAAGGCCGGCATTGATCGCGCCTATGTCGGACTTCTCCAGGGTCTTGAGCTGGGCAGCCAGCTTGTTGACGCGGTCGACCCGGGCCTGCAGCTCTGGCCACGCAGCTTCGCCTTCGGCGATGACCTTGCCATCCTGTTTGACGTTGACCAGCGTGCCGTAGAAGTTGCCCCACTCACGCCGCTCAATGGTCATCAGGTTCGCAGGCGTGGTCTGGTCCTTGAGCCACTCGCCGACGATCCAGGTGAAGTCGTTGCCGTTCAGGTCGCGGTTGCCGACCTTGATCAGCTCGCGGGTCATGAATTCCGGGCCTTGGTTCGGCACGGGCAGGCCAGCGCTTTTCAGGCGCTCACGCGGTACTTCTTCTTTCTGCACCACTTCGCCGATGACGATGTGATTGGCCTGGCCCGGTACCGTGTAGTTGGCCTGGATCAGGTCGGCTGGCCAGAAGTGGCCCAAACCACGCACCGCAATCACAGCCAGCAAACCAATGGTCATGATGACCGCGATGGACACCGCGCCACCGCTGATCCAGACGCCAGGGGCGCCGCTCTTGAACCATCCATTCAGGGAGTTCTGTTTCACAGACTTCTACCTTTCTTAAAGCGACGAGTATTTCTTGCGCAGACGCTGACGGATCAGCTCGGCGAGGGTGTTCATGATGAAGGTGAACAACAGCAGCACCATCGCCGAGAGGAACAGCACGCGGTAGTGACTACCGCCGACTTCCGACTCGGGCATTTCCACCGCGACGTTGGCCGCGAGCGTGCGCAGGCCTTCGAACAGGTTCATCTCCATCACCGGGGTGTTACCGGTGGCCATCAACACGATCATGGTCTCGCCGACAGCGCGGCCCATGCCGATCATCAGCGCCGAGAAGATGCCCGGGCTGGCGGTCAGAATCACCACGCGGGTCATGGTCTGCCACGGCGTAGCGCCCAGGGCCAGGGAGCCCAGGGTCAGGCCGCGCGGCACGCTGAACACAGCGTCTTCGGCGATGGAGTAAATGTTCGGGATCACCGCGAAACCCATGGCCAAACCGACCACCAGGGCGTTGCGCTGGTCGTAGGTGATGCCCAGGTCGTGGGAGATCCACATACGCATGTCACCGCCAAAGAACCAGGTTTCCAGGTAGGGGCTCATGTACAGCGATAGCCAACCCACAAACAGGATCACCGGGATCAGGATCGCACTTTCCCAACCATCGGGAACCCGCAGGCGGATCGACTCAGGCAGGCGGCTGAACACAAAGCCGGCGACCAGGATGCCAATCGGCAACAGCATCAGCAGGCTGAAAATGCCCGGTAGATGCCCTTCCACATACGGCGCCAGGAACAGGCCGGCGAAGAAGCCGAGGATCACCGTCGGCATGGCTTCCATCAGCTCGATCACCGGCTTCACCTTGCGGCGCAGGCTCGGGGCCATGAAGTAAGCGGTGTAGATCGCGGCGGCAACTGCGAGCGGCGCAGCCAGCAGCATGGCGTAGAACGCAGCCTTCAAGGTGCCGAAGGTCAGCGGGGCCAGGCTCATCTTGGGCTCGAAGTCGGTGTTGGCGGCGGTCGATTGCCAGACGTATTTAGGCTCGTCGTAGTTTTCGTACCAGACCTTGCTCCACAACGCGCTCCAGGAGACTTCCGGGTGCGGGTTGTCCAGCATCAACGGTTGCAACTTGCCGCCGGCTTCCACAATTACGCGGTTGGCCCGTGGCGATATGCCGAACACGCCCTCGCCATCGACCACCGGGTCGACCAGCAGGGTGCGGTGCGCGGTGCTGTGGAACACGCCAAACTTGCCGGACGCATCGAGGGCGGTAAAGCCTTTGCGGCGCTCTTCGGCGGATATTTCAACGATAGGCGTGGTGCCCATCTGGAAGGTGCGGATCTGCTTGAGGTGCTGCTCGCCATCCGGGTCACGGGCCATGAACCACTGGGCCAGGCCGCCCTTGGAGTTACCGATGATCAGCGAGATACCACCCACCAACTGAGTGCTGGCGGTGACTTCAGCGTTGCCGTCTTCCAGCAGCTTGTAGCGACCGTTGAGGCTTTTGTCGCGCAGGCTGAATACATCGGCGAGGGCACGGCCGTTAATCACATAGAGCCACTGCTGGCGTGGGTCGATGAAGATCGCCTTCACGGGCTCAGTCATTTGCGGCAGTTCGATACGCTTCTGCTCGCTGGTGACTTCGCCGGTCATCATGTTTTCTTCACGGCTCAGGGACAACACGTTCAAGTGCGAACCGGCCGAACCTGCGACTACCAAGGTGGAGTCCGTGGCGTTGAGGGCGACGTGCTCCAGCGGACGGCCAGCGTTATCCAGCACGATCGGCGTTTCGCCGTAAGGGTATTCGATTGCAGGCGAAATGGTTTTCTTGCCGTCCGGGTAGGACACCTTATAGGTGTGGCGGAATACCAGGGACTGGCCATTGGACAAACCAAGGATCACCAGCGGGCTGCCGGGTTGGTCTTCGCCGATGGACGCAACGCTGGCGCCGGCGGGCAGCGGCAGGTCGACACGCTTGAGTTCGGCGCCCGTCGCTACATCAAAAAACAGCGCCTGGCCCTTGTCGGAAACCCGCATGGCGACTTGGTTCTGTTCTTCGAGGGAAATCATCAGCGGCTTGCCGGCGTCCTGGATCCAGGCCGGGGTCAGTGCGTCTTCCTTGGTCAATGAGGCGCCCTGGAACAAGGGCGCGACTACATAAGCAAGAAAGAAGAAAATCAGGGTGATGGCGCCGAGGACAGCGAGGCCGCCGACCAGTACATACCAACGGGTCAGTCGGTCCTTGAGCGCGCGAATGCGGCGTTTGCGTTGCAGCTCAGGCGTATTGAAATCAATGCGCTTGGGGGGAGAAGTCGTCGTCATGGTGGAATTGGCCAGATCATTCATGCGCACACCCTAGCGATCCTGTATGACAGAAAGATGACAGTGCAGTGACGCAAAAAATCCGCCGCGAAGCATAGCTGGCAGCGGATTGGAAAATTCGGACGCGGAGCCGGCAGGCCGGCCCCGCAGAGGCAATCAGTTGCCTTCTTTCAGACCCAGGTCAGCCAGTGCCTTGGCGGCAACTTTGGCTGGCAGTGGGATGTAGCCGTCTTTCACTACAACTTCCTGGCCCTGTTTGGACAGCACCAGTTTCACGAACTCAGCTTCCAGCGGCGCCAGAGGCTTGTTCGGTGCTTTGTTGACGTACACATAGAGGAAGCGCGACAGCGGGTATTTGCCGTTCAGGGCGTTTTCTTCGCTGTCTTCGATGAACTCAGTGCTGCCTTTTTTGGCCAGGGCCACTGTTTTCACGCTGGCCGTCTTGTAGCCGATGCCCGAGTAACCGATGCCGTTCAGCGAAGAGCTGATCGACTGCACGACCGAAGCCGAGCCCGGTTGTTCGTTCACATTTGGCTTGTAGTCGCCTTTGCACAGGGCTTCTTCTTTGAAGTAGCCGTAGGTGCCGGACACCGAGTTACGACCGAACAGTTGTACTGGCTTGTTGGCCAGGTCGCCGGTCACGCCCAGGTCACCCCAGGTTTTCACTTCAGCTTTAGCACCGCACAGGCGAGTCGACGAGAAGATGGCGTCGACTTGTTCCATGGTCAGGTGCTGGATCGGGTTGTCCTTGTGCACGAATACAGCCAGGGCATCCACGGCAACCGGGATAGCGGTTGGCTTGTAGCCGTACTTCTGCTCGAAGGCGGCCAGTTCGGTGTCCTTCATCTTGCGGCTCATCGGGCCCAGGTTGGAGGTGCCTTCAGTCAGCGCAGGTGGCGCGGTAGCGGAGCCGGCAGCTTGAATCTGGATGTTGACGTTCGGGTATTCCTTCTTGTAACCCTCGGCCCACAGGGTCATCAGGTTAGCCAGGGTATCGGAACCGACGCTGGACAAGTTGCCCGACACACCAGTGGTTTTAACGTAAGCCGGGATTGCCGGATCAACGCCAGCGGCCACCGCGTTGGCGGTCGCAACGCCAGCAGCGACAAAAGTCATTGCCGCCATCAAACGTTTCAGTTTCATGCCTTGCTCCTAGCAGATAGGGATAATTGGATCGGGGCCAAGTATCAGGAGGCCGTGTGAACACTCTATGTCGGGAATGTGACAGTTAGATGAAAGGCCACTATTGGCAAGGGAGGGGATACAGCGAGGAACGGCCATCACTCCCACGCAGGCCGTGGGAGTGACCGTTATCAAACAATCAGCGGGAGCGCTTCCAGAGATACCCACCCACCACCATCCCCATCACACACAGCGCGGCAACGTAGTAGGCCGGGCCCATTGGGCTTTCTTTCATCAACAGCGACACGGCCAGCGGCGTCAGCCCGCCGAACACGGCGTAGGCCACGTTGTAGGAGAACGACAACCCGCTGAAGCGCACCACGGGCGGGAAGGCTTTGACCATCACGTATGGCACTACGCCGATGGTGCCTACGAACAGGCCGGTCAAGGCGTACAGCGGGAACAGCCAGTCCGGGTGGGCCATCAGGCTGTGATACAGCGTCCAGGAAGTCGCCAGTAACAGCGCACAACCGACGATCAGCACGCGGCCGGCGCCGAAACGGTCGGCCAGGGCGCCCGAGGCGATGCAGCCCAGGCTCAGGGTGACGATGGCCAGGCTGTTGGCCTGCAGCGCCACGGTCGGGCTGAAGTGGTAAACGGTTTGCAGCACAGTCGGGGTCATCAGGATGACCACCACGACGCCGGCGGACAGCAGCCAGGTCAGCAGCATCGACAGCACAATGGCGCCACGGTGGTCGCGCAACACGGCGCGCAACGGCAACTCGGCGGCCAGGGTCTTGCGTTGCTGCATCTCGGCGAAGATCGGTGTTTCATGCAGCCACCGGCGCAGGTACACCGACAGCAGGCCGAACACACCGCCGAGCAGGAACGGGATCCGCCAGGCGTAATCGGAGACCTGCTCCGGGGTATAAAGCGTGTTAATGGCGGTGGCCACCAGCGAACCCAGCAAAATGCCGGCGGTCAGGCCGCTGGTCAGGGTGCCGCAGGCGTAGCCGATATGGCGTGGCGGTACGTGCTCGGAGACAAACACCCAGGCGCCTGGTACTTCGCCACCAATGGCTGCGCCCTGGATGATGCGCATCAGCAGTAGCAGGACTGGCGCCCACAGGCCGATCTGCGCGTAAGTCGGCAGCAGGCCCATGATCAGGGTCGGCACGGCCATCATGAAGATGCTCAGGGTGAACATCTTCTTGCGACCCAGTAGGTCACCGAAGTGCGCCATGATAATGCCGCCCAACGGGCGTGCCAGGTAACCCGCGGCGAAGATGCCGAAGGTCTGCATCATGCGCAGCCATTCGGGCATGTCGAGGGGGAAGAAGAGTTTCCCGACCACGGTGGCGAAAAACACGAAAATGATGAAATCATAAAACTCCAACGCCCCGCCCAAGGCAGACAGCGACAGGGTTTTGTAGTCGTTGCGGGTCAGCGGGCGCGAAGGTTGCGCACTGCTTGCAGGCACGGAGGACATGGCAAGGCTTCTCTTATTAGTCAGAACGGCAAGCCCGAGGTGTTGGAAGGGCCGGAGCAGGTTCGGCAAGATAGCAAATCGCCCGGAAAAGCACACCAGAAGCACAGTTGTCACAAAAAGCCCCCATACAGCCGCGATTTGCCGACCAAATGAGCCCCCAGAGGTCGTCGTGGCGCCAGGGTCCCGATATACTCGGCCCTTGCAGGCGCAAGAACCGCAGTCTTGAGGGGCTGCTGTGCCAAAACGTTGTTGGGTGCCGTCCAGCCGATTTGGCAGAGTTTCCCTTTAGTACGCCTTACGAGAAATGCATCACGCGGTGTATGTTGGTGCTCAAACGTTTTTCCATAAGACGGCTATCCACTTGAAATACCCATGAAGCGTCACGGGTCAGAGGCCCTCGGCATGATCGAACTCGAACAAGAAGATCCAATCCCGCAAGGCGATCTCGCCCTGCAAATCACCGCGCTTCCACGTGAAACCAACGGTTTCGGCGATATCTTCGGCGGCTGGCTGGTCGCGCAGATGGACCTCGCCGGCACAGCCATGGCCAGCAAGGTCGCGGGCGGGCGTGTCGCCACCGTGGCGATTGATCGCATGGCGTTCCTTGTGCCGGTCGCGGTGGGCGCACAGCTTTCCTTCTATACCCAGGCCCTGGAAATCGGCCGTAGCTCGATCCAGATGATGGTCGAAGTGTGGAGCGACGACCCGCTGTCCAGCGAATGGCGCAAGGTCACCGAGGCCGTATTCGTGTTCGTCGCCATCGATGGCAGCGGCCGTACGCGCTCGGTACCGTCACGCGCGCGTTAAACCTCACACGGTTTTGACGGTCAATTGCCCCATTGCCTGCCATTGAAGAGTGTTGCTATGCCTACGCCCCACGTTGAGACCGTGAAAATCGACGAGCTGGATTGCTGGCGCATCCGCCACAACGGCGCCGAACTGATGGTGGCCCAACAGGGCGCACATATCTTCAGTTACGGACGCGACGGCGAGCAGCCGCTGATCTGGCCGAACCCTGAAGCGGTGTTCAAGCAAGGCAAAGGCATTCGTACTGGTGTCCCCGTGTGTTGGCCGTGGTTTGGCGTGTTCGACCGCAACCCCCAGAGCGTCAAGGCGATGCGTCAAAGCGATCAGCCTGCCGGCGCGCACGGTTTTGCGCGCACAGCACGCTGGGAATTGGCCGCTACCAGGCTTGAAGGCAAGGCATTGCGCGTTGACCTGATGCTGCCAGTACCCGCGGGCGGCTTCCCTGGTTGGCCCCATCAAGTCGACCTGACACTCAGCCTGCTGCTCGACGACCAACTGCATATCCGCCTCACCAGCCACAACCGTGGCACCGACACCGTGACCTTCAGCCAGGCGCTGCACACTTATTTCGCCGTGAGCGATGTGCGCAACGTGCAGGTCGAAGGGCTGGACGGATCGGCGTATATCGATACCGCCGACGGCTGGAGCACAAAACAGCAATCCGGGCTGCTGCACTTCACCGGCGAGACCGACCGAATCTACCTGGATACACCCGCGCAGTTGAGCATCATCGATAACGACTGGCAGCGCCGTATCCAGCTCACCGGCCAGGGTTCGAAGTCGACCGTGATCTGGAACCCCTGGACCGAGCGTGCCAAGGCCTTTGATGACATGGCTGACGATGGCTGGACAGGCATGCTGTGCATCGAAACAGCGAATGTGCTGGATGATGTGATAAGCCTGGCACCCGGTGAAAGCCACACGCTGGGCGTGAGCATCGCCGGTATCGCCCTGTAAACGCCGATCAAAATGTGGGAGCTGGCTTGCCTGCGATGCAGACGATTCGGTGTATCAGTGACACCGAGCCGATGCTATCGCAGGCAAACCAGCTCCCACATTGATTGGTGTTGAGCCCTAGAGATCAGATTCCTTCACCACCCGTACCTTCCCCGCATCCAGGGCATAGGCGGCGTCGGCCAAATCGTTGTTGACCTTCTCCACCTTCAACGTGCCCGTGACCCACAGCGGCGTGTAAATATCATCCAGCTTCAGCCCTTTGGGATAACGCACCAACACTAATTGGTTAGGCGGCGGTGGCGGCACATGGATACACGCGCCCGGATACGGCACCAGGAAGAACAGCGTGCTGCGGCCCTTGGCGTCGGTTTCCAACGGCACCGGGTAGCCGCCGATGCGGATGTTCTTGCCGTTCATGGCCGCCACGGTCTTGGCGGAATACATCACCGCCGGCAAGCCCTTGCTCTGCTTCAAGCCGCCTTTTTCGGTAAAGGTGCCTTGGGCTTCGGGCGAGTTGTGGTCGATCTCGGGCATGGCTTCGAGGGCTTTTTGATCCGACAGCGGCATCAGGTCGAGCCAGTCGGTTTCCGGCAGTTCGCCGGCGTGTGCCAGGCCAGAGCCCAGCAAGAGGAGAGTCAATAGAAGACGGCGCATGGAGAGGCTCGCAAGTACAAGTGCCGAGCATTCTAGCCCTCTGCGCCTGCGCAGCGCAGAGGACTTTGTCGGCTGATTACTTTCTTTTGATCAAGCCGTAGATCACCAGCAGCACGATGGCGCCGACCAAGGCACCGAGGAAGCCTGCGCCTTGACCCGCCTGGTAGATACCCAGTGCCTGACCACCGTAGGTCGCGGCCAGAGAGCCGGCGATACCCAACAGGATGGTCATGATCCAGCCCATGCTGTCGTCGCCAGGCTTGAGGAAACGCGCGAGCAGACCGACGATCAAGCCGATAAAGATGGTTCCGATGATACCCATGGCATTTCCCTCTGATTGAAAGTGAACTATGCCAAAGCCTAGTCAGGCTTGGGCATCCTGCAATCAGAGGATGGCGGTCACCGAATGGTTCCCGCCGATCCCTGAGTTATTGTTCGGCGATCAGCGCCTCGACCTTGAGGATCTGCGCTTCGAGAGTCGCACGGTCTTTGCAGCGCAGGTTGGCGTGACCGACCTTGCGCCCGGCCTTGAAGGCCTTGCCGTAGTGATGCAGGTGACAGTCGTCGATGGCGATGACTTTTTCCACCGGCGGTACCACACCGATGAAGTTGAGCATGGCGCTTTCGCCGACCTTGGCCGTGGAACCCAGCGGCAAGCCCGCAACCGCCCGCAGGTGGTTTTCGAACTGGCTGCACTCGGCACCTTCGGTGGTCCAGTGCCCGGAATTGTGCACGCGCGGGGCAATTTCGTTGGCCTTCAGGCCACCGTCGACTTCAAAGAACTCGAACGCCATCACGCCCACATAGTCCAGTTGCGTGAGCACACGGCTGGAATAATCTTCGGCCAGCGCCTGCAACGGGTGATCGGTGCTGGCCACGGACAGCTTGAGAATGCCACTGTCGTGGGTGTTGTGCACCAACGGGTAGAAGCGGGTTTCGCCATCACGTGCACGCACAGCGATCAGCGAGACTTCACCCGTGAACGGCACGAAGCCTTCCAACAGGCACGCGACGCTGCCCAGTTCGTTAAAGGTACCAACCACATCGGCGGCAGTGCGCAGAACTTTCTGGCCCTTGCCGTCATAACCCAGGGTGCGGGTTTTCAGCACGGCCGGCAGGCCGATGTTGGCGACAGCGGCGTCCAGGTCCGCCTGGGACTGGATGTCGGCGAAGGCTGGGGTCGGAATGCCCAGGTCCTTGAACATACTTTTCTCAAACCAGCGGTCGCGGGCAATGCGCAAGGCTTCAGCGCTCGGATAGACCGGCACGAACTGCGACAGGAACGCTACGGTTTCAGCCGGAACGCTTTCGAACTCGAAGGTCACCAGATCGACTTCGTCGGCCAGTTGGCGCAGGTGGTCCGGGTCGCTGTAGTCAGCCCGCAGGTGTTCACCCAAGGCGGACGCGCAGGCGTCCGGCGCCGGGTCCAGGAAAGCGAAGTTCATCCCCAGCGGGGTGCCCGCCAAGGCCAGCATGCGGCCCAATTGGCCGCCACCGATTACACCGATTTTCATCGTCAACAACCTCAGGCGATACGTGGGTCTGGATTGTCCAGCACGCTGTCTGTCTGCTCAGCACGGAATTTTTTCAGCACCGCGTGGAACTGCGGGTGCTTGGCGCCCAGGATGCTGGCGGACAGCAAAGCGGCGTTGATCGCGCCGGCCTTGCCGATCGCCAGGGTCGCCACCGGAATGCCGGCTGGCATCTGCACGATGGACAACAGCGAATCCACGCCCGAGAGCATCGCCGACTGCACCGGCACACCAAGCACCGGCAGGTGCGTCTTGGCCGCACACATGCCAGGCAAGTGCGCTGCACCGCCGGCACCGGCAATGATCACCTCAATGCCACGGGATTCTGCTTCATCGGCATACTGGAACAGCAAATCCGGGGTGCGGTGGGCGGAGACCACCTTCACTTCATACGGAATGCCGAGTTTTTCCAGCATATCGGCGGTGTGGCTAAGGGTGGACCAATCGGACTTGGAGCCCATGATCACGCCAACCAATGCACTCATCGTCGTGCCTCTTCTCTCTGGGCGCCCGCGGGCGCGTCAAAAAACAACAAGCCACGCGGGAAATCCGGCGTGGCTTGTTGTACGAAATTGGGCCAGTTGGACCGGCCGAAGGCCGCGCAGTATACCGTAATAATTAAGATAAACAGCCCCTTGGATGACCATCTGTCTAGCGGCGCAAAGTGGCGGTTTTATTGACTTATGAGTCAGTCCAAGGCGCTGGAGAATCATGTGGGAGCGAGCAAGTCGACGCGTGGAACCGCCGCTCCCATATTTGATTTTCGTCGCCCTCAGGTGCCTTGCGCCGCGCCACCTTCCAGTTTGCGCCACAACAACCGCACGTTCGCCTTGCGCACCAACGCACAGCGATACAAACGAATCTCCAGCGGCACATGCCATTGCGGCCCGCCGCACACCACCAATTCCCCGCGCGCCAGTTCAGCGCGTACGCTGAGCTGCGGCACCCAGGCGATGCCCAACCCTTCCAAGGCCATGCTTTTGAGGCTGTCCGCCATGGCGGTTTCGTAAACCGTGGTAAAGCGCAGCGCACGCTGGCGCAGCAGCAAGTTCACCGAACGCCCGAGAAACGCACCGGCGCTGTAGGCCAGCAACGGCACGCTGCCCTCGCCTTCCAGGTCGAACAGTGGCTTGCCGTCGGCATCGGCGGCGCATACCGGGAGCATTTCGGTGTTGCCCAGGTGCAAGGACGGGAAGATTTCGGCGTCCATCTGCATCGCCGCGTCGGGATCGTAGAACGCGAGCATCAGGTCGCAACCGCCTTCGCGCAGGGCGTGCACGGCATCGCCGACGTTGGTCGCAACCAGCCGCGTGGCGATGTTCAATCCTTCGTTGCGCAGTTGCGCGATCCAGCGCGGGAAGAAGCCCAGTGCCAGGGAGTGGGCAGCCGCCACTTGCATGACTTCGCCCTGCCCGCCTTCCAGATGATGCAAATGGCGCAGCACTTCACCGAGCTGTTCGACCACGGTGCGCGCGGTGACCAAAAACAGCTGCCCCGCCGCCGTCAGCTCCACCGGGGTGCGTGAGCGGTTGACCAAGGTCAGGCCTAGCGCAGCTTCCAGGCTGCGGATGCGTCGGCTGAACGCCGGCTGGGTGACGAAGCGCCGTTCTGCCGCCTGTGAAAAACTGCGCGTTGCCGCCAGGGCACTGAAGTCTTCCAGCCATTTGCTCTCAAGGTTCATCACTTGCTCCCACGGGTACGCACCATTTTGGCACACACGCCCGCCATCATAGCTGGGTCACATGCGCATTATGCCGTTTGTGCATAGGCCAGTGCTTAACAGCATTGGCCCAAAAACGTCTACACGCCTAGCATTCGCAGCGTTCCGGCCTGTTCCGGGTCCCTATTGAGATGATTTTCGTCATGTCCTCCGCTGCATCATTCCGCACAGAAAAAGACCTGCTTGGCGTACTCGAAGTACCTGCCCAAGCGTATTACGGCATCCAGACCCTGCGAGCGGTGAATAACTTCCGCCTCTCGGGCGTTCCGATTTCGCATTACCCGAAATTGGTGGTCGGCCTGGCAATGGTCAAACAAGCAGCCGCTGACGCCAACCGCGAGTTGGGCCAGCTCAGCGAAGCCAAGCACGCTGCCATCAGCGAAGCCTGTGCCCGCCTGATACGCGGCGATTTCCACGAAGAATTCGTGGTGGACATGATTCAAGGCGGCGCCGGCACTTCAACCAACATGAATGCCAACGAAGTCATCGCCAACATCGCGTTGGAGGCCATGGGCCACAACAAGGGCGAATACCAGTACCTGCACCCGAACAACGACGTGAACATGGCGCAGTCGACCAACGACGCCTACCCGACCGCGATCCGCCTGGGTCTGCTGCTGGGCCATGACGCGTTACTGGCCAGCCTCGACAGCCTGATCCAGGCGTTCGCTGCCAAGGGCGTCGAGTTCAGCCACGTGCTGAAAATGGGCCGTACCCAATTGCAAGACGCCGTGCCGATGACGCTCGGCCAGGAATTCCGCGCCTTCGCCACTACCCTCAGCGAAGACTTGGCCCGCCTGAAAACCCTGGCGCCAGAACTGCTGACCGAAGTGAACCTGGGCGGCACCGCCATCGGCACCGGCATCAACGCCGACCCGCGTTACCAGGCCCTGGCCGTTCAGCGTCTGGCAACCATCAGCGGCCAGCCGCTGGTACCGGCTGCCGACCTGATCGAAGCCACCTCCGACATGGGCGCGTTCGTGCTGTTCTCCGGCATGCTCAAGCGGACCGCGGTGAAACTGTCGAAGATTTGCAACGACCTGCGCCTGCTGTCCAGCGGCCCACGTACCGGCATCAACGAAATCAACCTGCCGGCACGCCAGCCAGGCAGCTCGATCATGCCCGGCAAGGTCAACCCGGTCATCCCGGAAGCCGTTAACCAGGTCGCGTTCCAAGTCATCGGCAACGACCTGGCGCTGACCATGGCCGCCGAAGGCGGCCAACTGCAACTGAACGTGATGGAGCCGCTGATCGCCTTCAAGATCTTCGACTCGATCCGCCTGCTGCAACGCTCCATGGACATGCTGCGCGAGCACTGCATCGTCGGCATCACCGCCAACGAAGCCCGCTGCCGCGAACTGGTGGAGCATTCCATCGGCCTGGTCACCGCGCTGAACCCTTACATCGGCTATGAAAACGCTACCCGCATCGCCCGTATCGCCCTTGAAAGCGGGCGTGGCGTGCTGGAACTGGTGCGCGAAGAAGGCTTGCTCGACGACGCCATGCTCGACGACATCCTGCGCCCCGAAAACATGATCGCTCCACGCTTGGTCCCGCTGAAGGCCTAAGCGTTTGTTGCACCGCTCACCAGGCTGAGGGACTAGACACCTCTCACCTTTTGAGGGCCTGAAGATTTCGATCTTCAGGCCCTTTTTTTTGACGCCTCTTATTATGCGGCCTTCATCGACCTTAAGGTCGCTGCCGTCATCAGCAAACAGACGCCTTCCTAAATAACTTTCACATCCGTAGCATTACCCGCAATCCCATGACACCCGCAGGACAAGCAGTGCCCTTGCAGCACTATCGGAATACCATTCATGCGCCTTTTCGGATGCCCCTCAACAAAAGCAAATTCGCCCCCATGCAGTGGGCACGTCGCCTTGTCGCCAAGCACTGCCGGTGTTTTCCCGTTGAGGGTGTGGGTACCCGCGAGTTGGCAGGAAATAACGGTACCGCCGCTGCTGGTGGCGTCTCCCAGGCAGACGGGATTAGTCATGCGCCACCTCCCGGTGCGCCATATTTGAAGGGGTCGCTGCCACGGTTTTTTTGGTTTTGTGCCTTGCGTGCCTCATCCGGTGGCCGAACCATTTGCACGCTGACGCTGCCGTCCGAGCCGGAATAAACAACCGCGCTCACGCCGCCGTCCTTGTAGCTGGCAATCGTGGCCAGGTTGATTTGCACCAGGGTGCTGCTGACGCCGGTATTGCCCAGACGACGGCCGATGTCGTAGCCCTCTTCGACGTTGCCCAGTTCGATGCCATGGCCGTCGGTGTTGAGGGCGTGCAAGGCGTTGTTCAGGGCGATTTCGCCGGCAGTGTTGGCGGTGCTGTCGTAGAACACGCGCACGGGCTTTTGGTCTTTGGGCAAGGTGTCCACAGCTTTTAGCCAGCCAGCTTGCAGAGCCTTGACCTGCAGGGCGGGCTTGAGCCGCTTGCCGGCTTCGTCCTGCATCGGAACTTTGATAGGGCGGTGCAAGTAGCCGAGTATCGGTGCGGCGTCGAACTCGGCAACCTGATGGCGTGCCCAGCGGACCGGGAGCCAAGGGGAAGGGACGAAATCGCCGGGGCCTCGGTTGCTCAGGGTTCGCCAAAGGTCGGGGAGTTGGGCGTGCCAGTAGGTGGAGGACATGGTGCCGGGGGCGTCGGGGTCTTTAAACCCTTTTGCACGCTCGGCGTCTTCATAAACTTTTCTAAACGCAGGAGAGTGCTTCCAATAAAACGCCCACAGCTTGCCCATGTCAGTGTTCTTGTTTTGATTGTCCTCGGAGTCATTGGTCACATACGGTCGGATATAGCGATCAACCCGGTCCGAGCGCGTTACCAGCAGGCCGGTCATGCTTTCAAACACGGTAGGGACGACTGAAACGTTTTGCAGGCCAGGAGTGCCAGCCACTCGGTAACCATTTCGAGTGACATCACCATCTTCACTGACGATCAACGCCTGCGGCACCTTCGGATTATCATCGAAAAACTGAAATAACCGCTCCACCATGCCCTGAGCATGGAGAGAATTTTCCGCGTCCTGCCACAGGAACAAAGTGACGCCCAGCGTGGCGGCATTTCGCCCGCCTAAAATATTTCCGGCCGCACCTGTATCTTCAGGTTGTTTGGGTGGTGCAATTGCGAACACCGGAATCGGCCAGTACGCCACTGAGTCGTTGGCTGAATGCTTGAAGGCCACGCGGATGTTGATGCTCTGAGTGATCTCTCGGGAATCCAAAGAAGGTTTGTAATCACTGGGATTTTTCGAATAGATGGATGCAAAGTTATCTTTCTTCTTCTCAATCAGGTGCCAGATTTCCGACTGGTGCCGTCGGTGTACTGCCAGTCCTGATCCCCGAATCTCCAGTGAATACGTACGCTCCTGCTCGGCCATCTGCTCTGCTTTTTTGCCCATGACACTGGACCTGTAATCGGCCAGTTGTTTCTCCTCAGAGGCCAAGGCCTTGCCCCACCAATGACCGCTGTAGGCCAATATCAATGCCCCAAAGACACCAATGATCCCCTTACCCATCATTACGCCCATGTCTCGACTTTCCATGTTGTCTACCTGTGAAATCGGCTCAATAAACCAGACAGACCCAAGCCAAAGGGCTATCAATATCGCGGCTATCCAGAAGTAACCTGTAAGGCGCGGTCTAAGCTCCATGTAGGATCGACGATCATTCATTGGCCACCTCCTTTTTCGAGGCGCCAGTCACTAGCGTTGGCGGGGTCAATGACACCAGATCAGTGGAAGGGAACTCGCCCTCCTGGTAATACACATAACTTGCTTTGACCAATGATCGAGCGTGCGTACTTAACCGCGACCAACCCGGCAGCTTTTCAACTATCCCAAATTGCTTCTTATCCATCTTCCAATCCGCAATCGCCACCAAAACCTCCCGCATCACCGGATCATCCAGGCACCTGGCCTGCCCAATCGCAATGTCCATCGCCGTCACCCAGCGATGGTTTTCCGGGCTGCGCAACACCCCTGAGTGATAGGAGTTTTCCTCCCAAGCGTTGCTGTCCACGTCCATACGCGCACGCGCTTCCCGTGGCGTCTCTTCACGCTCATGGTGCGAATGCTTCGTGGACTTGCGAACCGCGCGGGTGTGGTCTTCAGGGTCCTCACTTTGCGCGTTAAAACGTGCCAGTGCTTCTCGCTGGGTGGTCAACGGAGGGTCATACTCGGGCGGCATTTGAATCCACTCAAACTTGGCCGCCTCCTTGCCCAGCGCCACACCCTTGCCGACATCGTCGGGCCGGTCCAGGCCCGAGGTCGTCGGCGTACCGCTTATTGCCTCGCCACCGAACATGTGTGGGGCATGGGGTGGCTGCAGCGCCTCGGCGTTGATGTGCCGTTCCTGACCTTCGCGCACCCCGGCCCGGGAGACAAGGGCGGGAAGCGACCATCCGCCTGGATGGTAAGATTCTCCGCCAGCCCGCATCTGTTCGGGTTGAGCAGTTTTACCCACGAGTACGGGCTCGCCGTCCCGATGGCGCTTGGTCCACATCCGCTGATAGAAGCGCAAAGAGTGCAACACCGTCATGGCCGGCGTGCCGTTGGGTAGTACATCCGGCATGCCAAAGGTGCCGATGCCTTGCACGTCTTTGAGTGCGACGGTGGTGTCGTCCGGGCAGAAGTACAAGTAAACCTTGCCGCGATTGTCGCGCTCGGGGAAGACTGTCAGCTTCTGGTTTTTGTCCAGGCGAGTTCCCTGTTCCGGTGACCATCGCGGGCCGGAACGGCCGCCGTAGGTTTGCGGATTTCTGAGGTCGGCGAGAGGCGGTTGGGCGTGAGGAGCCTGGGTGATTGCAGTGACGATGCGTATCAGTGTCGACAAGGTGTCGCTGCCCTTGGGGGTAACGCTGGGTAAGACGCTGTAGGGCGAGTCGACCATGATCACGGTATCGGCGCAGCGTTGGTTGTCATCCACCAACAGCGCCTGGGCCAACAGACTGATCAGGGTGCCCTGGCTGTGGCCCATAATGGTGATGGTTTCATCAGGAGAAAGGCGACGTATCTCCCGAACAAGCATCGCTAACCGGTGCGCAGCCATCACGAAATAGTGCCGCAACGGTGCATGGTCGAAGTACAGATAATTGCTGGTTTTGTTGGCCGCCCAGGATTTAATGTTTGGCTTGAACCCATCGCCGTACATCTCAATCAGGTTGTTGGTGGCGTTGGTAAAAAAACCACCGGCCTTGGCAAAGTGGCGGTCCAGCCGATTGCCATGCACATCCTGGTACTGGTTGCGCATTTTGAAGGGGTCACCTGCATCATCGCGCTTGATATGTTGCGGTGCCGCTCGGTAGCCCCAGTAGAATGGGATCAACAGGCTGCGGGTTTTGGGGTCGGCAGTATCGCGGCGGTATAGGTAAGTGTCGGGGTCATCGAGTATCTGTTTTTCCTCACCCACAAGCTCTTCAATTGGCAGAGCTTTCGCCGCACTGTACTCAGCCCCATATCGCCCCGCCTTAAGATCCGGCCGATCCAACCGCTCATTAACCCCCTGGCACAAGCCCGTCTCAACCGACTCATAGGCTGCCCCCGGGTCGTTGACGCCGTGCAAGAAAATCACCACGCCAGGCAGGTCGGCAGGCACTTCCAGCTTGCGGGGTGTGATGCAGTTTGGAAGCAAACGGGTGCTGCACTGTGCCACGGTGTAAAAACCGGAATTACTCATCGGATTTATCCTTCTTGCGCGAGGCGGTCACCTCAACGCGGTGCATGACCTCTCGTTCAACCCGCTCCGTCAGCCCTGCCGCATCAGTCACGCCCTGCACCACGCTGCCATCCCCCACGTCCACTTGATAAGCGTGGTCACCCGCCAGGCGAGGACTGTTGTCGTCGTGGCCCGGATAGTGAAAGGCCAAACGTTGCGCCGCCGAATCCCTTCCAAATACCGCAGGCACCACGCTATCGAACTTGGGCCCAACCCAATCATGCTCACCGGCATGCACGATGGCCTTACCTTGCGTGCCAATCTCGACCCCACCACCGATCTTGATGTAACTACCGTCATCGGCCACCAACCGTATGGTGGGCGCGCTAATCACCACCTCGCCTTCGGCGGCCGACAGTTGCAGGTTCTTTTGCGCATTCAGGGCAATGTCGTCCTCTTGGGCTTGCACCAAAACCTTGCCGCGATTGGCAATCGCTTTGATACCTTCATCCTGAGCAAACGCTGAAATACCTTTACCCGCACGCAAGTGCATCGCTGCGCCACTGGTTAACTGCAGATGGTCTTGGGCGGTGGTGTCGTGATTTTCACCGGCGTAATGCACCTGCGAGCGCGGCGTGGCGCTGACAATGCCTGCCTCTGCCGCGAGGGCGGCAATAGGGTCACCTGCTTGGTTGCTATCGGCGGCTGGCCATTGATTCAAGGATTGGCGCAAAGCCTCGATGCCTTGACTGTCCACCTGCTGCCCACCACGCGCCGCAGCGGTCTGCCCAAGTGACTGGAACAGGTCACCGCACTCCTCCAGCAGCCTGAGCAACTCTTCGCGGTCCAATTGCGAACCTTGCGCGCCGTGGCGTGCATAGGTGGTCAGCAGCATCCCTTGAGCAGCCCGCAAGGCAATGGCGGCGTCGGTGCGCAACTCGGCACCATTGCCACGGGGTTGGGCTTTGCCATTTGTTCGCGGCATGGCCAACTTGCCCAGATTCAATTCGGTGGCGTGATGGGTGGTGGCCACCCGAGCACGCAATTCGCCGGGGGTGTCGTCAAAGAGCAGCTCGTTGAAACCACGCCCCTTATGCTCGCGGGTCTGGATGCCAGACAACGTTCGATTGCCCGGCAACCCCGCCGCGTTACTGAACCGTGGCGGCGAGTGGTCGCCGTTGTAAAGCACCGAAGTAACAACCGGGCGGTCGATATCCCCCGCGAGAAAAGTTACCAGCACTTCCTGCCCAATGCGCGGCAGGAATTGATGACCGAAACCTTCACCCGCACTGGGCATGGCCACCCGCAGCCACGTCGTATCTTTGGAAGGATCTTGCTCACGCTGCCAATGAAAGCGCACCTGCACCCGAGCCAAGTCATCGGTAAACACTTCCTCACCTTCGGGCCCTACCACAATGGCGGTGAGCGGCCCCGAAATAATCGGGCGCGGGACCTGGACCAGAGGCCGAAAGGGAATCTTGTGACGGATACACTCAAAGCTGTTGTCATAGCTGGCCGGCTGGTCTGACAGATAGTTATTGCTGCCTCGATGTTCGACCGACAACAGAAGAAACTGACGGTCTTCCCGAACATCACGGTCGTGATCAAAATGCTGGGTCAGTTCAAAGGTGTAACCACATCCCATAGCCCGACAATTACTCGCGCCTTTGAACGTCTTGCCTTGTACTTCAATGGCTTCCAGGCGCCGCCGGGCCAGTACCTCACCTTGCTGGCCAGTGGCATGGGTGTAATGCCCCGATAAATCATAGATTTCGTAAGGGTCCACCGTACCCTGCTCATTCACACTGGCTATGCCAACTGACAACGCATTTCGGGGCTGCTTGTAGTCAAAGGTCCTTAAGGACATGCGGCCGGACTGCAGCGTCCGATGGCTGCTCCACTGCGTAATAGAGTCCGCAAGTTCGGTGACCGATGCACTGTGATAGCGTATTTGTGGCTGCTGCGGTATCGGTGTCAGCGACGGGGAGTGGTTGCTGACGATCAGGGTGTGTATATCTTTTTCGTGGACGAAATAGAAGAACAAACCTTCCTGTTCCAGCAGCCGCATGACGAACGCTTGGTCACTCTCACGGTACTGTGTGATGTAACTATGGACTTTGAGTGGCTGTATCAGTCGAAACTCAAATACGGGCAACGTACCGTAACCGGCCAGTACCGAACGAATGATGGCTTCGACCGTCTGCTCTTGAAAGACCCGAGAATCTTGACGCCGTGTCAGCATCCACAACCAAGGGCCTAGTGTTGCGGTGTAGCGCGCCAGACCGTTATCGCTGTCTTGCAGGCTGAAACGGCTTATAAAGCCATGGATATAGCGCAGCTCTCCCGTCGCCAGTTCAATTTCCAACTGCGCCGGTTGCCCGATCAGTGACTTGAGTTCCAGCCGAGCATCCTGACTGAGCAGAGACAGCTCAAAGCTGAACAGGGTCGACAATGCTTCAGTCCCAGAGAAACTCTCAAGCAGGAGTTCCTGCTCATTGATAGCGGGGGTAGTCAGCTTGATCAATCGTCGGTTTTGTGCAGAGAACAGCCTGGACGAATCGACGCCGGGTACCCCCTCCTTCAACTCGTTGGAAATCATTCCTTTGCTCCTGGATTTCACAAGAGCGCAGAGGGTAAAGAATGAATATCTGGAAGCGATGTCGGAAAGATTCCCTTTTTTGGTCGGGCACTTCCCGATGTAACTTCAGTGCCACAATGTGCAAACGCCGGACTATCAAAACGCTCGTTTCACATAGCTCTCGCGACGGGCACTAATAAGAGGTACACATGTCGGCTTCGAGGCGATGACGATGAGCTTGGCAGCGCTTGGCGTCAGGATGCGGTGCCGCTGCCAGACAGCTGCTCTCACATTGGTTTGTGGCGTTTATTCGCATTTTGGTGAAACCTTTAATCAGCCCGAGCAGACGAATCACGTTCGCCTAGGTATAGTGCCGCCCCTCTCGCGTCTGCGGCCGTCGGTAACGAGGCCCTGAAACTGCGCGAAACCGCATGAATAACAACCCGCAAAAGGATTGGGGTCGAACTGTCGCGCACTGCCTGGTGCGATGCGACGGCGTCGAACCGTCCTGCGTTTGCCATTAGAAAAATCAGCGAGGAACACTCCATGCTCGAAGTCATCAACGACTTCCTCTCAGGGAAAGTACTGATCGTGCTCATTGTCGGGCTCGGCGGTTATTTCACGATTCGCTCGCGTTTCGTTCAATTTCGTCACTTCTTCCACATGTTTTCGGTGTTTAAAGACAGCCTGAAAAGCAGCGCTGGCCAGCTCAGCTCGTTCCAGGCGCTGATGCTCAGCCTGGCCGGCCGTGTGGGTGCCGGTAACATTGCCGGTGTCGGCATTGCCGTGACCCTGGGTGGCCCGGGCGCCGTGTTCTGGATGTGGGTCACCGCGTTGGTGGGCATGTCTTCGAGTTTCATCGAGTGCTCCCTCGGCCAGCTCTACAAACGCACCGATGCCGAAGGCACCTACCGTGGCGGCCCGGCTTACTACATCCAGCACGGCCTGCAAAAACGCTGGTTGGGGATGGTCATGGCGTTCCTGCTGCTGGTGACGTTCGGCTTTGCCTTCAACGGCCTGCAAGCGCACGCCGTGACGCACTCGCTGAACAACGCCTTTGGCCTGGACACCACCTACACCGGCCTGGCGCTGGCGGTATTGCTGGGCCTGGTGTTCATCGGCGGGATCAAGCGCATCGCCTCGATCGCCGACCTGCTGGTGCCGGTCAAAACCCTGATCTACATCGCGGTAACCCTGTACGTGATCGTGCTGCAATTCGACCAAGTGCCAGCCATGCTCGCGACCATCGTCAAGAGCGCCTTCGGCCTCGACCAAGCCTTCGGTGGCCTGGTAGGCAGCGCGATCATCATGGGTGTGAAACGCGGCGTGTTCGCCAACGAAGCCGGCTTGGGCAGTGCGCCTAACGTGGCGGCGGTGGCTTCCGTGGAACACCCGATCGCCCAAGGCGTGGTCCAGGCGTTCAGCGTGTTCCTCGACACCTTCGTGATCTGCACCTGTACTGCATTGCTGATCCTGCTCTCCGGTTTCTACACCCCGGGCTTTGAAGGCGACGGCATTGCCCTGACCCAGAACTCCCTGGCAGCGGTAGTGGGCGATTGGGGTCGCATGTTCATCTCGGTGGCCCTGGCGTTGTTCGTGTTCACCTCGATCATGTACAACTACTACCTCGGCGAGAGTAACCTGCGCTTTTTGGTCGGCAATAACCGCAAGGTGCTGATGGGTTATCGGGCGCTGGTGCTGGTGCTGATTTTCTGGGGTTCGATCGAAAACCTGGGCACCGTGTTCGCCTTTGCCGACATCACCATGACTCTGCTGGCGTTCGTCAACCTGTTTGCCCTGGCGTTCCTGTTCAAGATCGCCATGCGCATCCTGAATGACTACGACAACCAGCGTGCGGCAGGCATCAAGACCCCTGTGTTCGATTCCAGCCAGTTCCCTGACCTGGACCTGGACCGCAAGGCCTGGCCAGCGAACCCGGCAAAACCGGAAGCGGCAGCCTCGGCTGAACTGAACGCTCAACCGCAACGCTGAGCGCAGTTAGGTAGATGACACGCCGCCCGGCCTTGGGCATGCTCTGGGCCCGGCGGCGTTTTTCGTTCAGGAGATTTCTCGATGCAACCAGCTAACAACGTCATGGTGCTCTACACCGGTGGCACCATTGGCATGCAGGCCAGCGCCAATGGCCTGGCTCCCGCATCCGGTTTTGAAGCACGCATGCGCGAACAGCTCACCGACCAGCCTGTGCCTGCGTGGCGCTTCCAGGAAATGGCGCCGCTGATCGACAGCGCCAACATGACCCCTGCGTACTGGCAGCGTTTGCACACAGCAGTGATCGACGCCGTGGACCAAGGCTGCGATGCCGTGCTGATCCTGCACGGCACCGATACCCTGGCCTACAGCGCAGCGGCCATGAGCTTCCAACTGCTGGGTCTGCCGGCACCGGTGGTGTTCACCGGCTCCATGCTGCCAGCCGGCGTGCCGGACAGTGATGCCTGGGAAAACGTCAGCGGTGCGCTGCAAGCCTTGGGCAACGGCTTGGCACCAGGTGTGCACCTGTACTTCCACGGCGCACTGATGGACCCGACGCGCTGCGCGAAGATCCGCAGCTTCGGGCGCCATCCCTTCGCCGCCTTGCAACGCCAATGCGGTGTGCCGCGCGCCACGGCCTTGCCTGCTGCGTTGGACTATCGCCAAGCCAAGGGCCTCGCCACGGTCGGCGTACTGCCTCTGGTGCCGGGTATCGACGCGGCGGTGCTGGACGCAGTGATCGGCAGCGGCATTCAGGCGCTGATCCTGGAGTGCTTCGGCAGCGGCACCGGGCCAAGCGATAACCCTGGGTTCCTCGCCAGCCTCCAGCGTGCGCAGGACCATGGAGTGGTGGTGGTTGCGGTCACTCAATGCCATGAAGGCGGCGTGGAACTGGATGTCTACGAAGCCGGCAGCCGTTTGCGCGGCGTGGGCGTGCTGTCCGGTGGCGGGATGACCCGCGAAACTGCGTTCGGCAAGCTCAATGCGTTGATCGGTGCAGGGCTGAGCCAAGATGAAGTTCGCCGCCTGGTGGAAACCAACCTGTGCGGCGAGTTGGGCTGAACGCTATATAAGCACCGCCCTCCTGTCGACGAGCTTTCTAGCATGGCAACACCCGATTCCTCTCGGGTCGTTGCCATTTTTTTGCCCGCCAGGAATGCCCATGACCTCACTCAC
This sequence comes from Pseudomonas sp. RA_15y_Pfl1_P11, assembly GCF_963970975.1. Taxonomy (NCBI): domain Bacteria; kingdom Pseudomonadati; phylum Pseudomonadota; class Gammaproteobacteria; order Pseudomonadales; family Pseudomonadaceae; genus Pseudomonas; species Pseudomonas sp. RA_15y_Pfl1_P11. The sequence continues at coordinate 111,434 of NZ_CAXAOY010000004.1, forward strand.
GCCCAGGCCTAAACCCGCTGTTCGCACCAACCTTACGCAGGTCTTGCTCACCCAAATGTCCAGCGGCCCCATATTTCGCGAAGTGGCCGCCACGTTGTTGCGCGAGCAATTGCGGGAACGCTATCCCCACTTGGACATCGATCCCAACATCGCTATGGTCGGCACCCCCGCCAGGGAAATCGTCGAAGACCAAGTGGTCACCCGCCCGCCCCACTATCAGGCGCTTACCGATATCCTCGCGATACAGGCGGTGCTGGCAGTGCCGACCCGGTATATCGAGGGCGAGCAGTTCCTCACGCAACAGCCGATCATGGAACCTGCGGTGCACCTGCCGGTGAGCATTCTCGACATCGCTGGCCTCCTCAACACCCTGGCGCCGCTGATGCTGCGCGCTTACCAGCAGTACCAAGTGGACTACTGGAACTGCGTCGACGGCGACCGAGGCCCGCGCTTGCATATGATGTCGAGCGTGTTGCGCGACTACTGGAATGTGCACTATATCGGTGGCTGGACGGCCGAGGACTGCCGGATGGCGCGCCAGCTCTACCTGGCCCCCGACCCGCTCGACCGGCGCGCCAACGATCCTTACACTACCCGGGCTTACCTGATCGACATTGATCAGGTCGAAGCCGATGGCCGCGTGCGCCACCTCAACGAACACTTGGTCAGCGTGCTGATCGGCAAGCAGGACGGGCGCGAGGTGATCCTGATCCACTCGCTGCTGCAGGGGTACAAGAAATACAGCACCCTTGAGCAACTGGGCGATGACCTGCCGTTACTGATCGACACCAATACCAAGCACACGCAGATTCAGTGGCGATTGCTGGAGCTGGACGGTGATTTCTTCGACCAGTTGGCCTGCGTCATGATCAACATTCAGATAGAAGCCATCGGCACTCTCTATTCTTCCGACCTGCACAACACTGACGGCCCTACCGTGGCGGCCATGCCGCCGTCTGCCCAGGGCGACGGCGTCGATATGCAATGGTACCGTCACGCCTTGCCCGGCTGGCTAAACAGCGCCAACACCCAGGACCTGAACGCCTATTCCCGGCATTTGAAAGACCTGGCGGCACTGCACAGCGCTAATCAGAGCCAGTCCTACCAGGATGGGATCGCGCCCATCCGGCAGTTTACCCAGGACCGGTTGCGCGCCGAAATGCTCAAGGACCATCCTGACGCCCCCCTGCAGACGCTCGACGGCCTTGAGATCGAGATTCAGAGCCCGGTGCTCTGGGGCACGTTTGCCATACCGGGGAAAATCGACACCACGCGGTTCGACCTGGCGGAGCTGGCCTTGCAAAACCTGATTGCTTTGCCCCTGGGCATCAAATCCTTGCGGCAGAAAACCACCCAGGTATTGCCCGAATGGCTGACCATCAACTATCTGGAATCACTGATTAGGCGCGTCGATGTCGGCACTGCCTATCCGGCACTGATCAAGCAAAAACTGCTGGACGACCCCAAGGAATCCGCACGCCGCCAGCAGTTGTATACCGAGCACCTGCGCATTCAACTGCCGCTTCTGGCGCTGCAATGCAAGATTCGTAATGAAGCGGGGATTGATGAGCGCGGCTACCGTTACGTGGCGATGGCATTGCAGGCCGAGGCTGCCGATCGCCAGGTGGACGGTAAGCCCATCGTCATTCGCCCACTGGCCTTTGTGCCCACGCGGCGACTGGACGCCACGCCAGATGCCGTCGACAACATGTTTGTCATCGGCCCGCAGGACATGGCGACGGGACCCTGCCTGCTGTATCGGCCTTTGCTCGACCAACCGCTGACCCAGTACCCCTCGCCCGCCAACTTGCTGTATGCCCTCCAGCAATCCGACAGCCTGCGCGATTCGGTATTGGCCTGGCTGCCCGATAACGCGCGCAGTGACTATGAACGTTACGTGTTCCCCAGCCCTTTGCCGTCACCTTGGGTGGTGGTGGACTTCCTGGTGGACCCGGTCAAGTTGATCACCCTGAGCGGGCCTCTGAGCCTGAGCACAAACGTCATGGGCGGCGACGTGATGGAGGGTCTGTTCAAGGCCAATGCCGACGCACTGGTCAAATTGGCGGACCGTCAATCGGTGTCCAATGCCGAAGCTCGCTGGGCCACGTTCAAGCGCGCCGGCTGGATCATTTTCAACACGGCGTTGCCGTTTCTCGGCCGTACCGTGGGCGCCGCCGCCTGGATCTGGCAAATCATGGATGACCTGCAACAACTGGTCGACGCCCAACGCCATTCGGATCAGCAGTCATCCCAGGTAACGCTTACCGACCTGTTGCTCAACCTCGGCATAGCCCTCGCGTTACACAGTGCGGCCCGCAGCGCACCGCGTCGCCAGGCCGCCAGCACGGCCACAAGCCAGCAGAAAGCACCCGCCCCACGTCCCACCCCCGACATTAAATTTGTGATCAAAAAAATCGCAGACATCCGCAGCGACACATTGCCGTCAAACCACGGGCAACCGTTGCACAGCGTTGGCGTGGCCAACCGCACACCGGCCAGCCTGGGCGCGGTGCTGGAGCGCTTCAAGGTGGATAAACCAACCACGCTCGGCAAAGCCATCAACGCCGAGGGCGCCCACCAACACCTATACTGGAGCGGGCAGCACTACTACGCGCCAGTGGGCGAGCGGTGGTTTCAGGTGCAGGTGGACGAGAACGACGCGGTGTTGATCGTCGATGCGAACCAACCTGATCGCACCGGCCCGCCGCTGATCCACAACCGTCAGGGCCAGTGGTTCATCGACACGCGCCTGCGACTGCGTGGGGCCGGGCCCAAGGTTCTTATTAAAAAGAGCAGAGCGCTGGCGCAAAAGCGCGCGCAAGAATTGCGCACACAGTTGAGTGACTTCGAAAGTGGCAAAAAGGACGCCCAGCAACAATTGCAGCACGCACGAGAAGCGGCGCAGGCCGGCCCTTCCACATCGGCCCAGTCCCGCAGGCAAAGTTACCAGCAAACCCTGAGCGAGCAATGCACCGATTATGAAAACGCCCTGCAAAAGCTCAAGGAATTGAGCGTCCAAGAACCAACCCCGGATTACTCGCAAAAAGCCCTGGGCTACCTCAAGGCCCAGACCGAGATGACTCAGGCCAGCATCCAGCAAACCCTGATCGAATTCACCCCGAGGCTGCGCACGGCGCTGGAGCAAATCGAAAGCCAGGTCCAAACCTCGCAGGAACGTCCAATTGAAGAATCTCGTCGCCTGAAGACCTTGAACACCGAGATGATCGAACACCTGACTTACATGCAAACCCGCTTCGATGAACTGCATAAGCTTGCCAAGGATGGCGCGCGCCTGATCCTTAACACCCAAGGCGCATTGCCGTCCTATAGCATCGATGACCTCAAGACGCTGCAGGTCGAGGTGACGCGCAACCTGTGCATGCCCGAAAACACCGTCGCCAGCCAACCCAAGGCCTGGGCCGGGATTGATGGGATCATCGACAAGGCGACAATTGCTATCCAGTGCCTGCGCGATACGCTGCTCGAACGCAGCGATTCGCGCATGGACGAACGCATCGACACCTTGAGCAGCCTGGTCGAGCAGTTCGATTTGCTTGACGAGCGCCTGCAGGATTTCCCCTCGGAATACTCCGCGCAAGCGATCGACGCGCAACTTACGGAATTGCGTGACCAACTGAATGAGTTCAAGCAGCGTGCCGTGGGCCACCTGGGCCTGCTCAGCGCAGAGCGGGATATCCTCAGAAGTCGCCCGACACCGCCGGCCACGCCGCCCAGTAAGCAACGCAAATTCATCAAAACCCGCTACCACGGCCAACTGCTTGGCGAGCTCCGATTGGAAGATGTCGCGCAGGAGACTTGGCTGGTGGATATCCGCTCGCCGCTGACCCAACAGGTAGTCGCTACGTTTCATGAGAAACCCAAGGGGGTTTGGGTGGAGCGGGTAAAAACGCCACCGCCGAGTACCCTGCCGGTGGATGTGCAAGCCCGCATCAATGAAGGTCAGGCGCTGCTGGACGAACTTCCGACCTTCCTTGAGCGTGCTTCCGCCCGTGCACAACAGACGGATCGAACACCTTTCGGTATCGAGCAGTTGTACCACCAGCAAGCCAGAAAGCTGGAGCAGGCCGGCGCCGCCATCGATCACGCGCTAACCCAAAGCAACGCCGCCGATACGCCGGCGGGTAGCCCCGTCAACAAAGCGTTGAGCCTGGCTATCACCGACCTGTATCAACGCAGCAACGAGCAGGTCACCAATGCGCTCAAACAACATCCGCCCACGCCATCCGGTGTGGAATGGCTGAAGAGCCGCAACGCGATCACCATCAGGAAAACCATCAACCGGCGCCGCCTGAAAGGCGTTCGGCCCGACTACCTGGATGAATACACCATCAGCCTGCGCCAAACCCATGAGGTGCTCTGGTATGCGCACTTTCACTACAGCACCTCCTGGACCGTGCCCAGGTCTTACCTCTCGGGTCGCCTGAAAACTGTCGCAGAGGCTCGTCTGGGGCCGGCGGCCGATACGCCTAAAGGTTTGAATGACGCGCAAAAGATCGCCTTTTTCCGCAGCGAACTCAGCAAGGAACAGGCCAGACAACTGTTTTTCGATTAACCCGATCCCGCCTCCGGCGAATAGGCGGCATGCAACTTGCTGCGCAGCAATACCCACTTTGCGCAGATTCCCCATGCTGCACTCGCACCTGACCACACTGAACGCCGTCTCCCTGGTTCTGGCCACCTTCAAGGGCCAGGGCCCGGCTGCTGAAGTATTGCTGGCTGGCAGCGGCATCAGCGCCGCCGACCTGAGCCATGCCGACACGCGCATTACCACGTGCCAGGAGATGCGCGTATGCGCCAATGCCGTGGCCCTTTGTCGCGACATCGGCCTGGACCTGGGCCGACGCATGCATGTGTCGTCCTACGGCATGCTCGGCTATGCCCTCCTCACCAGTGCCACCTTAGGTGACGCTTTGCGCCTGGCCCTGCGTTACCCGGCGCTGTTGGGAACACTGTACGAACTGAGCCTGGAGGACGACGGCCAACGCGTCTGGTTCTGCGCCCGCGACTATCGCGAAGACACGGCGCTGGCCACCTTCAATGCCGAGCTGTGCCTGGTCTCGCTGAAAGTCATCTGCGATGACCTGCTGGGCCAGCCTTTGCCTATGCTGGGCGCACGCTTCGAACACCTGGCGCCGGACTATCAGGCGCGCTACAGCGAATCGTTCAACTGCCCGCTGCACTTTGAAGCCACGGACAACGCCTTTGCGTTCGACCGCCAATGGCTCGATCACCCATTGCCGCTGGCCGACACCATCACCCATCAGGCCATGGCCGAACGCTGCCGCAAACAGAACATCGAGTTTACCGGGCGTCAGGCTTGGCTGGGCCGCGTGCGCCAGTTGCTCAGTGCACAACTGGGCGCCGCGCCGGGCCTGGAACGGCTGGCCGAACAGCTCAACTGCTCACCGCGCACCTTGCGCCGGCACCTGCAAGCGCTGGGGTGCAGCTATCAGGAATTGCTCGACGAACTGCGCTTCGAGCGCGCCAAGCAGTGGTTGGCGCAAGATGAAATGCCGATCTACCAAATCGCCGAACAACTGGGCTTCAGCGAGACTGCGAGCTTTCGCCACGCATTCGTGCGCTGGAGCGGAGTGGCGCCGAGTCAGTTTCGTGCGTGAGTAGCCAACCCCTTGTGTAGGAGCGAGTTTGCTCGCGAAGCACTCACCGGCACCGCATTTATCCAGGATGCACGCGTTATCGTTGACGCTTTTCGCGAGCAAGCTTGCTCCTACGTTATTAGATGAAGCAGACGCACACGAAAATGGCAGGCCGCGCCAACATGGGGCGAATTGCGGACACACAGGCTGGCCCTATTTATCCCCTTTTGGCCGCTCCTACCGTTCTCATGCACGCCGCCCGGCGCAAGACTGCATGCACCGAAACAGCCTGCGGAGAACAAAAAAATGCTGACGATCTACTCAGACGATCATCACCTGCATCACGGCCGGTGCGAATTGATGGACGGGCAACTGATGCCCTGCTTCGAAATGCCGTCGCGTGCCGACCATGTACTGCAACGGGTCAAGGACCGCGAACTCGGCCCGGTGCAGGCGCCGCAGGATTTCGGCCTGGCGCCGCTGCAACGTATCCACAGTCGCGACTACCTGGCGTTTTTCAAAGGTGCCTGGGCGCGCTGGACTGAATTCGCCACCGACGGCGACCTGCTGCCGTATACCTGGCCGGCCCATACGTTGCGCCGGGTATTGCCCACCAGCCTGCACGGCCAACTGGGTTACTACAGCTTCGACGGCGGCGCGCCGATCACCGCCGGCACCTGGCAAGCGGCGTACAGTGCGGCGCAGGTGGCGCTGACCGCGCAACAGGCAATCCAGCAAGGCGCGCACAGTGCCTTCGCGCTGTGCCGCCCGCCGGGGCATCACGCCGCCAGCGATTTGATGGGCGGTTATTGCTACCTCAACAATGCCGCCATCGCGGCCCAGGCATTTCTCGACCAGGGCCACAAGAAGGTCGCAATCATTGACGTGGACTACCATCACGGCAACGGCACCCAGTCGATTTTCTATGAGCGCAACGATGTGCTGTTCACCTCTATCCACGGGCACCCGGAAGCGGAATTTCCGTTCTTCCTCGGCTATGCCGACGAGCTGGGCGAAGGCGCGGGAGAAGGTTTCAACTTCAACTATCCGCTGCCTGCCGGTTCGGGTTGGGATCAATGGAGCGCGGCGCTGGACGAGGCCTGTAAGGAAACCGAACGCTATGACGCCGACATCATCGTGGTGTCTCTGGGCGTAGATACGTTCAAGGACGATCCGATCTCCCAGTTCAAACTCGACAGCCCAGACTATTTGGCCATGGGCCGACGCCTGGCTCGCCTTGGCAAACCCACGCTGTTCGTCATGGAAGGCGGCTACGCGGTGGAAGAAATCGGCATCAACGCCGTCAACGTGCTCGAAGGTTTCGAACAAGGAGCTACCCGATGAAGCTGCTCACTCCCCTAGCCTTATGCGCCACGCTCTTAAGCGGCGCGGCCCAGGCCGAAGAAAAAACCCTCAAGGTCTACAACTGGTTCGACTACATCACCCCCAAGGCGCTTGAGGACTTCAAGGCGCAGAACCCGACCATCAAACTGGTCTACGACATCTTCGACACCAACGAAGCCCTGGAGGCCAAGCTGCTCACTGGCAACTCCGGCTATGACGTGGTAGTGCCGTCCAACGTGTTCCTGGCCAAGCAAATCGAAGCCGGGGTGTTCCAGCCCCTCGACCGCAGCCAGTTACCCAACTGGAACCACCTCGATCCCAAGCTGATGAAGCTGATCGAAGCCAACGACCCCGGCAACAAATTCGCCGTGCCCTACATGTACGGCACCATCCTGATCGGCTTCAACCCCGACAAGGTCAAGGCCGCACTGGGGCCGAACGCACCGGTAGACAGTTGGGACCTGATCTTCAAGGAAGAAAATATCAGCAAGCTCAAGCAATGCGGCGTGGCCTTTCTCGATTCGCCCTCGGAGATCCTGCCACTGGCCTTGCAGCACCTGGGCCTGGACCCCAACAGCAGCAACCCCAAGGACTACGCCAAGGCTGAAGCGCTGCTGATGAAGATCCGCCCCTACATCACCTACTTCCACTCCTCCAAGTACATGGCCGATATCGCCAACGGCGACATCTGCGTGGCCGTGGGTTACTCGGGCAGCTTCTCCCAGGCCGCCAACCGCGCCAAGGAAGCCAAGAATGGTGTGACGGTGGACATGCGCCTGCCCAAAGAAGGCGCGCCGATCTGGTTCGACATGCTCGCCATCCCTAAGGGCGCGCAAAACCCTCAGGACGCCTACACCTTTATCAACTACCTGCTGCAGCCAGAGGTGATCGCGCCGGTCAGCGATTTCGTCGGTTACCCCAACCCCAACAAGGACGCGACCGAGTTGGTCGACCCGGCAATTCGCAACAACGCAAACCTATACCCCACCGAGGCGTCGATGGCCACGCTGTACACCTTGAAACCCTTGGGGCGTGATGCGGAACGTGCGCGGACACGGGCCTGGACCAAAATCAAATCGGGCACCTGATCAGCATTGCCAGGCCTGGCGCAATCGCGCCAGCGCCGAGGCCATGTCGGCTTCGGGCACCGCGGCGAACCCCAATACCAGGCCTGCGCGCTGATCCACCGGCGTGATTGATTGCGCCAGCCAATAAGCGCTCAAGCCGTTGATCTCGACATCCGCCGCGTGGGCCTGCGCGAGCAGTTGCTGTTCGCGGGCCAGGCTGTCGACACGCACCGTCACATGCAGCCCCGCCGCAACGCTGGGCAGTTCTCCCATACCCGGCAAACCGCTGGGCCAACCCGACAACAACACATTGCGGCGGCTCAACGCGGCCCGGCGCATGCGGCGAATGTGCCGCTGGAAATGCCCGGTCGCCATGAATTCAGCCATCACCGCCTGGGTGCTGACCTCGGAGTGGCGCATGTCCACGGCGCGGCGCCGGGCGAAGGCGTCTACCAACGCCGGTGGCAATACCAGGTAACCGAGGCGCAACGCCGGAAAGGCCACTTTGCCAAAGGTGCCGACGTAGAGCACCCGCCCGTTGCGGTCCAAGGCGGCGAGCGGCGAGAGCGGCGCGCCACTGTAGCGGTACTCTCCGTCGTAATCGTCTTCGATGATCCAGCCATCCGTGCGTTCGGCCCAGGCCAGCAATTCCAGACGCCGTGCCAGGCTCATTACCACGCCCAACGGATACTGATGTGAAGGCGTGACATAGGCCACACGGCAATCCTGCAGGCGGTTGAGCACCTGACAATCCATGCCCTCGCCGTCCACTGGCACACCGTGCAGCTGCCCGCCTGCCAGGGCGAACGCATGCCCTGCGGCGCGGTAGCCGGGGTTTTCCACCGCCACGCCATCGCCGGGCTCCACCAGCAGCTGTGCACAAAGGCTGATTGCCTGCTGCGCGCCACTGGTGATCACAATTTGTTCAGCTGAGCACTGCATGCCCCGCGAGCTGCGCAGGTACGCGGCAATCAGGCCACGCAAGCGGTCGTCCCCCGCCGGGTCGCCATAACAGAGTTGTGCCAAGTCGGGCTTGCGCCAGAAAGCCCCATTCAGCTTGGCCCATACCTCAAATGGAAACAGATCGAATGCCGGAACACCGACCCGAAACGCCCTTGGTGGCCCGGGAGGTGGAACCGGTAAATGGTGAGTTTGCACACGCCCAAAAGCAGGCCTGTGGATAACTTCACTGGCTGAGCTAACCGGCAAATCCAACCAATTTGTGGATAAGGCTGGGGATAAGCTTGTTGAAAACCCTGTGGATACTTTTGTGGATAGTTTTTTTGCCGTAGGCAATTGAGCGACGTAAGTGCCATCGCCTACTCGGCTTTCAATAAACCCTTCCGCGTACAGTTGATCGTAAGCGCGCACCACGCTGTTCCGCGAGATCGACAGTGCAGCCGCCAAGTCACGACTGGCGGGTAGACGCGTGCCGCTGACCAGTCGCCCGTCCAGCACGCGTTGACGCAGCGCTTCATACAGCTGGCGCGTCAGCCCTTGACGGCGATCCAGCTCGATACCGGCAGGGTTGAACGACAACGGCGGCGCAATGGGCGGCATATTGGACCTATGAAATTAGCGCTAGATGGCTCTTACAACGAACCATTAGCCTGCCTAGGATGCAGGCATTCGCCAAGGAAAATTTCTATGTATACGCCCCGTGCCTTTGCCCTCGAAGACTTGCCCGAATTGCAGCAATTGATCCAGCACACCCGCTTGGCGCAGTTGGTGACCGTGGGCGAGCACGGCCTGCAAGCCAGCCACTTGCCGCTGCTGCTCAACCCCGATGAAGGCCCTGATGGCACACTTTACGGGCACCTGGCTAAGGCCAACCCGCAGTGGAAGGACCTGCAAAACGGAAGTGAAGCTCTGGTGATCTTCGCCGGCGCCGAGGCGTATATCAGCCCGTCGTTTTACCCGGCCAAGGCCGAGCACGGCAAAGTCGTGCCCACTTGGAATTACATCGCCGTGCATGCCTACGGCAAGGCCGAGGTGTTTACCGATGCCGAGCGTTTGCTTGCGGTGGTCAGTGCATTGACCGATCGCCATGAAGGCAGCCGCGCCCAGCCGTGGAAAGTCAGCGACGCCCCGGCCGACTACATTGAAGGCATGCTCAAAGCCATTGTCGGCTTTGCGTTGCCGATCGAGCGCCTGATCGGCAAACGCAAACTCAGCCAGAACCGCAGCGCTGCCGACATCGCCGGCGTTCGCGAGGGGCTGGCCGCCAGCGTCGACGTACGCGACCAGACCCTCGCAGGCTTTATCCCCCAAGGAGTCCCAGAATGAGTCAGATCGACATCCGCCAGGTCACCGCCGCCGACCATGGCGCCTGGCTGCCGCTGTGGCAGGCGTACCTGAAGTTCTACAACACCGAACTGCCGGGCGCCGTCAGCCAAAGCACCTGGGAGCGCCTGATCGACGCCAACGAGCCGACCCATTCCGCACTGGCCTGGCAAGACGGCAAGGCGGTGGGCATGGTCAACTTCATCTACCACCGCTCCAATTGGAGCATCGAAAACGCCTGCTACCTGCAAGACCTGCTCGTAGAGCCCTCTCTACGGGGCACCGGCGTGGGCCGCAAGCTGATTGAGTTCGTCTACGCCACCGCCAAGGCTGACGGCTGCTGTAAGGTTCACTGGCTCACCCACGAGACCAACGCCACCGCGATCCAGTTGTACGAACGCATCGCCGAACGCCCTGGTTTCATCCAATTTCGCAAAGGTCTTTAAGGAGCGCAGCATGTCCACCTCCCTCGCCGACTGGAAAGGCGTCCCGGCACCCAGCGTGCAACTGCTTGAAGGGCGTTTTATCCGCCTGGAAAAACTCGACCCGGCGCGCCATGGCGATGACTTGTGGCAAGCCCTTGAAGGCCCCGGTGCCGATCCCAAGCTGTGGGACTATTTACCCTACGGGCCTTTTCCTGAGCGCAGTGCGTTCAATGCCTGGTTGAACAACCACGCTCAACACAACGAGCCGTATTTCTTCAGCGTGGTCGACCTCAAGACCGGTCAGGTGCAAGGCATCCTCAGCCTGATGTCCATCGTCCCGGCCCAGGGACGTATCGAAATCGGCCACGTCACCTTTGGCGCGCCGATGCAGCGCTCACCGAGAAGCACCGAAGCGGTATACCTGCTGGCCAAGTATGCGTTCGAGCAGGGCTATCGTCGGCTGGAATGGAAGTGCAATAACGGCAACGGCCGCTCCAAATATGCGGCAGAGCGACTGGGGTTCAGTTTTGAAGGGGTGTTCCGCCAGCACATGGTGGTCAAGGGGCAGAACCGGGATACGGCATGGTATTCGATCATCGATACCGAATGGCCGGCGATTGGGGCGGGGTTTGAGGCGTGGTTGTCCGAGACTAACCAGACAGGTTCAGGCCAGGTGAAAAGCCTGGCAGAGTGCCGGGCTTAACCTACCCGGCAACACAGAAACCCTTGTGGGAGCGGGCTTGCTTGCGAATACGGCGGGGCAGTCATTGCAGCTGTCGACTGATCCACCGCTTTCGCGAGCAAGCCCGCTCCCACATTAGGACTTGTGTGAATTCAACTACCTCAGCTTCTGGGCCAGCACCGCAATGTGCTCAGGCCCGATCCCGCAGCATCCGCCCAAATGGCTGGCACCGCGTGCCTGCCAGTCCGCTGCCCAGTGCAGGTAACCCGGCGGGTCCAGATCCTCACGCAATGGGTCAAGACCATCGTTGGCCGTGGCTTCCTTGGGCTGCGGCGGGAAGGCATTGGCGTAGGCGCCCACCTCAATCTGCACGCCCAGGCGCTCGAACGTCTGGCGCGCTGCGTCAATGGCATCGCCTATCACTTCCGGCTGGCTGCAGTTGAACAACAGCACTTGCACACCCAGCTGCGCCGCCGCTTCGGCCGCATCCGCCACCGGTTCGCCAGAACGCAGGCGCGGGACCTCGTCGGTGTCTTCATCCTTGAGAGTAAACGACAGCCAGAACGGTTTGCCGTCCTCGGGCAAACCGGCGTGGATCGCACGGGCTTCAACGATCGAGCTCTGGGTTTCCGCCAGCCACACGTCAACAAAAGGCGCGAGGCCTCGCACCAACGGTGTCAGCAATTCGGATACGCGCTGTGGCTCGAACAGGTCCGGGCGATACGAACCAAACAGCGGCGGCAGCGAACCCGCCACGCGCACGGCCTTGCCGGATGCGTCTACGGCACGCCTTGCCAGCTCACCGGCAAGCGCCGCCAGGGCTTCGCCCTCCTCGGCAAAACGCGCCTCGCCGATATGGAACGGCACCACCGCGTAGCTGTTGCTGGTGATCACATTGGCACCGCTCTGAATGTACGCAGTATGCACCGCCTCCACCGCTTGGGGCGCTTCGCTCAAGGCCAACGCTGACCACTCCGGCTGCCGGAACGGCGCGCCACGGCGTTGCAGTTCACGGCCCATGCCGCCATCAAGAATTACTGTTGCTGTGGCCATATGCTTTTTACTCATAAGCTTATGAAAATAACTCACTATGAGAGTCGTTCTTATAACTATTTAATACGTCCCATCCGCTTCATAACAACTCTTTTTTCATTCAGGTACCGATCCATGAAACTGAAACCGCTGCTGGCCTTGGGCCTGACGATTCTGGCCGCTTCAACGCAAGCCTTTGGCGGTGCAACGCTGGACCGAATTGAGAAGAAGAAAGAACTGGTGGGCGTGCTGATGGAGAGCTACCCGCCGTTCTCGTTTCTTAACGAACAAAATCAGCTCGATGGCTTCGACGTCGACGTGGCCAAGGCCGTGGCGCAAAAACTCGGTGTGAAGCTGCGCCTGGAGACGCCCTCCTGGGACGTGATCGCGGCCGGCCGCTGGAGTGGCCGCTACGACATCTGCATCTGCTCCATGACCCCGAGCAAGGCCCGCGCCGAGGTGTTCGACTTTCCGGTGGAGTACTACGCCTCGCCGGCGGTGATCGTGGTCAACGCCAAGGATGATCGCATCCACAGCGCCAAGGACCTGAGCGGCAAGAAAGTCGGCCTGACCAGCGCCTCCAGCTATGAAAGCTACCTGAACAAAAACCTGGTGATTGAAGGCGCCGAAGACACGCAGTTGCAGTATCCATTCGACAACGTACAGATCGCGCCCTACGACACCGACAACGTGGCCTTCCAAGACCTCGGCCTGGGCGCCGGCGTGCGCCTGGATGCAATCCTCACCAACCTGGTCACCGCTCAACCGCGCCTGACCGAGGACAAGCGCTTCAAGCTGGCCGGCGAGCCGTTGTATTCGGAGCCCAACTCAGTGGCGATCGAAAAAGGCGACCCGCAGTGGGACAGCAAGGTGCGTGAAGTCTTCGCCCAGTTGAAACAGGATGGCACCCTGAGCAAGCTGTCGCAGAAATGGATCGGCGCCGACATCAGCCAATGACTGCGTTCCCCACACCTCCCAAGCCGCCGGTCAGCGCGTCGCGCTGGCAGCGGCTCTTCGGTTTTCGCACCCGGTTGTACCTGACCTGGGCCGTGCTGTTTTGCCTGTTCGCCAGTTTCTTCCTGAGCTTTGACCTGAAGTTCTCGATCATCCTCGACAAGCTGCCCAACCTGGTGGGCGTGCACCTGTCGCCCAATGGCTTCCTGCAAGGCGCGGCGCTGACGCTGTTCTTGTGCCTGTGCTCGATCGGTATATCGTCGGTGCTGGGGTTTGTCACCGCGCTGGGACGCTTGTCGAAAAGCGCCGTGGCCTTTGGCATCGCCAGCTTTTATGCCTCGTTCTTTCGCGGCACGCCGCTGCTGATCCAGATTTTGCTGATCTACCTCGGCCTGCCCCAGTTGGGCCTGGTGCCGGGCGCCATCGTCGCCGGGATCATCGCGTTGTCGCTGAACTACGGCGCTTACTTGAGCGAAATCTTCCGCGCCGGCATCCTCGGTGTCACCCACGGTCAGCGTGAAGCGGCACTCGCCCTGGGCATGCGTGACAGCGTGATCTTCTGGCACGTCACCCTGCCCCAGGCCATGCGCACCATCATTCCGCCGGCCACCAACCAGTTCATCTCGATGCTCAAGGACTCGTCCCTGATCTCGGTGATGGGCGTGTGGGAGGTCATGTTCCTGGCGCAGTCCTATGGCCGCTCGAGCTATCGCTATATCGAGATGCTGACCACGGCGGCGATTATTTACTGGGTGCTGTCGCTGGGCATGGAGCTGATCCAGGCGCGTCTGGAACGGCACTATGGCAAGGGGTATGTGCGTCGTAGTTGAGCTCCAAAAGCTGCATTAAAATGCATATTGGTGTGCTTTTAGGATCGTGATTACGCAATAAAATGCAGACGTCGCTTATCGCCGACCGATAGCGACAACTCCCGCACACCGCGACTGCGTGGCCTGACAGTTATCCCTCCTTCACCTCGCTAAATTCCCCGCCTCATTCACCAAGAGGTTGGGAATTCATGCCCATTACACTCCGCAGAATCGTACTTGCCATCAGCCTACTGGCTGCGGCCAACCTTCAATATGCACATGCGCGCGGCGATATCGAGTACATGCCGTTCTGGTATCAACCCTACGACGCACCGGCTTTTGAATGGTTCGACCTTCCCGAAGTTGAAGCTGCGCCTATCGACGGCTATTTCACTGGGCAAGCCACTACTCACAATGGTCGGCAGGTGGCGAAGGTGCTGGAGCCAGCACTGAGTCGCCTGCTGGAATCGGGCAATCTAAGCTCCGAGCAGATCAAGGCCCTGGAGAAACTCAACGCCGAACTCGCACAGAAACCCGGCGCATTCGGCGCGGCCCTCGAGCAACTGGCGGGCAGCCAGAACGCAAACCTGGCGGCAGCAACCCAGAGCAGCACCCAGCAACTGAGCAGCCGCGTGCTCACGACCCTGCGCGAGTTGCCCACCGACTCCAACGGCCACTTTTGGGTAAAAAACCTCGGCAGCGAAGGCGGTCTCGACAGCCAGCGCGGCACTGCCGGCCTGAATACGGCCAACCAAGGCGTTTTAATGGGCGCAGATTGGGCTGTCGACCACGCCTGGCGAGTCGGTGTGCTGGGGGCAAAATCCAGCAGCCGTTTCGATACGCAGCGCTTTACCGCAGACCTGGACAGCTGGCATCTGGGCGGTTACGCCGTGCGCCAGGACGGCCCGTTGGCGTTACGCCTGGGGGCGATCTACAGCAGCCATGCGGGGCAAAACAAACGTGGCATCGATATCCTGGGTTACAAGGACACACTCAAGGGCCGCTACACCGCCAACAGCCAGAATGTCTTCGGCGAAATGGGCTACCAACTGGGCAGTGGCGACATCAGCATCGAGCCGTTTGCTGGCCTTGGCTACCAGCGCTACAGCCGTGACAGTTTCAAGGAACACGGCGGGGCCGCGGCGCTGAACGTCGATGCGCAAACCCAACAGAACCTGAGCAGCACCTTTGGTCTGCGCCTGGCCAAACTGTTCCTGTTCGACAACCAGATGACCCTCACACCCCATCTGAGTACGCACTGGAAACACCTCTATGGCGACGTCGACAGCCAGGTGCGCCAGTCCTTTCGCCAGGGCGGCATTGACGGTTTCACCCTTCAGGGCGCGTCTCTCGACCGCAACAGCCTGAACCTGCAGGCTGGGCTCGATCTGGCACTCTCCGCCAACCACACCGTCGGCGTGGCCTACAGCGCGGAAAACGGCACCCAAAGCAGCAGCCAAGGCTTGATAGGGCAGTGGCGGATGCGTTTCTAAGCAAACTACAGGCGAAAAAAAGGGGAGCACCTGCCCCCCCGAGGATTAAACGGTAATGTCGAAGGCTGTATCAGCCTTCGATTTCAATCAGGATTTCGCCAGGGTTGACCCGGTCGCCCTTGGCTACATGAACAGCGCTCACCTTGCCGGCAATCGCTGCCTGCACTTCGGTTTCCATCTTCATGGCTTCGGTAATCAGTACGGCCTGGCCGGCCTTGACCACGTCGCCTTCCTTGACCAGCACGTCGACGATATTGCCCGGCATCGCGGTGCTGACATGGCCTGGCTCGGTGGCCTGCTTGCGCTTGCTGTTACCACCGCTGACAAACTCGTTGAGCGGTTCGAACACCACTTCTTCGGGCATGCCGTCGATGGACAGGTAGAAGTGGCGCTTGCCTTCGGCCTTCACGCCGACACCGGTGATGTCCACGCGGTAGCTCTCGCCGTGCACGTCGATGACGAACTCGGTCGGCACGCCTTCGCCACCGGCACGGGCCACGCCGCCCGCTTCAGGAATCGGCAACAGTACTTCCGGCGCCAGGGTGCCGGCGTCGCGCTCTTCGAGGAACTTGCGGCCGATGTCCGGGAACATGGCGTAGGTCAGCACGTCTTCTTCAGACTTGGCCAACGCGCCGATTTCGCCACGCAGCTTGGTCATTTCCGGCTTGAGCAAATCGGCCGGGCGTACGTCAATGACCTCTTCACTGCCGATGGCCTGGCGACGCAGTTTCTCATTCACAGTGCCCGGCGCCTTGCCGTAGCCGCCTTGCAGGTAGAGCTTCACTTCGTTGGTAATGGTCTTGTAGCGCTCACCGGCCAGCACGTTGAAAAACGCCTGGGTGCCGACGATCTGCGAGGTCGGGGTTACCAGCGGCGGGAAGCCAAGGTCTTCACGCACACGCGGGATTTCGGCCAGCACTTCGCTCATGCGGTTGAGGGCGCCCTGCTCTTTCAACTGGTTGGCCAGGTTGGAAATCATCCCGCCCGGCACTTGGTTGACTTGCACACGGGTGTCGACGGCGGTGAATTCACTTTCGAACTGGTGGTACTTCTTGCGCACGGCATAGAAGTACAGGCCGATCTCTTGCAGCAGTTCCAGGCTCAGGCCGGTGTCGAACTCACTGCCCTTAAGGGCGGCGACCATCGACTCGGTACCCGGATGGCTGGTGCCCCAGGCAAAGCTGGAAATGGCGGTGTCGATGTGGTCGGCACCGTTTTCGATGGCCTTGAGTTGGCACATCGCGGCCAGACCGGCGGTGTCGTGGGAGTGGATAAAGATCGGCAGGTTTTGTTCGGCTTTCAGCGCCTTGACCAGTTCGCCGGTGGCGTACGGGGTCAACAGACCGGCCATGTCCTTGATCGCAATCGAGTCGCAGCCCATGGATTCGAGCTGTTTGGCCTGGGCCACAAACGCTTCGACAGTGTGCACCGGGCTGGTGGTGTAGGCGATGGTGCCCTGGGCATGTTTGCCGGCGGCCTTCACCGCTTCGATGGCCACGCGCAGGTTACGCACGTCATTCATGGCGTCGAAGATGCGGAATACGTCGATGCCGTTGACTGCCGCCTTGGCCACGAACGCCTTGACCACGTCGTCGCTGTAATGGCGGTAGCCCAGCAGGTTCTGGCCACGCAGCAACATTTGCAGGCGGGTGTTAGGCAACGCGGCGCGCAGTTTGCGCAGGCGCTCCCACGGGTCTTCTTTGAGGAAACGTACGCAAGCGTCGAAGGTCGCGCCGCCCCAGACTTCCAGGGACCAGTAGCCGACTTTGTCGAGCTTGTCGCAGATCGGCAGCATGTCATCGGTGCGCATGCGGGTCGCGAGCAACGATTGGTGGGCGTCGCGCAGGATGGTGTCGGTTACGAAGATTTTCTTAGTCATATTCGGATCTCCTCATAGCTGCAAGTTTCAAGCTACAAGCTGCAAGTAAAGGCTGATGCGCTTTAACTTGTAGCTTGCCGCTTGCAACTTGCAGCTGCTTATTTATAAGCCTGCGTGGGCGGCGATGGCGGCGGCGATGGCCAGGGCCAGCTCTTCGGGTTTGCGCTTGATCGAGTAGTTGGTCAGCTCAGGGTGGCTTTCCACAAAGCTGGTATTAAATTGGCCGCTGCGAAATTCCGGATTACGCAGGATTTCCTGGTAGTAGGCGGCGGTGGTCTTCACGCCTTGCAGGCGCATGTCGTCCAGGGCACGCAGGCCGCGGTCCATGGCTTCTTCCCAGGTCAACGCCCACACCACCAGTTTCAGGCACATGGAGTCGTAGAACGGTGGGATGGTGTAGCCGGTGTAGATCGCCGTGTCGGTGCGCACGCCAGGACCGCCGGGGGCGTAGTAACGGGTGATCTTGCCGAAGCTTGGGAGGAAGTTGTTCTTCGGGTCTTCGGCGTTGATGCGGAACTGCAACGCGAAACCCCGGTGCTGTATATCTTCCTGTTTCACCGACAGCGGCAACCCGGAGGCGATACGGATTTGCTCGCGGACGATGTCGATCCCGGTGATTTCTTCGGTGATGGTGTGTTCCACCTGCACCCGGGTGTTCATCTCCATGAAGTACACCTCGCCCTCCGCGAGCAGGAACTCCACGGTGCCGGCGTTCTCGTAACCCACGGCCTTGGCGGCGCGCACCGACAGGTCGCCGATGTAGGCGCGCTGTTCCGGGGTCAGCTGAGGGCTTGGGGCGATTTCGATGAGCTTCTGGTTGCGGCGCTGGATCGAGCAATCGCGCTCGAACAGGTGCACCACGCTGCCAAAGCTGTCACCGAGGATCTGCGCCTCGATGTGCTTGGGATTGACGATGCATTTTTCCAGGAACACTTCCGCCGAGCCGAACGCCTTGGTGGCTTCGGAGATGACGCGAGGGAAGGCTTGTTCAAGTTCTTCGCGGCTGTTGCAACGACGGATACCACGACCGCCACCGCCGGAGGTGGCCTTGAGCATCACCGGGTAACCAATACGGTCGCCTTCAGTCAGGGCTTCGGCGATGTCGGCGACGTTGCCTTCGGTGCCGGGCGTGACCGGTACGCCAGCCTTGATCATGCTGCGGCGCGCTTCGGTCTTGTCGCCCATGCGGCGGATCACTTCAGCGGACGGGCCGATGAATTTGATCCCGCGTTCGGCACAGATATCCGCCAGTTCGGCGTTCTCCGACAGGAAGCCATAGCCGGGATGCAGCGCATCACAACCGGTTTCCACCGCCAAGTTCACCAGCTTGCGCGGGTTCAGGTAACCGGCCAGTGGCTCGGCACCAATGCTGTGGGCTTCGTCGGCACGCTTGACGTGCAACGCATGGCGGTCGGCGTCGGAGTAGACCGCGACCGAGCGAATGCCCATCTCGGCGCAGGCACGCACGATTCGTACGGCAATTTCACCACGGTTGGCGATCAGGATCTTTTTTATCACTTGGAAATTCCCTTGAGCCGATTGCTGCGTTCTTCGACCCACTGGAGCTGGGTCGGCGCGTGACCAAATGTTTCATGACAGTCGCGAGACACACACTAAGCCGGTAGAGGGATTAACAAAAATCAATAATTATTGGGTCATGCATAAGTAAAGACTTATAGTTGTTCGGCTGGCTTGGGATGAGGAGAGCGAAATATGCGTAAGTCATTGATGCGACTGACATTGCGTCAGCTGCAGATCTTTCATGAAGTGTGTGATTTGCGCTCTTATAGCCGCGCCGCCGAGGAAATGTCCCTCACACAGCCCGCCGTGAGCCTACAAATTCGTCAGCTGGAAGAGCTGATCGGCCAGCCGCTGTTCGATTATGTCGGCAAAAAACTCTACATGACCGAGGCCGCTGAAGCGCTGCAACGGGCCAGTCGCGATATCTTCGGACGGCTGGAGAACCTCGATATGCAACTGTCGGACATGCAGGGCTCACTGCAAGGCCAACTGAAGCTGGCCGTGGAATCCAGCGCCAAATACTTTGTGCCGCATTTGTTTGCTGCCTTTAAGCGCCAGCACCCTGAGGTGCAGTTGCACCTGACGGTGGTCAACCGTGCCCAGGTGATCCGCCGGCTTTCCGACAACCGCGACGATCTGGTGATCATGTCCATGGTGCCCCAGGACATGGGCCTGGAATTCCTGCCATTCCTCAACAACCCGATTGTCGCCGTGGCGCCCCCCAACCACCCTTTGAGCCTGCAAGGCCCACTGCGCCTGCAAGATCTGGAACCTTACACGCTGCTGCTACGCGAACCGGGTTCCGGCACGCGGATGGCTTGCGAAGAATACTTCAAGGAGAAACGTGTGCACTTCACCCAGACGGTGGAAGTCGCCTCCGCCGAGGCGCAGCGCGAATGTGTATGCGCGGGATTGGGCGTGGCCCTGCTGACGCGCCACGCGGTCAACATGGAACTGGCCACCGGCGGGCTCAAGGAGCTGCCGGTGGAAGAGCTGCCGCTGTACCGCAGTTGGTGCCTGGTGCAGGCCAAGGCCAAGCGCCTGTCACCGGTGGCCCATGCGTTCCTGGGCTTTATTCGCAGCGAACGGGTGCAGATCAGCGCACTGGCTGAGCGTTTCGCTGGGCAGCCGCGGGTGCCTGCCAGTGGAGTTCCGGGTAGTCACTGATGCTCTGGAGCAATTGGCGCTCCTCGCAACGGTCTTCGATTGCGCGACGGAACGCCATGCGGCGTTGGTCTTCCTGCTGACGACGGGTCTTTACGGTGCTGTTGCTGTCTTCGTAGGGCCGGGCCATTTCGAGTCTCCCAATGCGAGTGCGGGGAGTACAGGATGGGCGCAGGGGATGACGGTTTGGCGGCGCGGGGGTTACAGGACGATGAATTTTCCAGATAGGTCAGAGATCCAAATGTGGGATCAATCCCGCTCCCACATCTGCTCTGTGTATAGCCCTTAGTCGTCGAGGGCTTTGACCGACTTGGGCGACAACCGCAGGCTACGCAAGCTGCGCTTCACGCTCTTGAGGTGGTTGACCAGGCTTGGCCCGCGCGCCATGGCCACGCCCATTGCCAACACATCAATCACCACCAAGTGGGCGATACGCGAGGTCAGCGGCGTATAAATCTCAGTGTCTTCATGCACGTCGATTGCCAGGTTGACCGTAGACAGTTCCGCCAACGGCGTCTGGCTCGGGCACAGGGTGATCAGGGTCGCACCGCTTTCACGCACCAGATTGGCGGTGATCAGCAGGTCTTTGGAACGGCCCGACTGGGAAATACAGATGGCGACGTCGGTAGGCTTCAAGGTCACCGCCGACATCGCCTGCATATGCGGGTCACTGTAGGCGGCGGCGGTGAGCAGCAGGCGGAAGAACTTGTGTTGGGCGTCAGCGGCCACTGCGCCCGAAGCACCAAAACCGTAAAACTCGACACGCTGGGCCTGGGACATGGCGGTCACGGCCTTTTGCAACTCCACCGGGTCGAGCTTCTCGCGCACTTCCATCAGGGTGTGCAGGGTGGTGTCGAAGATTTTCAGGCTGTAGTCGGCGACGGAATCGTCTTCGTGAATCGCAAATTGCCCGAAGCTGGCACCGGCGGCCAAACTTTGGGCCAACTTGAGTTTCAAGTCCTGGAACCCGGAGCAACCGATGGCGCGGCAGAAGCGCACGATGGTCGGCTCGCTGATGCCCACACTATGGGCCAGGTCGGCCATGGAACTGTGCATCACAGCCGCAGGGTCAAGCAGCACGTGATCGGCAACCTTGAGTTCCGATTTGCGTAACAGGTGGCGCGACTGGGCGATATGTTGCAACAGGTTCAAAGGGCAGGACTCTTGTTATGGGCAGGGCCAAGGATGTAGCAATCTTGTAGTTATACTACAAGAATTGTCGTTTTGCCCGTCCGAAGCATCACTAAATCGCCCTGCTCCCCTTTGAATCTAAGGGCGGCCAAGTTGTAGCCACAGGGGCGGCCTTGGCGTCACTCAGGAAAATCTGCATTTTTCCGTAACAAATCTGCCAACCCTTCGGCCTGCATCGGCCGGCTGATCAAATAGCCCTGCACTTCGTCACACTGCTCCCCTCGCAGGAAATCCAGCTGCTGCTGATCCTCCACACCTTCGGCCACCACTTTGAGCGCCAACCCATGGGCCATGGCAATGATTGCCCGGGTGATGGCCGCGTCTTCACGCCCCTGGCCAAGCCCACGGATAAAGCTCTGGTCGATCTTCACGTAGTCCACGGGGATGCGTTTGAGGTAGCTGAGGGACGAATAACCGGTACCGAAATCATCAATGGCCAACTTCACGCCCAGGTCGCGCAGTTGCTGGAAGGTCGCGATGATGTGTTCAACGCTGTCGAGCAACTGGCTTTCGGTCAGCTCCAGCTCGAGGTATTGCGGGTCCAGCCCGGTTTCTTCGAGCACCTGACGCACCAGGCTGACCACCTTGCCCTGGCGCAACTGATGCACCGACAGGTTCACCGACACTCGAATCGGCGCCAACCCCTGACGCTGCCATTCACAGGCTTGCCAGCAGGCCTCGCGCAGCACGAACTCGCCCAGTGGCACGATCAGGCCGGTCTCTTCGGCCAGGCCGATAAAGTCCCCCGGCGGCACCATGCCCCACTGCGGATGCTCCCAGCGGATCAACGCTTCGGCAGCATTCAGCTTACCGGTGGCCAGGCACAGTTTCGGTTGGTAGAACACCGTGAGCTGGCGCTCCTCTATAGCCTTGCGCAGGTGGTTTTCCAGCTGTAAGCGCTCCAGGGTGCTGGCTTGCAGGCTGTCGGTGTAGAACTGGAAATTATTACCGCCCAGATGCTTGGCGTGCTGCATCGCCATGTTCGATTGGCTGACCAGCGCGGAAATTTCCCGTGCATTGTCCGGCAACAGGCTGACGCCCATCGAAGCACTCACTACCAGCTCATGCCCATCCACCGTCACCGGCACGCGCAGCTTGGCCAACAGTCGTGTGGCGACTCGCGCCAGGCTCGAGAGGTTGCCATAAGCGTCGAATAACACGGCGAATTCGTCCCCGGACAGGCGTGCGATGGTGTCGGCCTCGGGCAAGGCGTTGATCAGGCGGCGCGCCACTTTCTGCAGCAATTGGTCGGCGACTTCATGGCCCAAACTGTCATTGAGCAGCTTGAAGCGGTCCAGGTTGATATGCAGCAGCGCTAGGCTGCGCCCGCCCTGACGCACGCGCTGATGAGCCTCGCGCAGCCGTTCGCGGAACAGCGAGCGGTTGGCCAGGCCGGTCAATTCGTCATAGTGGGTGAGGTAGCGCATGCGCTCTTCGGACTCACGCCTGGCCGAGAGATCGGCGAAGAAACCCACGATATGGCTGACTTTCCCCCGAACATCGCGCACCACGTTCAATTGCAGCCACTGCGGGTACAGCTCGCCGTTCTTACGCGTTTCCACCAGCTCGCCCTGCCAGGTGCCGTGGCTGAGCAGCGCCTGGCGGATCACCGGGAAGTGGCGGCGGGCATCACGACTGCTGGGCAGCTCCACGACATTGCGGCCGATCATGTCGTCGGTTTCAAAACCGGTCACACGACTGAACGCCTGGTTGACGGCGACCAGCTTGTAGTCCGGGTCAAGAATCACGATACCTTCGCTGGCCGCCTCGAACACGGTCGACGCCAGGCGCTGTTGTTCCTCCAGCGCCTTGCCGGCGCTGATATCGCGGCGCGTGCCAAGCATGCGCGTGACTCGCCCGTTGGCCGTGCGCTCCACGGCACGGCCACGGTCTTCGATCCATACCCAGTGCCCATCGCCGTGGCGCACGCGGTATTCCACCTGATAGTCCTCGCTGCGGCCCTTAAGGTGTTCCACCAGCGCGCGCTTGAGCAGCGGCAGGTCTTCGGGATGCAGGCGCGGCTTGAGATGGCCGAGCATCGCCGTGACGTACTCCGGCTCCAGGCCGAACAACTCCTTGAGCTGGGTGTGGTGGACTTCGTCGGTTTGCAGGTTCCAGTCCCACAGGCCAAGCTCACTGGCTTGCAGGGCCATGGCAAGGCGCGCTTCGCTTTTATTCAGGGCCAGGCTGGCGGCGTCCAGCTCCTGGCTACGTTGCGCCACGCGGTCCTGCAGGCCGATTTGTGCGTCACGCAGTTCCTGCTCGACCTGGCGGCGCTGTTCGACTTCGCGCACCAACTCCTGATTGAGTTGTTCGCTGCGCTGCTGCGCCTGTTGCAGGTGCTCGATCAGCGCCTGGTTCTGGAAGCGTCGTAGCAGCCCGCGCTGGATCAGGCGATTGACCTGCCACGCCACCAGGCTCAAGGACGCCAGCAGGATCAGGCCCAGTACACCCCAACCGCGCTGCCGCGGGTCGCCGTTCCAGAACAGGTAGATGATCGCCGGCACCAGGCACGGCAAGGCGAAAGACAAAAACGCCGGCAGGCTCACGGCATAGGCCACGCTGGCCGACAGCGTCGCGGCGCCAATCAGGCCAAACACCCAGGCCTGTTGCATAAAGCTGTCCGCCGGCACCAGCGCGATGGCGGCAATAGCCAGGGTCAGGCCGCTGACCGCCGAGCCGAGCATGAACACGCGTCGCCATATCGGCTGGGCCTGGCGGCTGGGCATGGCTGAATCAAACGCCGCCACCTGAATCACGCGCATCGCCACCAAGGCCAGCAGCCAGACCAGCCAGATGCTGTCCAAGAGGTATTGCTTGGGGTTCCAGAGCAGCCAGGCGCAGACCAGGCCATTGACCAGCATCAACAGGGTCGGCAGCAGGGAGCCTTGATACAGCAGGCGCGTGCGCTCGACCGCCATCTCGGTGGCGTAGTGTTTGCGAAGAACCTGTGCGGGCGCCGCCGAGGGGTCGAGCAGATCGGTGCTGAGGGTCATAGGCAGTGTTCTTATAATGGTGAGCCCGAAACGTCGACGGAGCATACACAAGCAAGCGCTCCGGCCAAACTGCTCCACGTCATAAAAGCCGCACGCTCAGGCAGCGCAAACTCCGGAGCCAGACGGCTTGAACGAGACGCTGCGCGGGCTGCGACCGTTGACCGACCGGTCATCACCCCGACTGTTTTACGTCGACCACCCGGCATTGGTATTTGCCCCACTCTCCCGTGGGCCATAGAATGCGCCGATGCGCGATGATCTCTCTCTTTTGCTTAACTCCCTCAACGATGCCCAACGCCAGGCCGTAGCAGCCCCCGTTGGCCGTCAGTTGGTCCTGGCCGGTGCTGGCTCCGGTAAAACCCGAGTGCTGGTGCACCGTATCGCCTGGTTGATCCAGGTCGAGAACGCGTCACCGCATTCCATCCTGTCGGTGACCTTCACCAACAAGGCCGCTGCCGAGATGCGCCACCGCATCGAGCAGTTGATGGGCATCAGCCCGGCCGGCATGTGGGTAGGCACTTTCCACGGCCTGGCGCACCGCCTGTTGCGCGCCCATTGGCAGGAAGCGGGCCTGGCCCAGACCTTCCAGATCCTCGACAGCGATGACCAGCAACGCCTGGTCAAGCGGGTGATCCGCGAACTGGGCCTCGACGAACAGCGTTGGCCGGCGCGTCAGGCGCAATGGTTTATCAACGGCCAGAAAGACGAAGGCCTGCGCCCGCAACATATCCAGGCCAGCGGCGACTTGTTCCTGGCCACCATGCGCAGCATTTATGAAGCCTACGAGGCCGCCTGCGCGCGCGCCGGAGTCATCGACTTCTCCGAGCTGCTGCTGCGCGCCCTCGACCTGTGGCGCGACAACCCAGGGTTGCTGGCCCATTACCAGAAACGCTTCCGACACATTCTGGTGGACGAGTTCCAGGACACCAACGCCGTGCAGTACGCCTGGTTGCGCCTGCTGGCCAAAGGTGGCGACAGTCTGATGGTGGTGGGTGACGACGACCAGTCGATCTACGGCTGGCGTGGCGCGAAAATCGAAAACATCTACCAGTACTCCGAAGACTTCCCGGACGCGGTCACCATCCGCCTGGAGCAGAATTACCGCTCCACAGCCGGGATCCTCAAGGCAGCCAACGCCTTGATCGCCAATAACACCGGGCGACTGGGCAAAGAGCTGTGGACCGACGGCGGCGAAGGCGAAGCGATCAACCTGTACGCCGCGTTCAACGAGCACGATGAAGCGCGCTACGTGGTAGAAACCATCGAAAGCGCGCTGAAAACCGGCTTGGCACGCAGCGACATCGCGATTCTTTACCGCTCCAACGCCCAATCGCGGGTATTGGAAGAAGCCTTGCTGCGCGAGCGCATCCCGTACCGCATCTATGGCGGCCAGCGCTTCTTCGAGCGTGCCGAAATCAAGAACGCCATGGCTTACCTGCGTTTGCTGGAAGGTCGTGGCAACGATGCGGCGCTGGAGCGCGTCATCAATATCCCGGCGCGTGGCATCGGCGAGAAAACCGTCGAGGCGATTCGCGACCACGCTCGCCATGCCGATGTGTCGATGTGGGAAGCCATGCGCTTGCTGATCGCCAATAAAGGCCTGACCGGTCGTGCAGCGGGCGCACTGGGCGTGTTTGTCGAGCTGATCGAGAACCTGTCGGCCAAATGCGCGGAAATGCCGCTGCACCTGATGACTCAGACCGTTATCGAACAGTCCGGCCTGATCGCCTACCACGAAGCGGAAAAAGGCGAGAAAGGCCAGGCTCGGGTAGAAAACCTTGAGGAACTGGTGAGCGCCGCCCGTGCGTTCGAAAACACCGAGGAAGACGAAGAGCTGACTCCGCTCGCCGCATTCCTCGGGCATGCGTCGCTGGAAGCCGGCGACACCCAGGCCGATGAGCATGAAGACAGCATCCAGCTGATGACCTTGCACAGCGCCAAGGGCCTGGAATTCCCGTATGTGTTCCTGGTCGGCATGGAGGAAGGCCTCTTCCCCCACAAGATGAGCCTGGAAGAACCTGGCCGTCTAGAGGAAGAACGTCGCCTGGCCTACGTCGGCATCACCCGCGCCATGCAGAACCTGGTGATGACCTACGCCGAAACCCGACGCCTGTACGGCAGCGAGACCTACAACAAGGTGTCGCGCTTCGTACGTGAGGTGCCGAAGGGTCTGATTCAGGAAGTGCGCCTTTCCAACAGCGTCAGCCGCCCGTTCGGCGGAGGCCAGCAGCAAAGCGCCAGCAGCCTGTTCGCCGGCTCAGAAATTCCGGAAACCCAGTTCAGCCTTGGCCAGCAGGTCAGGCATTCGGTGTTCGGCGAAGGCGTGATCCTCAACTTCGAAGGCGCGGGTGCCCAGGCGCGGGTGCAGGTGAACTTCGCCGAAGGCAGCAAGTGGCTGATGATGGGTTACGCGAAGCTCGACGCCATTTGAAACATCTGCCTACATGAAGGTGATTGGCCCGCCCTTGTTTTTAGCAAGCGCGGGCCAATATCTGTAATAAGTCCTACAGACCTTTCTGGGCCGGTCCTACGCAAAAGCCCGAAACATTATGTCGCTAGCCACTGTCACTGCACCTGTGCAACATGGCGCGCGTGCAATCCACAAATGAGAATTCCCTTTATGAAACGTTTTCTTAGCATCGCCATGGCGTTGTGCATCGGCCTGACGATGAGCATCGACGCCAACGCCAAGCGCTTCGGTGGCGGCAAAAGTTCGGGGGCAGCACCGACTCACCAGACCAGCCAAATGGCTCCATCCGGCGGTGCTGCGGCTACCGCAGGCGCAGCCGGTGCTGCGGGCGCTGCTGCCAAGGCTGGCGGTGCTTCGCGCTGGTTAGGCCCTCTGGCCGGTATCGCCGCCGGTGGCCTGCTCGCGTCCATGTTCATGGGGGGCGGCTTCGAGGGCATGCAGATTTTCGACATGCTGATCCTGGCGGTCATCGCCTTTATGATCTTCCGCTTTATCGCTGCCCGTCGCCGCAAGCAGCAGGAGCACCTGGCTCCCGCCGGCGCGCCGATGCAGCGTGAAGCGTTCGAGCAAAAACCAGCCATGGGTTCGATCTTCGGTGGTTCGGCAGCACCTGCTGCAGCCCGCCCGGTGATCAACGCACCGGCCTGGTTCAACGAAGAACGTTTCGTCGAAGCGGCCCGCAGCCACTTCCAGTCCCTGCAGCAGCACTGGGACGCCAACGAAATGGACAAGATCGCCGAGTTCGTAACCCCGCAACTGCTGGAGTTCCTCAAGCGCGAACGTGCCGACCTGGGCGACGCTTTCCAGTCGACCTACATTGAAGACCTGCGCGTACAGTTGGACGGTGTGGATGATCGCGCCGACAAGACCATCGCCACACTGACGTTCAGCGGTGTGTCTAAGACCTCACGCTTCGACCAGGGTGAAGTGTTCAGCGAAAGCTGGAACATGGAACGCCCACAAGGCGAGAACCAGCCATGGCTGGTCGCCGGTATCCGCCAGAACGGCTGATCCCCGCACGCTTGAGCAGGCAGTCACAAAAAACCCCGGACCTGTCCGGGGTTTTCTATTTCACGGTTGCACTTATAGCGAGCTACTGTATAAAACGCCCCTATAAACCGCGCCATCTAGCAAGAGGATCCCGGCCGTGGAAGAAATCATCGAACAATTGCGTGAAGCCAACGAACCGGTCCCGGTTCCCCTGGAACTGCCTGATGAAGATCAGATTGTGGAAATCGAGGAACAACTGTTCATCGACATCCCGTTTGTCTTCCGGGAATTCCTGCTGACCGTCAGCGACGTGGTGTACGGCAGCCTGGAGCCGGTGACTGTCACCGACCCACAATCCCACACCTACCTGCCGGACGTGGCAGCAAACGCTTGGGATGCCGGCGTTGATCGCAGCATGATCCCGATCTGCCAGGACGGTGACGACTATTACTGCGTCGAGGAAGACGGCACGGTGGTGCTGTGGTCTGGCGAAGAAGAACTTGTCACCGAAGAAACCTGGGAATCGGTGTGGCACTGGGCGCGGGACGTCTGGCTGGAAAGCTGAGTTCACACCCAGGCCGGTGTGAGTGCTCTGGCGTATCCTTGTGATTATCCAGCGTCTCCAGCAATGCGACCTGCATCCGCGTATGCACGCGGATGAACCACCGCCAGAGCACGGCCGCCACCGCTGCCGTGACCACGGCGATCAGCACCAGCAACTTGTTGGTCGGCAGGATACTGGCCGACAAGGCTGCCAATAGCAGGAAAATCACCAGCAGCGAGAGGATTGGGATCAGCTCCGCAATCACCCGCCGCACGCGCTGAGTATGCCGCCCGGCCATTTCCGGCTTCACGCTCATCTCCGCCAGCAGCATCGACAGCGCCTTGAGCTTGCGGTACGCCGCGATCAGGAAGAGCAGCGACACCAGCATCGCGCCCTCGCCCTATGGCTGAATGCTGCGCAGCCATTCGCCATACATGCCGAACACTCGGCTCATGCGCTTGGGCATGACCGCCGCGGGTTAACACCGCGACTTCCGGCAGAAAGCCGGCGCAAGATATGGAAACAGATCGGTAGAAGCGTGACGGCAAGCCGCCCACCGGCGTCCCGTTAGGGATGGCGCTGCAAAGATTCCAGCACCCGCAGAGGTGCCCCCCAACCAATGCCTACAACCCGTGAGTGTGCTATGGAACCCGGAAACGCCCAGCTGTCGATGACGGTATTGATGACCCCTGACATGGCCAACTTCTCAGGCAATGTCCACGGCGGTACCCTGCTCAAATACCTCGACGAAGTCGCCTACGCCTGCGCGAGCCGTTATGCCGGCCGCTATGTCGTCACGTTGTCGGTCGACCAGGTGATTTTCCGCGAGCCGATCCATGTCGGCGAACTGGTGACGTTCCTCGCGTCGGTCAACTACACCGGCAACACCTCGATGGAGGTGGGCATCAAGGTGGTGACCGAGAATATCCGCGAGCGCTCGGTGCGCCATACCAACAGCTGCTTCTTCACCATGGTGGCCGTGGACGACCAGCGCAAACCGGCCACCGTACCGCCGCTGCAACCGCACAACAGCGAAGACAAACGCCGGTTCGTGCAAGCCCAGCAGCGCCGCCAGATCCGCCAGGAGCTGGAAAAGCGCTACCAGGAAATCAAGGCGGACGCCCTATAAGCCCTTTTCCCTTGTAGGGGCGAACAAACCCCGCCCCTACAACCGCCAGCACTGATCGTAGTGGGCGCACACATCAAATCGCTGATCCAACTGGCTCATGCGCTCAATGTGATGGTTAACGATGTCTACCATCACCGCTTTGCTGGTGTTCTGATAGTACTGCGCCATCAACTTGTCGTTCGCCTTGACGCGCTCGACCACGGCGGCGTCTGTCGGGTTTTGCCACTGCTCCAGAATGGCATCTTCGGTGCCGCTCAGCCGCATGCGGTAAACCCTCTCATAAAGCTCAAGAGTCCGCGCCTTGCGGCCGGCCAACTCCTGATTCACCCGTGCATAGTTCTGACGGTACTCAGCCCAATAGGCCTCGGGTGGAGTGAATTGGCCAAGTTTCGCCTTGCGCTCGGCGATCGCCTCTTCGGTGGCTTGCGGGCGCTGCGCTGTGTCTGGCTCCATCAACGTGATGAGCTGCATATGGGTTTCAACGATCGCGTTGATCAACGCGGTACGGTGTGGCGTGACGGGGATAACCTTACCGAATATCGGGCTTTTGCCTGCGCACGATGGCATGCCGTTCTCGAATATCGGCTGTGGAATGCGCACGTCCTTGCCATTAGATCGGGCCAGGCGCTGCAACGAAGTCGTGCAAACCCCCCGCGCCATGTCAAAGGTCACTTCATACTCTTCCCCTGCCTTTGGCGTGATGCTCAGTGCTTTGCCGCAAACGTAGCTACCCCCATTGGTATTAATCATCAACATCGTCTCTTTGCCAGGCGCCAGCTTGAACTCCAGCAACCCCCTGGCCTTGGCTGGCGGAGGGACGGACATGTCGACACGCCGCCGGGTATCGACCAGGAAAATATTATTCAGCATGCCAGTGGTCTGGCCCATACAGTGCTGAGCGTCGTAGACGTCGATGGTGGTATTGGACGTATTAGAGATGAAACGCAGCTTGGCGGCATCAGGCTCGGTGGCGTCAGGGTAAGTGCCGTTCACACTGCAACCGGCCAGCAGCGACATCAGCACCAGGGCGGTTAGCGCCCGCAGCGAAGGGAATAAGGGAGACATGGTTCTTCCTTGAAAAACACAGGGGATGAAGAAGCGTCCGATATTAACGGACGCCCTTTGCCTGGCTCAATCAGGAATGATCCTACAGGCCGATGGCCGTGGCTTCAAAACGCACCCGAGGATGGGCGATACGATCCTGGGCGCGCACCAGCTCCAGCTCGTAACTGGCGCAAGCCTGGGTCTCCAGCAGCACTTCATGCACCGCTGCGGCGGTGAACTCAAAGGCGGCCAGGAGGCTATCGCCCAACAAAACGCGCGCCAGGAATAGCCCCGAGGTCAAATCGCCAACGCCCACTGGCTGACGCGCAAACGCCAGCAGCGGTCGGCGCAGGTGCCAGCAGCCTTCGGCGGTCACCAGCAGCATTTCGAAACCATCCGGCAGTTTGCCGGGGTAATCCAAATGCTTGACCAATACTGCCTTCGGCCCGCGCGCCAGCAACGCTTTGGCCATGGCCAGGCAATCGAACAACGATTGCGGCTTGCGCCCGGCAAAGCTGTCCAGCTCCAGCTGGTTGGGGCACAGGAAGTCAGCCATGGCCGCGGCTTCGTCCAACAGGAAATCGCTGACTTCCTGGGGCACAATGCAGCCTTTCTCCGGGTGGCCCATCACCGGGTCGCACAAATACAGGGCTTTGGGGTTGAGGGCCTTGATGCGCGCCACGCCGGTGAGGATCGCCCTGCCCTGGTCCGCACTGCCGAGGTAGCCGGACAGCACGGCGTCGCAGTTGCCAAGCTCGCCGATCGCGGCGATGCCTTCCACCAGCGCCGGAATCTGCTGCGGCGCCAACACTTCGCCCGCCCACTGGCCATACTGCGTATGGTTAGAGAACTGCACCGTGTTCAATGGCCAGACGTTCACCCCAACCCGCTGCATGGGGAACACGGCGGCGCTGTTTCCGGCGTGGCCAAAGACCACATGGGACTGGATCGCAAGCAGATGAGGTGTGCGTTTCATGCAGGGGATTCCGTCAAGCCGTTGAAATTCTGGGCGCGCAGTATGCGACTAAACACGGCCTATACGACAGACCGGCGACACAGTTAAGCTGCTCTCACTTTGTTGGAGTTCATCGCATGCTGACCCTGGGAAACATCTTCGTGTTGATGCTGCTGGCGACCGGCGCCGCCTGGGTGTGGCACAACCACGGCTTGCGCGAACGGGCGCTGGAGCGGGTCAAGCAGCATTGCGCCAAGCTCGACATCGAACTATTGGACGGCGCGGTGGCGCTCAAGCGCATCGGTTTTGTGAAGGATGCCAACGGTCGACGGCGCCTGGCACGTATCTACAATTTCGAGTTCACCGTGACCGGCGAAACCCGCCATCCTGGGACGATTACCCAATTTGGCGCCCACAGTGCACATATCGAACTCGCGCCCTACCCGTTCGAGATCAAGACGCCGCTGCCTAGCGCCGAGGTGATCGAGCTGAGCCAGTGGCGCCAGGACCACGGCACCAAGAACCGTCAGTAACGGCAGGCCGCTAATGCAGCCTGCAACGCGGCCAAGTCCTGTGGCTCGCTGAAAATCAACTCGACCCGCGAATCACGACGCCACTCACTGGGTTGCCAGACGAGCGGGCTGTTATCCACAGCGTTGGCGCTAACCCAACCTTCTGTGCTGTGGATAACCAGCTTGGCGCGGCGCCATTCAAGGTGTGTGAGCCATTGATACAGGCGCTGCGCATCGAATTGCTGGCTCGGGTGCCAGCGCCAGCCGATACTCCAGCCGCCCTCTTGGGCTTGGCTGAGGCAAATCGGCAACGTAGGATCGCTCCAGATGGCCGGCATTTGCGCCAGGCCTTTTGGCACTTCTAAGTTATCCACAGCGCTGCTCGCGTGTTCGTGCAGGCCAGGCAATTGCTCCAGAGGCAGCCGGGCCTGGCGCGTCCAGTAAAGCGGACATTCCGGTAACAACCGCTCAATCGCCTGGCGCTGTGCGGCGTCCAGCGCTTCATCCTTGTTCAGTACCAGCAGGCCTGCACGGGCCAGCGCTTCCTGTTGCGCTGGCGGTAAGGGTTTGCCTGCCGCCAAGGCCTGCGCATCCAACACCATCACGCAAGGCTGAACGGCCAGCACCTCCTGCCACGGCGCTGCGCGCAACTGCTTGAGCAATTGCGCCGGATGGCCCAGGCCCGACGGTTCGATAAACAGCCGATCAGGCTTGGCCTTGCGCAACAAGCGACCAAGCCCTACCTGAAACGGGGCTCCATTCACACAGCACAGACAGCCTCCGGCGACTTCGCCCAGGGCAATGCCGTCGTCATCCTGAGTGAGCAAGGCGGCGTCCAGGCCGATCTGCCCGAACTCATTGATCAGCACGGCCCAGCGCTCGTGTGCCGGGCGCTGGGCGAGCAGGTGCTTGATAAGGCTGGTCTTGCCGACGCCCAGGGCCCCGGCAATCACGTGGGTAGGAATGTTCTGGAGCATGAGGGGCATCGTTCGGACCGTGTAGAGCGTTTGATCCTACGCGGTTATGCGAGCCAATCCAGTGTCAGGATCAAGCGGCGTTCATCGGCTTTGAGGGCTGGCGAGCGGTGAATCAAACCGTGGCCTTCGTTGCCATGCCATTTGGTGCCCTTGAGCAGGGCGACTTCGCCGCAGTGGATCTGTTCGATACGCTCGCTGGGCTCCGCGTCCGGTTGGCTCAGCTTGCGACGGTCCATCACGCCTTCGCGCAACCACTGGCTGCCGATGCCGGCATAGGTGGTGATCAACCGCACAGGCACATGATCGACGTGAAAACGCGGGCACATGGCCTTGTCCAACAGTCGCAGCCGCACACCAATGCGCTTGGCACCCAGCAAGCAGGCAAACGCGCTGACCAGCCACGATACATCGGCGACAAAGCCTTCATAGCCTTCAAGATCGCGGCAACTGGACGCCAAGCCCTGCACGTTGGGCACGGCGTCTTCGTTGTTGAGCTCAATGACCATGGAATCGGCCAACGGCTCATTGAGCGCCACCAGCAAGGCGCCGAACTCAGCGATGTGCAGCGGCAACTGGCGCTGCCACAACGCCAGGTTCACGCCGTCTTCGAGAATGTCAGAGAGCGCCAGCGGCGTTTCACCAAAGGCCTGGCGAATTACGGGGCGCAGGGGAATCACCGGGGCCAGCATCAGGCGGCAGCCTCCTCATACCAGGGGCCAAAAGGATCGGCCAGCAGGCGCCAACCTTCGACGCCCACGGCCATTTCTTCATCGTTGAGCAGGCAGGCGTCCAACTCGGCGCGCATCAGGGCGAAATCAATGTTTTGCCCGATAAACACCAGTTCCTGGCGACAATCGCCGGTGCTCGGTTGCCAGTTACCCATGATCGCCGCGACGCTTTCTTCGTCCTGCGGCCACTGGCTTTTCGGCACAAAGCGCCACCAGCGGCCGGCAAAACCATGGCGCATCAAGCCGCCGGCCTGGGACCAACTGCCCGCGTCCTGATGCTTGCTGGCCAGCCAGAAAAAGCCCTTGGAGCGCAGCAGTTTGCCGTTAACCCAGGGCCGGTCGATAAAGTCGAAAAAACGCTGCGGATGAAAGGGGCGGCGGGCACGGTAGGCGGTGGACGCGATGCCGTACTCTTCGGTTTCCGGCACGTGGTCACCGCGCAGTTCCTGCAACCAGCCGGGGGCTTGGGCGGCGCGTTCAAAGTCGAAACGCCCAGTGTTGAGGATCTTATGCAACGGCACTTCGCCCATGACCATCGGGATGATTTCCGCCTGGGCATTAAGGCGCTCGAGGATCGCTATCAACTCTTCGCGTTCGCGGCTGCTGATCAGGTCGATCTTGCTGATGAGGATCACGTCGGCGAATTCGATCTGCTCGATCAGCAGGTCGGTGATGGAGCGTTCGTCTTCTTCACCGAGGGTTTCGCCGCGTGAGGCCAGGCTTTCAGCAGCCTGATAGTCGAGCAGGAAGTTCATCCCGTCGACCACGGTAACCAGGGTGTCCAGGCGCGCGATGTCGGCCAGGCTTTGTTCGTTTTCATCACGAAAAGTGAAGGTTTCGGCCACGGGCAAGGGTTCGGAGATGCCGGTGGATTCGATTAGCAGGTAATCGAACCGACCTTCCTTGGCGAGCTTTCCGACTTCTTCCAGCAAGTCTTCCCGCAAGGTGCAGCAGATGCAGCCGTTGCTCATTTCCACCAGCTTTTCTTCGGCGCGGTTGAGCGTGACGTCGCGCTGGACTTCGCTGCCGTCGATGTTGATTTCGCTCATGTCGTTGACGATCACCGCCACCCGCAGGTTCTCACGGTTGCGCAGGACGTAGTTGAGCAGCGTGCTTTTACCGGCGCCGAGAAAGCCGGACAACACAGTAACGGGGAGACGATTGGGCATCAGGACATTCTCATCAGGCCGCCCGGTAAAGCCAGGCTGTGTTTTTATGTTATAGTATAACAACACAAATAAGCCAATGCCGTCTTGCTTGCCACGACGAAGGGCGCAATGCTTGAACACTTCCCCAACCTTGAGAATCCCGATGAAATACTGGGTGTGCGCCCTGTTATCGGTGGCGGCAGGAACTGCCTGCGCCCAAGCGCCGAGTCTGCTGGCCAACTGCACGCGCAGCGCCAACCTGCTGGCCTGCGTCGACCCATTGGGTAACGCCTACAGCGTAGCGACAGTCGGCAGCACCACGTACTTGCGCGGGTACGAGGTGATCGGCAAACGCTATTGGGCTCAGACCAACAGCCGTTACGGGCAACTGACGTTCTTTACCGGGCTGGCATCGGACGGTGAGGCATGGGTCGGCTACACGCGGCGCGTGGGCTGGACCACCCTCAACCGGTTTTCCAGTTCGGGCGGCGCCAGCGCCAAATTCACCTGCAGCCGCATGACCGGCTGTTAGACCTGACCGTTCTTCTGCTCCTGCACCCACGCCATGTAGCTGTTCATCGGTGGGTTCTTCTGGAAATACTTTTTCAGGCCTTCAAACAGCCCCTCCGCAACCGCCTGTTGGTGGCGCACGGTAACCAGGCGCGCACTGTCCCGTGCATTGGAGATAAACCCGGTTTCCACCAGGACCGACGGCACGTCCGGTGACTTGAGCACCGCAAACCCAGCCTGTTCCACGCGCTTCTGATGCAGGCTGGTGATGCCTTCCAAGCTGCCCAAAATCGAACTGCCCAGCTGCAAGCTGGAGGCGATCGTGGCATTCATCGACATGTCCAGAATCACCCCAGCCAGCATGGGGTCCTTGTCCTTCAGGTTCAGCAGGCGGGTGGCCCCGAGCAAATCTGCGCCGTTTTCTCGTTGCGCCATGAATCGCGCCGTGGCTGAAGTGGCGCCACCTTCGGATAGGGCATACACCGACGCGCCTGACGCGGTGATCCGCGGCGCCGCATCCGCATGCACTGAGATGAACATATCGGCATTGTGCTTGTGGGCGATTTCCACGCGCTTGCGCAGCGGTACGAAGAAGTCGTCGTTGCGCACCAACTTCACGTCAAAGCCCTTTTCACGCTTCAAACGTTTGGCCAACAACTGGGCAATGGACAGCACCACGTCTTTCTCGCGCTGGCCTTTGGAGCCGACGGCGCCTGGGTCCTTGCCACCGTGGCCGGGGTCGACCACCACGATGATGTCGCGCTTGGGGTGCGCCTTATCCACTAACGGCGCAGGTTCGGCGGCGATTTGTCGAGGCGCCTGGGTGGCGCTGGTCAGGTCCAGTACCAGGCGATGGCCCTGGCCGTCCTGGGGTGGCAATAGAAAGCTGTTGAGCTGCATCGGCGACGCCAGGTCCAGCACGATGCGCGTATCGCTTTTGCCGAAATGCCCGGAGCGGATTGAGGTGATCCCGCTGTCCTTCAACGCCAACTGAGTGAAATCACCACTGAGCCCGGCGCCGCTCAGGTCGATGATCAAACGCTCCGGTGCGCTCAGGGTAAACGTCTTGTATTGCACCGGGCCGCTGAGGTCGAACACCAGCCGAAGCTTGTCGTCCGAGCGCCACAAGCGGGCGTTGCGTATCTGCGTGGCGTGGGCCGTAAACGGCAGAGTGAAAAGAGGGCTGGCCAAGAGCAGGTTCAAGAGCTGACGTCTGTGCATACGAATACCGCAAATAAAGGAGCGTCCCTACTCGACATGACTGAAAAAAGGCTGGAGCAGAAAAATCATCGTCGACTCAATAGTTATAATATAACATGTCTTTTTTATTTCCAACGATGGACCTGCTCATGAATGCGCTGACTCTGCCGGATATCGCCGCGCAGGCTTCACGCCAAGCCTTGCCACTCGATTGGGTGGGCATGTGCGGCATCGCGTTGCCGATCCTGATCAACGGCCAGCACCTGACGGCCACCGCCGACGCTGGCGTGAGCCTGGACGATGGCAGCGCCCGTGGCATTCATATGTCACGCCTGTACCTGGCGCTGGAAATGCTCGACCAGCAGTCCCTTACGCCCGCACATCTGCGTAATGTACTGCAGCGGTTTCTCGACAGTCATGAAGGTTTATCTAAGAACGCCTACCTGCGTATCCACACGGATTTGCTGCTGAAACGCGCCGCCTTGGTCAGCCCCTTGGCCGGATGGAAGCGCTACCCGATCAGTATCGAAGCGCGTCTTGAAAACCAGATGTTCCACGTGGAACTAAAAATTGACGTTATTTATTCCTCAACCTGCCCCTGCTCTGCTGCCCTCGCCAGGCAATTGATTCAGCAGCAATTTGTCGAAGACTTTGGCAACACCCCGTTGCGGCACGACGACGTGTTGAGCTGGCTCGGCAGCGCCAACGGCATCGTCGCCACGCCCCACAGTCAGCGCAGCAATGCGCAATTGCATGTCCAACTGCAAGGCGAGCAATTACCTATTACAGAGTTAATCGATAAGGTCGAAGCCGCCCTCGGCACCGCCGTACAAACCGCTGTAAAACGTGCGGACGAACAAGCCTTCGCCCTGGCCAATGGGCAGAACCTGATGTTCTGCGAAGACGCCGCCCGCCGCGTGAACCTCGCCTTGAAACGCTCGGATGCCGTCAAAGCCTTCCACCTGAAAGTGATCCACGCCGAAAGCCTGCACGCGCACGATGCCGTGGCTGAAAGCCGCTGGACGAGAAACCCTGCATGATCACCTGCACCGCTTTGCGCTGGGGCGCCCCAGGCCAACCGCTGACACCCGCCATAAACCTCACCCTGGAAAAAGGCAGCCTGACCGGCATCATCGGGGCCAACGGCACCGGTAAAAGCAGCCTGCTCAAGGTCATCGCCGGCCTGCAAAAACCTCTGGCGGGCAAAGTCAGCGTGGACGTTCCACGCCGTGGCGGCCTGTCGTTCCTGCCCCAGCAGCAACAACTCGACCGCCAATTCCCCATCAGCCTTCAAGAATTGGTCGCCGCCGGTTTCTGGGGCACTCAACTCTCCCCGCCACAACGT
Source organism: Pseudomonas sp. RA_15y_Pfl1_P11 (assembly GCF_963970975.1). Lineage (NCBI taxonomy): Bacteria > Pseudomonadati > Pseudomonadota > Gammaproteobacteria > Pseudomonadales > Pseudomonadaceae > Pseudomonas > Pseudomonas sp. RA_15y_Pfl1_P11. The sequence continues at coordinate 149,444 of NZ_CAXAOY010000004.1, forward strand.
AGCCAGCGCCTTGAGGCGGTATTGCAAGACTGGTGCCTCAGCGGCCTGGAGCACCGCCCGTTGATGGCCTTGTCCGGGGGCGAATTGCAGCGCGCCCTGCTCGCCCGTATGAGCCTGGCCGAATCGCCCGTGTTGTTGCTCGACGAGCCTCACGCCGCCCTCGACGAAGAAGGCCAGGCGCTGTGCTGGAAACACATCCACGCCTGGCAAGCGCAAGGCCGCACGCTGATCGTCGTCTGCCATGACCTTGCGTCCGTGCGCCAGCACACCCAGCAAGTGGTGCAAATCAAAAGCACCGGCTGCGTGTTTGGCCCGAGCAAAGAGCTGATCCGCCCGCAACCTCAGATGCAGGTGGCCTGATGCATTTCGCCGCCCACCTGTGGATGCCCTTCGTCGACTTCGTCTTCATGCGTCGCGCCTTGATTGGCGGCCTGGTACTCGCCTGCAGCACCGCACCGTTGGGCGTGTTTTTGATCCTGCGGCGCATGAGCCTGATCGGTGACGCCGTCGCCCACGGCATTCTGCCCGGCGCCGCGCTGGGTTTCTGGTTTGCCGGGCTCAGCCTGCCCGCCTTGACCATCGGTGGCCTCGGTGCAGGCCTTAGCATGGCTGGCCTGTCCGCCTGGATCACACGTCGCACAGGCCTGCGCGAAGACGCCAGCCTCGCTGCCATCTACCCCATCTCGCTGGCCACCGGCGTGCTGATCCTCGGCATCGCCGGCAAGCGCCTGGACCTGCTGCACCTGCTGTTCGGCTCCGCCTTGGCCGTGGACCAAACCACCCTCACTGGCATGCTCTGGGTCACGGGTTTCAGCCTGATCGCCATGGCTGTGATCTATAAGCCGCTGCTGCTGGACACCCTCGACCCACTGTTCCTGCAAACCGTCAGTCGCCTCGGCCCACTGGCTCACGGGCTGTTCCTGACCCTGGTGGTGCTGAACCTCGTGATCGGCTTCCAGGCCATCGGCGCCTTGATGGTGGTGGGCCTGATGATGTTGCCGGCCATCGCTTCACGTTTCTGGAGCCGGCGCCTGCCCGTGTTGATCGCAGTATCGGCAGTGCTGGGATGCGTGTCGGTGTGGCTGGGTTTGTTGCTGTCGTTCTACTACTCGTTACCCAGCGGCCCGGCCATCGTGCTGGTGGCGGGTGCAGGGTATCTGCTGTCCGTTGTCTTCGGTCCGGTGCACGGCTTGCTGCGCCGCCCGCCCTTGCTGTCATCCCAATGAGGTGTTTCCCGATGCGCGCTCTACTCGTGCTGTTCAGTCTCGTCTTGTCCTTATCGACGGCTCAGGCCGCAGACAAGCTTCAGGTGGTCACCAGCTTCAGCATCCTCGATGACATCACTCACCAGATCGGTGGCGATCACATCCAGATCAGCAATATGGTCGGCCCCGACGCCGACGCCCATACCTACGAGCCAACGCCGGACGATGCCAAAGCGCTGCTCAAGGCCAGAGTCATCATCAAGAACGGCCTCGGCTTCGAGCCTTGGCTGGACCGCCTGGTAACCAGCACCGAAACCAAAGCCACCGTGGTCACTGCCAGCAAAGGCGTGATCTCCCACACCATGGATGAAGACGGCGAAACCATTCCCGACCCACACGCCTGGCATAACCTGGCCAATGCCGAAATCTACGTGAACAACATCACCAAGGCGCTGATCGCTGCCGACCCCGTCAACAAGGCCGACTATCAGCGCAACAGCCAAACCTACCTGAAAGAAATCCACCGCCTGCTCGCCGAGGCCAAGACCAAGTTCGGCGCGCTGCCACCCGGCAACCGCCGCATCGTCACCTCCCACGACGCCTTCGGTTACCTGGGCCAGGCTTACGGTATCGAGTTCCTCGCCCCCCAAGGCCTGTCCACCGAACGTGAGCCGTCCGCTGCCGAAGTGGCTGCGCTGATCACTCAGATCCGCAAAGACAAAGTCAAAGCCGTGTTCATGGAAAACATCAAGGATTCGCGCCTGCTCAAGCAGATCGCTGATGAAAGCGGCGCGCAGATCGGCGGCACGTTGTACTCCGACGCCCTCGCCGCGGAAGGCCCGGCCAGCACCTTCACAGGACTGTTCGAATACAACCTCAACACCCTGTGCGCCGCGTTGGGCAAGCCATGATCCGCAAGAACCCGTCGGGCGATCTGCCCGTGATTGCCGAATCCGCCTACGTCGACAAAACTGCGATCATCTGCGGCAAAGTCATCATTGGCGAGAACGTCTTCGTCGGCCCCTACGCCGTGATCCGTGCCGACGAAGTCGACGCCAGCGGCACCATGGACCCGATCACCATCGGTGCCAACTCCAACATCCAGGACGGCGTGGTCATCCATTCCAAGTCCGGCGCGGCGGTGACGATCGGAGAATTTACTTCCATCGCCCACCGCTCCATCGTCCACGGCCCGTGCAGCGTTGGCGACCGCGTGTTCATCGGTTTCAACAGCGTGCTGTTCAACTGCGCCTTGGGTGACGGCTGCGTGGTGCGCCACAACTCGGTGGTCGACGGGCGCGACTTGCCCGCCGCGTTCTACGTGCCCTCCACCACCCGCATCGGACCCAATACCGACCTGTCGCAATTCCCGCCGGTGAGCGTCAGTGCCTCGGAGTTCTCCGAAGACGTGGCACGCACCAATGTCGATCTGGTGCGCGGCTACAAAGCCCTGCAAAACGAGTTCTGAACCATGAGCCGCCTGCTGATCCGCAACGCCCGCCTGGTGAATGAAGGCCAGGCATTCGACGCCGATGTATGGGTTGCCAATGGTCGCATCGAGAAGATCGCCAGCAGCATCGAAGGCTGCAACGCGACCGTGGCCATCGACGCACAAGGCCAATGGCTGCTGCCCGGCATGATTGATGACCAAGTGCACTTTCGCGACCCCGGGGCACCGGACAAAGGCAGTTTCTACAGTGAATCCCGCGCCGCGGTGGCCGGTGGCATCACCAGCTTCATGGACATGCCCAACACCCATCCGGCCACCCTGAACCTGGAAGCCCTGGCCGATAAAAAACGCCGCGCCGCACTGCACTCGGTGGCCAACTATGGCTTTCACTTCGGCGTGAGCAACGACAACCTCGACACCGTCGCCGCGCTCGACCCGCGGGAGGTGGCCGGGGTCAAAGTGTTCATGGGCGCCTCGACCGGCAACATGTTGGTGGACGATCCACGCATCCTGGAACGCCTGTTCGCCGAAGTGCCGACCATTCTGTTGGCCCATTGCGAGCACACGCCGAGCATCCAGGCCAACGAACTGCGCCTGCACGAACGCTTCGGCGAGCACATCCCAGCCGTGGCGCACCCGCTGATCCGCGATGCCGAGGCGTGCTATCGTTCCTCATCTTTTGCGGTGGAACTGGCCAAGCGTTATGGCACCCGCCTGCACGTATTGCATCTGACCAGCGCCCGCGAGTTGGCGCTATTCGAAGACAAGCCTCTGGCCGAAAAACGCATCACCGCCGAAGTCTGCCTGCATCACCTGCTGTTCGATGACCGCGACTATCACCGCCTCGGCCACCAGATCAAATGCAACCCGGCGATCAAGACCCGCGCCGACCGCGATGCCTTGCGCTTGGCCTTGTTGAGCAACCGGCTGGATGTGATCGGCAGCGACCACGCGCCGCATACCTGGGCGCAAAAACAGATGGGGTATCGCGAAGCGCCGTCAGGGCTGCCGTTGGTGCAGCACGCGTTGCCGGCATTACTGGAGTTGGTGGCGGACGGGCTGCTGCCCATCACCACCCTGGTAGCGAAGACCAGCCACCGCGTCGCCGACCTGTTTGCCATCCCGGACCGGGGTTATTTACGCGAAGGCTATTGGGCCGACCTGGTACTGATCAAACCCGAGCCCGAGGGAAAGCCCGTCAGCAGCCAGCCGATCCTGGCCCGCTGCGGTTGGACGCCCTTCGCCGAACGCAGCTTTCGCCACAGCGTCAGCACCACCCTGGTATCCGGCCACCTGGCCTGGCACAACGGCCAAGTGGTCGATAGCTGTCAGGGTTTACCCCTGCATTTTCTGCGTTAAGCGCGAGGCTTGACTGTACCGCAATCGTTACCCAACCACTGGGCATGGCTGTCCAGGCTGCCCTTCTGCTGGATCCCAGTGGCGTTGAAGGTGCCGTTGACGGTGGTGGTGAATTCCTTCTGGCTCTGGAACGTCGCCACGCCCGTGCCCTGGGCTTTCGGGCAACTGAAGCGGAATTTCCACTGGTTGCCGGTCTTGTCGGTCACTTCCTGTTTGCAGCCCGATTGCGGGTCGGTCAGGGGGATGGAATCGGAGGCGACCTGTGCCGGTGTAAGGCACACCTGCACACCTTTGCCGGCCATGTTGATGCCTTGTTTTTCGAGCATGGCACGCTGTTCGGGGGTCATCTGTTGCTTGAGTTGACCGAGGATCAGCGACAAGTCCGGCAGGTCCTGGTTATCGACTTTCATATTGCTGGTGGTCAATTCCCACAAGCCCGGCGCCAGCATCTGCGCCTGCGCTGCCACGGGCAGCGACAAACCAACAACCATGGCCAAACCTAGCAGACGAGCATTCATCGGGTAACTCCTGGGCAATTGTGGGCGTTAGACGCCGCAAAAGCGTCAGTGTTGCACGGCAAATAAAATAGCGACATTCGTGACCAGACATGGTCTGTTAGGCACTGGATTGCCTGGAGTACCGTCGTCCATGGATTTCTTTGGCCCGCACCTGCTTGCCTACTTCATTGCCACGCTGCACTTTCTCGGGACCCTCGCCGCGATTCATGCGGTGCTGACCGTCAGGACCGCCCAAGGCTCAATCGCCTGGGCCTTGTCGCTGATGTTCATGCCTTACCTCACGCTGATCCCCTACCTGATCTTTGGTCGCAGCACGTTCGATGCTTACATCCAGGCGCGTCGCCAGGCCAACCAGGAAATGCACAAGGCAATCACCGCACTGAACTGGCGCCCGTGGGTCGAGGAGGCCCTTGCTGCGCGTCACTCCAGCGCCTACGCCTCGCTGCGCGCCATGCCCAAGCTGGGCCGCATGCCGTGCCTGGCCAACAATGAGGTACGTCTGCTGGTGAACGGCGACGCGACCTTCAGCGCGATTTTTGAAGCCATCCGAAGCGCGAAAACCGCCGTGCTGTTCCAGTTTTTCATTATTCATGACGACGAACTGGGCCGCCAATTGCACATCTTGTTGAAGGAAAAAGCCGCTCAAGGCGTAGCCATTTACGTGCTGTACGACCGTATCGGCAGCCACGCCCTGCCTCATCGCTATGTGCATTCACTGCGTGAAGCCGGCGTGCATATCAAAGCATTCGCTACGCGCAGCGGCTGGCTCAACCGCTTCCAAGTCAACTTCCGTAACCATCGCAAGATCGTGGTGGTGGACGGCATCACCGGGTTTATCGGCGGGCATAACGTCGGCGATGAGTACCTGGGCAAAAAACCGCCGCTGGCGCCGTGGCGCGATACGCATGTGCAGGTCACCGGCCCGGTGGTGGCGTGCTTGCAGGAGTCGTTTGCCGAAGACTGGTTCTGGGCCGCGCGGGAACTTCCGCCATTGATTCTGCCGGACGCCTACCCCGAGGATGGCGTGCTTTGCCAATTGCTCGCCAGCGGCCCCGCCGACCCTTACGAAACCTGCTCACTGTTTTTCGTAGAAGCCATTCATGCAGCCACCCAACGCGTGTGGATCACCAGCCCGTACTTTGTGCCCGATGAGGCGGTATTCGCCGCCCTGCGCTTGGCGGTTCTGCGTGGTGTAGATGTGCGCCTGTTGCTGCCGTCACGGCCCGATCACCGCATCGTTTACGCCGCGTCCAGCCTTTATGCGTTCGAAGCCGTGCGCGCCGGGGTGCGCGTATTCCGCTACACGCCAGGTTTTCTGCATCAGAAGGTGGTGCTGGTGGACAGCGAAATCAGCGCCATCGGCAGCGCCAACATGGACAACCGCTCGTTCCGGCTAAATTTCGAAGTGATGCTGCTGACGGTCGACGAAGCGTTCGCTAAACAAGTCGAGCACATGCTGCTGGACGATTTCGCGCTGGCCCATGAGGTCAGCCAGGAAGAAAGCCGCGAGACACGCCGTCTTCAACAACTGGGCATGCGGGTCGCGCGGCTGATCTCACCCATCCTCTAAAGGCCAACACATTTGGATCGCTAACGTCCCGGTAGATCAGCGATAGACATCTTCCCGCGTCCACGGCAGTTCGTGACTGCCATCAGCATGGGGTTTCACCGCCAGAATCTGGTGCAGGTTGATCCAGCCTCGCGCAAACGCATACGCGCAACCCGCCAGGTACAACCGCCAAATGCGCAGCACTTGCTCCGGCACCCTTTTCGCCGCTGCCTCCAAGTTGTCTTCCAGGCGCTCGCTCCAATGGTCCAGCGTGCGGGCGTAGTGCAGGCGCAGGCTTTCGACGTCGACCACTTCCAGCCCGACTTCACTGATTTCGGCGGTCATCATCGCCAGGTGCGGCAGTTCGCCGTTGGGGAACACATAACGCTCGATAAACTCCCCCGCGCCGCGGCCCACAGGGCGACCGTCGGTGTGCTTGGCGGTAATGCCGTGGTTCATCACCAGGCCGCCTTCACGCACGGCGCCGTACAACGTCTTGCAGTACTCCGCCAGATTGGCGTGGCCGACGTGTTCAAACATGCCCACGCTGACCACCTTGTCGAAACGACCGTCTTGCGGCAGGTCGCGGTAGTCGAGCAGTTGCAGGTCCACCTGATCGTCCAGGCCCTCGGCTTTCACCCGCTCGCGGGCCAGTGCCAACTGCTCTTTACTCAAGGAGATGCCGAACACCTTGACCCCGAACTCCCGCGCGGCAAAACGCGCCAGGCCGCCCCAGCCACAACCGACGTCCAGCAAGTACTCGCCGGCCTGCAACCGCAATTTGCGGCACAAGTGGCGAAATTTGTCTTGTTGAGCCTGGTCGATGGATTCGCTGCCGGTTTCGAAATACCCGCAGGAGTACGCCATGTCCTGGTCCAGCCAAAGCTGGTAGAACGCGTTGGACAGGTCGTAATGGTAGGAAATAGCGGCTGCGTCAGTGGCCTTATCGTGAATCGAGCGCACCGGACGGGGTTCATCGTCGTGCACCAGCGCGTGACTCAGTTCATCACACACCCGGATCACTTCGCCAATAGAGCCTTCCAGCTCCAGCTTGCCTTCGATAAAGGCTTCGCCCAATGAGTTGAGCGTGGGATGGGTCAATTGGCTGACAACCGCGGGGTCCTTCACCACGATGGTCACGCTGGGCTCGGGGCCCAAGTTGAATTCATGGCCATCCCAGAGTCGCAGACGCAGCGGTAGCTGAAGATTCTGTAAGGCCGGTGGAAGTTGCGCGAGCATGAGTAGTCCCCCCGTGTTTCAGACGTCTGGCTTGAGGGTAGACCATCCGAAGACAAAGTAGGAGGCTATCGATTTGATAGCGCTCGCCTATAAGGCCCGGCGCTCGAGCAAGCCGTCCTGAACCCATTGTTTAAGCCACGTGATGGCCTGCAACGGTGCACCCTCTGCGTAACTGACTGCCAACGCTGCGCACAGTTCGGCGAAGTTCCAGCCAGTGGTCGCCATTCCCGCCAAGGCACAGGCTTCTTCGGGTTCCAAGCTACGGTAATGGCAAATATTCTGATGGCGCCACACCAGGCAGATCTGTGGCGGGCTCAACGGCTGGCTGTCGGGGAAATCCGACTCGTCCTTGCTGGCGCGCCAGATCGCTACGCTATTGAAATGACACAGCACCTGCTGCACCGATGGCGCCAGCGTGATCTGCAGCACCGGCCATTCTTCAGGTGGCAACAACGCCATATCGTTCAGCGTCAGCCGTTCGCCCTGCGGTGCATCAAAGGCCAGGGTAAACGCCCACTCCAACCGCGCCAGTTCCGCCAGCGGCGCACTTTGCTCCGCCACCAAATGCTCAAGGATAAACGCCGGGAAACGCTGACCCAGCCAGCGCAGGCTGTAATGGGCCGATGGGTAACGGCGCACATAGGCCTGGGTCAGCGAGGCGAATTCATCATCGCCCAACCAATAATGGATAGCGCGGAAATCATGCCGCAAAACTTCCTGCAGCCGCGCGATATAGGCGTTGTGGTAAATCGCCAGGCCCGTCTCTACATCCAGCGTCGGCCCGCCCATCAAGGTCGCGGCGAAGCCACTGCTGGCGTTCGGTGTGTCGGCTAACAGGTGCTGTTCGAAGGCCAACTGCCAATCGGTCAGGCGCATAAATGCCTCCTGGCCAGGGCCTTAGCGCCCAACTCACGGGCCTTGCTCAATTCGATGAGCAGCTCTTCAAAGGGTGGGAAATGGTCGTCGCGCTCCAGTAGCGTCGACACAGGCCCCAGGTGTTCAAGCGTTTGTTGATAAAGCGCCCACACCGGGTCACACACAGGATGGTCATGGGTGTCGACCACGTAGTCGCCGTAGTCCATATGCCCCGCCAGGTGCAGCTGGCGGATACTCCCAGGTGGCAGGTTGCGAATAAACGTCCAAGCGTCGAAGCCATGATTGCGCGAGCTGACATACACATTGTTGACGTCCAGCAACAACTGGCACCCCGACAAGTGAGCCAACGCGTTGAGGAATTCCCACTCGGTGAATTCGTCGGCCTTGGAGCGCACATAACTGGAGACATTTTCTAGCACCAGAGGGCGTTGCAACACGTCCTGCACTTGGCGCACGCGGGCAGCTACGTGGTAGAGGCTTTCTTCGGTGTAAGGCAGCGGCAGCAGGTCATGCAACTGGTGGGCGCTGCCGCGGCTCCAGCACAGGTGATCGGAAATCCATGCCGGCTGGATGCGCTCGGCGAGCTGTTTGATTTGCTTCAGGTAATCGGTATCGAGGGCATGGGGCCCGCCGATGGACAAGGACACGCCGTGCATCACCAGGGGATAGCGCTCGGCTATCGCATCCAGGTAGTACAAGGCTTTACCGCCCTGGACCAGATAATTCTCGGAGATCACTTCAAACCAATCCACGGGCGGCGATTGTTCAAGGATCTGCGGGTAGTACTCACTGCGTAAACCCAGGCCGTAACCGAGGCTCGCAAGGGGGGTAGGCATAAGACACTCCTGGGAGAGTGTCCGCAGCGGACGGTAAACCGCTGCGGTAGCACTCGGCTGCGATTACTCGCCGACTTTGCCGCCAGCGGCGTCACAGGCTGCCTTGGTCATGGCCTTGAAACCGTGACCCTTGCAGACAGCCTGCCCTTTGCAGGCATTTTCAGCGGTTTTGCAGTCGTTCATGCCTTTGCAGGAAGTTACGCCGTAGCAATGAACAGTAGCGTCGGCGGCCTGTGCCTGAGTGGCGACACCGGCAAACATAGTGGCGGCAGCGAGAGCCAGGGCAGCACCGGAAACGGCATTTTTGATGTTCATTTTGAAGTCCTCAAGGGTCAGTGTGGGTGTCGGTCTGAACGGATTGTTCAGTCTCGACACACCACTAGAGCGAGGTCCCCCGTCGGCGTTACAGCACCTCTCAACTATTTCTGAACATTATTCCTCAAGCTTCAACAGTGGCTCCTGAAATCGCAACAGTCGCCCGGCATTGCCCAGTACCAGCAAGGTGCTGAGGTTATGCAGCACCGCCGCAATCATCGCGCCCGCCGCACCCAACCAACCGAACGCCGCAAACACGACGATGGCCAAGGTCCAGCCCAAGCCGATGATCACATTGACCTGCAACGTCTGCCGGCACTGGCGACTCAAGCGCACACAAGTACCCAGACGCCGCAGGTCGCTGCCGATCAGCACCACGTCCGCCGACGCCAAGGCGATATCCGCGCCGCCCGCGCCCATGGCCACGCCGACCACACCGGCCTTGAGCGCCAGGGAATCATTGATACCGTCGCCCACCACCATCGGGCGAAAACCGCTGCCGATTTCCCCTAGCACGCGGTTGAGCTTGTCTTCCGGCAGGGCCTGGGCTTCGACGTCGCTGATGCCCACCTCCAGCGCGAGGCTGTCGGCCACGCTTTGACGATCGCCCGTGAGCAGCAGTTGCCGACCGAGGCCGAGCTCGCGCAGCTCTTGCAGGGCTTGGCGTGCTTCCGGTTTGACACTGTCGGCCAGCAGCAGCCAGGCGAGAAATTGCCCGTTCAGCGCCAGCCCGGCGATCGGGCCATCGTGGTTCGGTACCGCCGTAGTGACAATGCCCAGTTGCTCGAATAACTCTGGCCGGCCCAAGGCCGCTTCGCCCTGCTGGGTTTGCGCCACGACGCCCAGCCCCTGGCGTTCGCGAATGTCCGTCAACACTTGCATCTGTTCCTGCGTCGCCAACCCCGCCAACGCCCGGCTGACCGGGTGGCTGCTGGCCGAGCCCAGGCTGGCCGCCAGGTTCAACATCACCTGCCGATCCGGCGCCGTGGTTTCGATGGATTGCAGACGCAAGGTGCCAAAGGTCAGGGTGCCGGTCTTGTCGACCACCAGTGAAGTCAGGTCCGCCAACTCCTCCAGAAACGCCGAGCTGCGAATCAGAATCCCATGCCGCGCCGCCACCGCAATGCCGGCAATCGCCGTGGCCGGCGCCGACAGCACCAGCGCACAGGGACATGCCGCCACCAGCACGGCGAGCATCGCCTGGGCGTCATTGGTCACAAACCAGGTCACCGCCGCCAGCAACAACACCAGCACCATATAGCTGCCGGCATAGCGCTCCAGCAGCCGCGTAATCGGTGGCTTGGAACGCTCGGCGTTCTGCATCAGCGCGATGACTTTGCCTAAGGTGGATTCGTTACCGGTGCGGGTCACCTCAATACGTAACAAACCGTCGAGGTTGATCGCGCCGCCAAACACCAGCACCCCTGCGCTGGCTTCCAACGGTACCGACTCACCGGTAATCGGCGCCGTGTCCAGGCTCGCCTGGCCCGACAGCACCACGCCATCGGCGGGCACCCGATCACCGGCGCGCACTTCGACGATATCGCCAGTGTTCAGCGTGCCGTTATCCACTTCAACAATGCTGCCGTCAGCCTGCACCCGCCGCGCATGGCTGCGGGTGAGTTTGCCGAGGGCATGGATCGCTTCCTGTGAGCCGATCACGCTGCGTTCTTCCAGCACGTGGCCGAAAATCATGATGATCGGCAGCAGCGCGGCGGTCAGCAGATCCCCCGTAGCCCAAGCACCGAGCATGGCCAGGGCGATCAGTTGGTCGGTGATGCCATGCAGGCTGGGGAAGCGCAGGCTGTACCAGGCCGAACGCATCACGGGAACGGCCACCAGCAAGGACGCCACGCCCAGCAGCAACTGGCTCACACCGGTCTGGTCCGGCGCCAGCCAGCGCCATACCAGGCCCAGTATCAGCAAGCCCAAGGCCAACATGGCCAGGGTCAATTGCCGGGCGGCACTGCGCTGCTCGGCGGAGGTCAGCATGGGTGCGCTCATTGTTCGGCTCCCTGGATGATCAAGCGGGAGTCGTCTTGTGGATCGACCGTGGTCACGGAACCGGCCTGGCCAAGAATCTTCGGCAGACGTTCACGGTACAGGCGCAACAACAGGCCCGGGTCTTTCACCTGGGCCAGGCTGGCGACGGTTGCGGTTTGCGCCTGAGCATTGGCCAGGCGTTCGCTGGCCTGGGCGTGGGCAACTTGCACCAGGCGATCAGCTTGTTGGGTTGCATTTTGGGTGAGTTTTTCAGCTTCGGTGCGAGCGTTGGCTACGGCCTTATCGGCTTGTTGACTGGCGGTGAGGACGGCATTGAAGGCATTCACTGCCGGGCCAGGCAGGCTCGATTGCACATCGACGCGGGTCACTGCGATGCCCAATCCCAAGCCTGTGGAAGCCAACTCCGTGAGGCGTTTATTGATGCCTTGCACCAGATCGCCGCGCAACCGCTCACGGCGTTCGGCAGCGCCGTTGTCGGTGCCGATCAATTCAGGACGCGCCACCAAAATCGTGTCCAGGTCACGCGCTGCCGTCAGGGCCACGGCGCTGCGGGTCACCAGTCGATCCAACGCCGGCAGCACATGGTCGCCCTGCAACACAAAGGCGTAAGGTTCAGTGACTTTGTAGAACACCCGCACATCCAGCTGCACCACACCGGCATCGCCGGTCAGCAGGTAGCCGGAGCCGGCCAGCGCATCACTGAGCGGCGTGGCAAAACTGGCCACGCGGTCGGCCTGGGTCGCCGCGTCGGAACGCAGCAAGTTGTCCACACGCCGCTCGATCACTCGGTCGGCTGCGGGCAATAGCACCACCTGCTCGAACGGCTGCGGCCACGCCAACAACAACCCGGCATTCTGGATGCGGTCAAGGGCGCCGAAGTGCAGCACCACGGCGCGGTTCTGCGGGTCGATCTGGCGCACATTGGAAAACGCCCAGGCCAACGCCGCCAACACGGTCACCGCGTACAGCGCCAGAAAGGTCAGGCGCCCGGCCTGGATCCATGGGCTGTCCGGGCTGTCACGCTCGGTCATGGCTGAACGTCCTTCGGCCCGTCCACCAAGGCGCGGAACGGCGCCGCATCGGTGCGCAGGATGATCTTGGTCCCCGGCGTGACCACGGTGCCCAAGGTATCCAGCGAGCGCAGCAGGTTATACAACTGGGGATTACCGGCGTACGCGCGACCATAGATCTGCGCTGCTTGGACCCGCGATTGCGCTTCGATATCGGCGGCTTTCACCGTGGCGTCGGCCTGGAGGATGCGCGCATCGCGCTCGGCGGCAGAACGGATCTGCGCTGCCTCACGCTTGCCCACGGCGGTGCGTTCGGTGGCGATGGTTTCACGCTCGGCGCGCATGCGGTCGACCGTGGCGGTGAGGGTCACCGACGGCAAGGTCAGCCGCTCGATCCCCACTTGGGCCACGCGCACGCCGTAAGTGGTGAGTAATTGTTGATCAATCTGCTGGCGCAACTGCGCTTCGAAATCGGCGATGCGCACCTGGCTGGCATCGGTGTTGATCAGGCTGGACAAGTCGAAACTGGCCGCCGTGGTTTCCAGTGCCGACCCCACAAAGGTACGGATCTGCCGCGCCGCTTCATCCGGCTGGTTCTGCACGGCGCGCATGAAGCGCTGCACATTCTCCGCGTCGCCCTGCACCTGCCACGCCACATAGGCCTGCACGATGATGCGCAGGCCATCACGGGTGCCCACATCCTGCAAACCGCTGGAGGTGGTGCGCAGGCGCAAGTCCACCGGGATCGCCGCTTCGAACGGCGCCGGCCAGCGCCAGCCAAGGCCCGGTTCCAGCAGCACCCGCGATGGGTTGCCGAAACGGGTAATCACCGTGGCCTCGCCGGAGCGCACCTGCACAAGGCTGGCGGCCGCGACTGCAAACAGCACCAGCAACAGCGCCCAGGCCATGCGCCGCCATGGGAATGGGCCGGCGGCTTGCTCGTCACCGTGATGATGGTGGTGATGGCCGTGATGATGATCGTGAGAATGAGCGCTCAACAGACAGACTCCTTATTGAACGGCTTTACGCGGCACCGAGGGATCGGCCGGCAAGGTAAAAGAACGCAGATCGATCGTCGGCGCGCCATCGGCGCCCAAGCGATGATCCAGAATCAGCAGCTTGGCGTGAGCCAGGCCTTGGCTGAGTTGGCCCAGATACTGTTCCAGCACGAAGGCCTGACCAGCCGTGGCGTAGGCCTTTTGTTCGGCGATAAAACGCAGGTCGGCCGCTTGGGCGCCCGCATTCACTTCGCGTGCAGTGGCCTGGGCTTGGTCGCGCGCGGTGCTGGCCTGGAGCAAGGCCTGGTTGGTTTGTTCGCTGGCCGCGCCGCGTTCGCGAGAGATCAACGCTTGAGCGCCAATTTGTGCGGCTTGCACGCCGTGATAGGCGTTGGCGGCACCGGCCGGCGGGTGGATCGCCTCGACCACGGTGGCGAGGATTTCCACGCCGCTGTCGAGCTTTTGCAGGTCCGCCTGCACCGCGCGGCCGATCTCGTCGGCCAGGCTGGTGCGTTGTTCGCTGAGCAGTTCATCGAGGGTGCGCGAGGCAAAGTCATGCACCAGGATGCGGCTGGCGGTGCTGCGGATCAGGGTCGGCACATCCGCACTGTTATAGGTGGCGGCAAGCGCGGCCTGGTCGGTGAGGCCGATGCGGTAGACAAACCGCACGTCCATATTGACGATCTGGAAGCTCTGTTTGTCGCCGCTGCTGCTGGCAATCACTTGGGATTTGTCATTTACATGGCTGGCATCCCACAAGCGGTTGGCGATCAGCGGCGGTGGGCCTTCGGCGGGGGAGAGTTCCGGGGCGGCGGCGTCACTGACGCTGGTGGCCAGCTCATGCACCACACCATTTTCCACGCTTATTACGCGGCCCAACGGCCATGGCAAACCTGTATGCAGGCCAGGGCCGAAGACCTGCACCGGTTTGCCAAAACGCTCATAAATCCCACGCCCTTGCAGCGGAACTTCATGCACGCCGGTCAGCGCCAAGCCTACCGCCAGCACCACCAACAGCACCGGCAGAAACGCCCGACGCATGTAGGTAAACGCCCAGATCTGGCGCAAATCGATACCGAAGCGGTTGTGCAACTCGTGCTGCAACGCGAGCAAGGGTTGCGGCGGCCAACGCAGCAGCCCAGCGATAAAACTCTGCGCCATCAGGCGGGGTTCGAGGCGTGGCTGACGCGGGCTAAACAGTGACAGCACCGCTCTTAAAAGAAACTCCAGCGAGACCAGCGCCGGCAGCAGGCCGATCAACACGGCCAACCTAAGGGGCCAGACGGAATTCGCCCCTGCGAACAGCAGGCAAATCGCACTGATCACCAGGCAAATAATCGCCACTCGGCTTAACTGTGCCAGTTGCGAGGCTTCCGGCCACTGCACAGCGGTTTCCTGGGCCAGACGACGTTCGAACACCAGCAGGCCAAACGCCAAGGCCAGCGCCAGCGCCGCACCGACGCTTGCTGATTGACCGACGGGAGCGGCGGGCAAGGCCAGGTTCCAGAACTCAAGAATGCTGACCAGCGCGAGCAACGACCAACCGCCAAGCCACAGCACCGGCGCGCCGATCTGCTTGCCAAAACGCTCCGCAAGGCGCGCGTACCGGCCGATGTCTTCAACCGGTTCTTCAACCGCAGGCGCTTCCAACGCCTGGGCACGCCAATCCGCCACCCACCACGCCGATTGCAAACCGGCCACCAGCAGCAGCAACGCCGACGTGCCATTGATCAACACCACCGGCCAAATCGACAGCGGCGCGAACAGCGCGACAAACAGCGCCAGCACCCAGCCGGCAACGGCCAGCACCGTCAGGCTGATACCGGCTTGGCGCAATCGACGGGCATGGAAGAGCCCTTGTTGAAACCGCGGGAGGCCCTCCACCGAAGCGCCTTCAGCTTCCAGATCCACTTGCATCCACTCAACGCCTGAATGTACATAATTCGTTACGATATAACACGATGCGTGAAATTTTTGTTCGAAAAACAGCAGTTTCAGTGCCCCCCAACCCCCCTGTGGAAGCGGTGCTGTGTGGGAGCTGACTTGCCAACTGCCACACAGGGACATCGTTGTGTTCAAGATCGTGACTAACCCCCCATAAACACGCGCCATCACTGGTGCAGGCTGCGATTAATCGGCACACTCCAGACCAGTTTTTCGCGGGTCAATGGACAAGGAAGCGTTACCCCTTATGATTTCGATCTATCAGCTCAAGCCGCGCTTTCAAAACCTGTTGCGCCCTCTGGTGCAGCGCCTCTACGACAACGGCACCACCGCCAACCAGATCACCCTCCTGGCCGGCGTGATTTCGCTGCTGGTCGGCCTGTTGATCGCCAGCTTTGCCCAACACCTGTGGCTGTTTGCGCTGATCCCGCTGTGGATGATCCTGCGCATGGCCCTCAATGCCATCGACGGTATGCTCGCCCGCGAATTCGGCCAGCAGTCGCGCCTGGGCGCCTACCTCAATGAACTGTGCGACGTGATCGCCGACAGCGCGCTGATCCTGCCGTTTGCGTTGATCCCCGGCGTAAGCCTGGCGCCTGTGTTGCTGGTGGCGCTGCTGGCGGTGTTCAGCGAATACGCCGGAGTGCTTGGGCCGATGGTGGGCGCATCGCGCCGCTATGACGGGCCGATGGGCAAGAGCGATCGAGCGTTTGTATTGGGTGTGCTGGCCATCGGCGTGGCGCTGGGCTGGCTGGGCGCGGGTTGGGTCGATGCGGTGATGTGGCTGGTCGCCGCCCTGCTCGCCTACACCCTGGTCAACCGCGTGCGCCAAGGTCTTAACGAAACGACTTCCCCTTCTGCATAAGGATTTTGCGATGCGCGAACAGCAAGAGCACACCTTCAGTACCCACGATGGCGTCGAGCTTTTCTACCGGCGCTGGCCGGCTACCGCTGCGTTTGGCGATGAGCCGCGCAAGGCGATCGTGCTGTTCCATCGCGGCCACGAGCATTCGGGGCGCATCGCCCATCTGGTGGATGAACTGGACCTGCCGGCATTCGACTTTTTCGCCTGGGATGCCCGTGGCCACGGCCATTCGCCCGGCGCGCGCGGTGACAGCCCGAGCTTTGCCACCAGCGCCCGCGATGTGCAGACGTTCTGCGATCACATTGGCGCCACCTATGGCATCGAAGAAGAAAACTTCGCCGTCATCGCCCAAAGCGTCGGCGCGGTGATTGCCGCGACCTGGGTGCACGATTACGCACCGAAGATCCGCGCCCTGGTGCTTGCCTCCCCGGCGTTCAAGGTCAAGCTCTACGTACCATTCGCCCGGCCGGGCCTGGCGCTGATGCGCAAGTTCCGTGGCAACTTTTTCGTCAACAGTTACGTCAAGGCCAAGTTCCTCAGCCATGACCCGGAACGCGTGGTGTCCTACGACAGTGACCCGCTGATCACCAAGGCCATTTCGGTGAATGTGCTGCTCGGCCTGTACGACGCGGCCGACCGGGTTGTAGCCGATGCCCAAGCGATCCAGGTGCCGACCCAATTGCTGATCTCGGGCTCCGACTTTGTGGTGCGCCGCAAACCCCAGCAGCAATTTTTCGATCGTCTAGGCAGCCTGAAAAAAGAGCTGCATATCCTTCCCGGTTTCTTTCACGACACCCTCGGCGAACGCGACCGCGCGACCGCCGTGAGCAGCGCCAAGCGCTTTATCCTGCAGAACTTCGAACACCCGCTGGACCGCGCCCCGTTGCTCGACGCCGACAAAATCGGCGCCACCTGCGCCGAGTCCGAATCCCTTGCCGCGCCGTTGCCGCGCAACTCCTTGCGCGACCTGTACTGGCGCATGACCCGCGCCAGCATGGGCCTGGGCAAAAACCTGTCGGATGGGGTGAAACTGGGTTTCGACACCGGCTTCGACTCTGGCAGCACCCTGGACTACGTGTACCGCAACACACCCACCGGCAAAGGTCGGCTGGGGCGGATGATCGACACCAATTACCTCAACTCCATCGGCTGGCGCGGCATTCGCCAGCGCAAGCTGAACGTCGAGGAACTGCTGCGCCTGGCCATGGCCAAGTTACGCGCGGATGATCGCGAAGTGCGCATTGTGGATATTGCCGCCGGTCATGGTCGCTACATCCTGGAAGCCTTGCAGGGCGTGTCGCCGCTGCCGGAGTCGATCCTGCTGCGCGACTACAGCGACATCAACGTGCGCGACGGCGGCGCCTTGATTCGCGAGAAGGGCCTGGGGGATATCGCGCAGTTCGTCAAAGGCGATGCGTTTGATCGCCTCGACCTGGCCGCGCTGGATCCCAAGCCGACGCTGGCAGTGGTGTCCGGGCTGTATGAATTGTTTGCCGATAACGGCATGGTCGGCGGTTCGCTGGCCGGCCTGGCCGAAGCCGTGGAGCCCGGCGGTTACCTGGTGTACACCGGCCAACCATGGCACCCGCAGTTGGAGCTGATTGCCCGTGCGCTGACCAGTCATCGCCAGGGCCAGGCCTGGGTCATGCGTCGGCGCAGCCAGGCGGAAATGGATCAGTTGGTCGAGGCTGCGGGCTTTCGCAAGATCACCCAGCGTGTGGATGAGTGGGGCATCTTTACCGTGTCACTGGCGCAGAAGATCTGAGCATGCGCGAACCCGGTTTATTGAAACCAGCGGTTTTATGGCTGCTGCTGTTGGCGCCGCTGTTCTTCAGCACCTACGGCTTTGCCACCTGGGTCACCAGCCAGCGCAACGACGTCGGCACGCTGGTGTTCGGCTGGGAAACCCATATGCCGTTTTGGGCCTGGACCATCGTGCCCTACTGGTCCATCGACCTGCTGTATGGGTGCTCACTCCTGCTGCCCAGGACCCGCCACGAGTTGAAGCAACACGCGTTGCGGCTGCTGAGTGCGCAGGTGATTGCCGTGAGCAGCTTCCTGATCTGGCCGTTGCGCTTCACCTTCGAGCGGCCTGAACTGGATGGCGTATTCGGCTGGCTGTTTGCGGTGCTGTCCGGGTTCGACAAGCCGTTCAATCAGGCGCCCTCGCTGCATATCGCACTGCTGGTGATCCTGTGGGTCATGTTCCAGCGCCACACTCAAGGGTTCTGGCGGTGGGTGGTGCATGGCTGGTTCGCGTTGATCGGTATTTCGGTACTGACCACTTATCAACATCACTTTATCGACTTACCCACAGGCGCCCTCGCGGGGTGGATTTGCGTGTGGTTGTGGCCGATTGAACACCCGAGTCCATTGTTGAATGCCCGGCTGACGCGCGCCCCCAAACGCTGGCGGTTAGGCGTGCGTTACGGCGTGTGCGCTTTGCTGTTGGCGATGCTTGCCGTTGTACTGGGCGGTGGCTGGCTGTGGATACTCTGGCCGGCGGTTTCTCTCGCGTTGGTCAAAGCCAATTACTTGGTACTGGGCGCTTCGGGCTTTCAGAAACGCGCCGATGGCCAACTAACCCCTGCCGCGCGCTGGCTATACGCGCCCTATCTGGCAGCTGCCTGGATCAACTCACGGCTGTGGACACGCAAACATCCACAACCCGACCTCATTGTGGATAACGTCTGGCTTGGTCGTATTCCTACGACATGTGAGCAGGCGCCCTTCAAGGCCATCGTCGATCTCTGCGCAGAATTGCCGATTAATCCACAGGGACGCGCCTATCAGTCGATTCCAGTGCTGGACCTTGTCGCACCGACACCCGACGAATGCCGGCAAGCCGCACACGCCATCGAACGCTTGCGCGCCAGCGGCCCATTGCTGGTGTGCTGCGCCCTTGGCTATTCGCGCAGCGCAACCGCCGTCGCCGCCTGGCTTTTGTCTACCGGACGCGCCGCGACGGTAGAGAATGCGCTGACTATCATTCGTACAGCGCGGGCCGACGTGGTCCTGCACCCTGCTCACCGAGAAGCCTTGGAGGGTTTGTCCCATGCCCGTTGATATGGAACTTCAGGTCGTCGCCAGCCTGCTGCGTCGCGGCCGTTCGCTGGATCAGTTATCCACAGGCCTGACGCTGGTCGGCGTGTTATTCGGCTTGGCTCAACTGTTGATGGCGATTATTTCGCCGATTTGCCTGCTACTGAGCCTGTGGATGATTATTCTCGGGCTGCTGCAAAAGTACTGGGCGCTGCGTGTGGCGTTTGACGCTGACCTGTTCGCCCTGCTGGCGCGCGACATCGAGCGCACCGCCGACCTCGACCAGGCCCTGCAAACCCTCGGCCTGCAATCGCCCAAACGCGCTGGCCGGCCCTGGACCGAGCGCCGTCGCGGCGCACTCAAACTGCTGCGCAAACAAGCCTGGCTGCTCGGCGCGCAAGCGCTGCTGACCCTGGCCGTGATCCTCGCCAGCCCTTGGCTGCCTTTCGCCGGATAAGGAATCCTCATGTTCGAACCCATGGTCGCCACGCTGATTACCTCCATGGCCCGCACCGTCACTGGCGCCCGCAGCCTGTGGCTCGGTTGCGCGCCGGTGCCGGTGCAGCGCATCTACTTCGCCAACCACAGCAGCCACGGCGACTTCGTGTTGCTGTGGGCCTCGTTGCCCCAGAACCTGCGCAAATTCACACGCCCGGTGGCCGGCAGCGATTACTGGAATAAAAGCGCCTTGCGTCGCTACATCATCAACCGCGTGTTCAACGGCGTGCTGATCGACCGCGAACGCAAAGACCCTGTGGATAACCCATTACAGCCCATGCTCAATGCGCTGGAAGGCGGCGACTCGCTGATCATCTTCCCCGAAGGCACGCGCAATCTTGAGGATGGCCTGTTGCCGTTCAAAAGCGGCCTGTACCACCTGGCTAAAAGTTACCCACAGGCCGAACTGGTTCCTGTGTGGATCGCCAACCTCAACCGTGTCATGCCCAAAGGTCGCGTATTGCCGCTGCCATTGTTGTGCACCACCAGCTTCGGCGCACCGCTGCAACTGGAAGAAGGCGAAGACAAAGTCGCCTTCCTCGCCCGTACACGCGATGCTCTGCTCGCCCTTGCCCCGGAGCATTCCTGAGATGGATAGCCAAACCCTGATGTTGTTCGGCGGCATCGGCGCGATCCTGGTGCTCGCCTCGCTGATCGGCCTGATCCTCAAACTGCGTACCCGTGGCAACCCGAACGCGGTGATCGACAACCTCAACGCGCGCATCAACGCCTGGTGGGTGATGGTGGTGGTCATCGGTGTCGCCTTCTGGCTCGGCACCGGCGCGGTGATCCTGCTGTTCTATGCCGTATCGTTCTACGCCTTGCGCGAATTCCTCACGCTCACGCCCACCCGCCGCAGCGACTACCCGGCGCTGGTCGCCGCGTTCTACCTGGCGTTGCCACTGCAATACCTGCTGATTTACTCGGACTGGTATGGGTTGTTCTCGATCTTCATCCCGGTGTATGTGTTCCTGCTGCTGCCGATCCTCGCCTCGCTGGGCGGCGACAGCACGCACTTCCTTGAACGCGCGTCGAAGGTGCAATGGGGCCTGATGATCGCGGTGTTCTGCGTCTCCTTCGTGCCCGCCTTGCTCACCCTCGATATCCCCGGCTACGAAGGCCGCAACCTGTTGTTGATCGCCTACCTGGTGATCGTGGTGCAACTGTCCGACGTGCTGCAGTACGTCTGCGGCAAGCTGTTCGGCAAACACAAGATCGCGCCTAACTTGTCACCGTCGAAAACAGTGGAAGGGTTTGTCGGCGGCATCCTCTTGTCATCCCTGATCGGTGCGGCACTGTGGTGGACCACGCCGTTCAATCCTTGGCAGTCGTTCCTGATTGCGCTGTTGATCAACCTGCTGGGGTTTGCCGGCGGCATTGTGATGTCGGCGATCAAGCGCGACCGGGGCGTGAAGGACTGGGGGCATATGATCGAAGGGCACGGCGGCATGTTGGATCGGCTGGATTCGGTGTGTTTTGCGGCGCCGATTTTCTTCCACCTCGTGCGCTACTGGTGGACCTGAGCCACCGACCTCAAGCCCTCTGAAGCCCACACATGTGTTTTGTGTTGGTTTCAGAACCTTATTAACCCGGCAAATGCCCCAGCGGCAAAGCCCCTGGGGTTTTTACGGTCTGGATCGCGAAGTTGCTGCGGATATCTCTCACGCCCGGCAGCTTCAGCAGACTGCCAGTGACAAACCGCTCATACCCACGCAAATCCGGCACCACCACCTGCAGTAGAAAGTCCGATTCCAGGTAGGCTCGGCGGATTACTTATCCACAAGCCTCCACGGCCAAGTCAACGGCGTATTGGCGCAGCGCTCACCGGGCTCGACGCTCAAACCCTTTCTGTATGGGCTGGCGTTGGACCAAGGGGTGATCCACCCGATGAGTATCCTCAAGGATCAAACGAAACCTAAACGCCAATATCGATTACGGCCTTAAAGCACATCACACATAAATAGCGCACGGGAGGTAGCTTAGTTGAAAAGCCGGATACAAAAGATAGATAACCTTATGGCCCACGAGTTTTTGCCTCCGTTAGCTTATAAGTGTGACAGATTTGTGGAAATTATAGACTGTCGTGAGCATCCAGAAATACCACTGCAGTGGTTTTGGCACAGCGGGCTCAACCGCAATGTACGATACGCAAGTTAGTCATCTCCACCGCCAACTTGCCCCCGGTATAGTTTATGTCGTTTAACACATTACGGCAGCAAACAGGTACTGCCTATTCTCCTATTGACAGGATAGACGTTTAAACCTTTTTACGAGTTAGAGACTACTTAAGCTCGATGAAGCTAAGCCTGTTACGCCCGGCCTGCTTAGATTTATATAACTCTTTATCAGCTGCGTTGAGCAACTCCTCAGCCAAAGCACCCCGAGTCGGAATTGTCGTCCCAATACCTATACTGACAGTCACAATTTCATGGGCAGGTGAGTTAACATGTTCGATACCCACTGCGCGTACTGCCTCAAGCATCGCTTGGGCGACACTGATAGCTCCGGTAACGTCCGTATTTTGCAAAATACAAGAAAACTCTTCGCCCCCGTACCTTGCGACCGAATCGTAAGGCCGTCTAAGAGCATGTTTTACCGCATTGGCAACTGCACGTAGACATTCATCCCCCTTTTGATGGCCGTAGTGATCGTTGTATAGCTTAAAATGATCAATATCGATCATCAATATTGAAATGTATTGCCCGTATCTTGCGCACTGCAGCCAATCACGCTGTAGGTTTTCATCGAACATTCTGCGATTGTGAATTCCTGTAAGACCATCTGTCAGCCCAATCGTTTTCAGCAAGTCAGATTGTAACTTCAAGGCTAGATGAGCTCTAACACGTGCAATGATAACCGAGGACCTGACAGGTTTGGTAATGAAGTCCACCGCGCCTAATTCGAACCCCAGTTCTTCGTCGGCCACCTCATCCTGGGAGGTCAGGAAAATTACGGGTATATTGCGTGTGTCTTCGCTGGCTTTAAGGCTACGGCATATGTCATGGCCTGACATGCCAGGCATCAATACATCCAGCAGTATCAAATCCGGGTGTTGTGTTTGGCATTTGAGGAGGGCCTGTTTACCGTCCATCGCCATAATAATTTCGTATTCAACTTTTAATAGTTCGTTTATTAGTCGAATATTCACAGGTTGATCGTCGACCACAAGAACTTTTGGCTTGAATCCCCGAGTGGCGACTAGCTGATTGAGAAGTTCTTTCATTTGTACTTTTCCGTGAGTAAGTGTTTGATCCTTTCAATCGCCTCATAGAAATCTAGGTCTTGGATCAGCTTAACGAGGCTAGTAATCGCGGCCCGTTGGGAGATAGGGGTATGCGCTTCTAGCTCAGCGACATCGTCCAACGCTCGCATATCACCTGCCACCAGGGTTATCAAAAGATTCTCCAGCGAAGCAATACTTCGTTCTGATGACCAAAGCGACTCGTCTCGTCCGTCAAGCAAATTTGAAATGTTCTCAGCATCAAAAGCACTCTGCAACTTTTCAATGCTGTCCCTCATCAAACTTCGGAGCACAGAAATTCCATCAGAGGGTAGCCCTAGCGCAGGCTTGTTCGGCGGCGATTGCCTTGCTAAGGCCTCCCATTCGCCCGCCTGTTTTGCTAGCGCTGTGGCTCCTACCGTTGCAGCGACACCTCTAAGTGCGTGCAATGTGTCCGCAACACTCGTTGCCTCAAAAATCTGAGCGTTTTTTTCCAGCTCAGCGAGCAGACGTTCACACTCATCGCCAAAACTGCTTAGAGCCATGGCGTATACGTCAGCCCTTCCTCCGAGGCGGAGTAAAATTTTGTCAAACGGTTCAATTAAGTTATTTTGATAGAAAGGCGATGATTGGTTCGCCGTCAACAGGGGCTCACTCTCTCTCCCAGTCAGCTGTTGTAATACGGAAATAACTTCGGCCATATCGATAGGTTTGCCTAGATGCTCGTTCATGCCTGAAGCAAGGCAGAATTCACGATCAGCAGGGGATGCATTTGCAGTCATTGCGATAATGGGCAGTGACGCAAAGTGAGCAGTGGACCGAATACGGCGAGTAGCTTCCATACCGTCGATATCCGGCATTTGTACATCCATGATTACGACATCAAACTCGCCTTGTTCGTGGATGGCAAGTTCGACTCCTAGTAGTCCGCAGTCTGCTAGGGTCACTTCAGCGCCTTCTGCACTCAGCAACTCACTGATCACTTGTCGGTTAAGCGCATTGTCTTCAACCACGAGCAGGCGTAGGCCTTCAAGTGCCCCAGCCGTAGTCTGTACTCCTTGAACAATACCTGACGGACCTGACGCCCCTAATGAATATTCAATGGAAGCGTAAAGTTGTTGAGGGGTAACCGGTTTGGTAAGAAAGTCCTGAAATGGTGCGTCTTGATCCTTGACCGCGTCAGCCAGTTCTTCGCGGCCAAATGCTGTCACCATAACAATCACCGGAGGCTTTGGATGATCCGGGATATTTTTTATCAATCTTGCCGCTGTCAACCCATCCATATCGGGCATTCGCCAATCCATAATCACGGCATCGAAGAGGACGCCCAGAGAGATGGATTGATTAACCAACTGAACAGCCGCGCAGCCTTCATTGACAAAAACGACATCCCAGCCGAACGCTTCAAGTGCCTGTACCAAAATCTGGCCTGATAAAACGTTGTCATCAACAACCAATACGCGACGCCTGTGCTCAGTGAAAATCTGAATGGACGTGAGCGGCGCGGAATCATCAATAGCAAGTGCGATATCAAACCAAAACGTGCTGCCTTTTCCGAGCTCGCTGTCAATGAGTAGCTGACCTCCCATCATCTGAACCAGGCGCTTGCTGATTGCCAGACCTAACCCAGTACCACCAAAGCGTCGGGTTGTTGAGGTTTCCGCTTGCGTGAACTCTTCAAAAATTCCGCTAATCTGTGATTCGCTTATACCTATACCGGTGTCCGCAACAGAAATGCGCAACACGACCTGCTCGTCATTGCGCGCCAGTTCGGTTAGTTTCACCACAACATGCCCCTCGGGGGTAAACTTTATCGCGTTACCCGCTAGGTTAATCAAAATTTGCTGTAAACGAAGTTGATCCCCAATAACAGCACTGGGGAGTTGAGGGGCAACATCAAATAACAACTCGACGCGCTTATCGGAAATATTGCCTGACAGGATAACCGCCAGGTCACGCAGGAGTGTTTCAAGGCTGAATGGATGCTGCTCAAGCTCTAGTCTGTCCGCATCCATTTTCGAAAAGTCGAGGATGTCGTTCAGAAGACTGAGAAGCAACTCAGCTGCCGTCTGGGCTTTCCTTGCATAATCGTCTTGTCGTCTATCCA
Organism: Pseudomonas sp. RA_15y_Pfl1_P11; assembly: GCF_963970975.1. NCBI lineage: Bacteria > Pseudomonadati > Pseudomonadota > Gammaproteobacteria > Pseudomonadales > Pseudomonadaceae > Pseudomonas > Pseudomonas sp. RA_15y_Pfl1_P11. The sequence continues at coordinate 174,479 of NZ_CAXAOY010000004.1, forward strand.
ACCCACCGTTGCGCAGCAGCTGTAGCATGCCCAGCACCCCATTCAAGGGGGTACGGATTTCGTGGCTCATGCTGGCCACGAACTGGCCTTTGACTTGGCTGGCTTGTTCTGCGCGCTCTATAGCGCCACGCAGTTCGGCCTCAACCTCCTTGCGCTCAGTAATATCCAGGTTAATACCCGTTATACGAGTGGCCTTGCCATCTTGGTCGCGCTCAACGTAAGCACCTGCCTGCACATAACGAATAGAACCGTCAGGCCGGAGCGCTCTAAAAACGGGATCATATTTCCCGTGGCCCTCTATTGCAGCAAGTAAACTGGTCTCAGTCGCCTCTATATCTTCTGGGTGTATACGCGATCGCCAATGATTGTAGAGTTGATCACCACCCTTCAAGTCTCTAGGCGTTGCATAGAGACTGAACATACGGTCATTCCACTCCATCAGATCTTGCGCGGGAATCCAACTCCATATCCCTAGCTGCGCCGCCTCTGCGGCAAGCAAAAGTTGATCACGTGCAGCAGCAAGCTCACGTCGATGTAGTGCTTGCTGGGTAATGTCGGTGGCGATGCCCAGATAACCCGTGATGCATCCCTGTAAATCGCGCATGGGAGTAACGATTAACGAAACGGTTAGATGCTCACCATCTTTGCGCACGTAAGTCCATTGCCTCACCTCAGCGCCAGCGACTTCGGGAATATGCACAAAAACGCGGAATCCTTCAATGACTTGATTAAACTCTTTGGTCAGTACCTGGCCACGAGCTAAGATCTCATCCTGAAGATGGAAGTTGGCGGGCGTCAAAAAGCCTAAAACCTCGCTCGCCTTATAACCAAGCATATTCTCAGCGCCCACATTGAATACGCTAATGACGCCAGCTCTATCAGTTGCGATAATCGATACTTCTGATGCCGCTTGCAACACAGTGTGCAACAACAAATGCAGTCTCGACACTTCTTCATCGGCAGCGCGTCGATGGGTGATGTCGATGCACAAGGCAATATAACTCTTTATGCTGCCGTCACTCTCAATGCGGGGCGCAATAACGGTATCAAACCAACACAGATTGCCCTCGCACGTACGATTGCAAATTTCGCCACGCCACGCTTTGCCCTCTTGGAGCGTGGACCACATCGATTGCCAGAATGATTCGGGATGAACGCCCGACTTAAGTAACTGGTGAGTCTTGCCCAGTAACCCATCTCGCGCAAAACCGTGAGCTTCACAGAAGCGTTCGTTCACATCCAGAATCAGGCCGTTTGTATCGGTTAAGGAATAAAGTAGCTGCTCGTTTATAGTTTGCAATAACAGGTCGTTTTCACGGAGTGCCTGTGCCAGTTTGAGGCGGCTCTCGGTGATCTCGGACACGTCATGTGCTATCACAAAAAACCCTTTAACTTCACCTTGGACGGTGTCCGGGATGTAATGGGTAAGCGAATGTCGGATCTTTCCATCTGGTCCAGGGATCGCTCGTTCGAAGCTCTGCGGTTCTCCACGCAGCACAGCCGCTATATAACCGCGATTGGCGTGAAATAGCTGTTCACCCAATACAGCCTGCATTGAACGTCCCGGTAACGTCTCTGGATCGAGCCCAAACCAGACCTGATAAGCATGATTGGCAACGCGGTTGATGAGTTGCGTATCCCAATAGCCAATCATGGACGGGACGCCATCCAAAACGGTGCGCAACGCGCGTCGTGCGCTCTCCAGCTCAGAAGTACGTTTTTGAACCTCCCCCTCAAGCCAAAGATTACTTGCCAATACCTGCGCTTCAGCTGCCTTTTCTATAGTGATGTCGCGGATGGTCTTGCAGGCTCCTATAATGTTGCCTACGGAGTCGCACATTGGGGATACGGACACAGACACATGGATCAGATGGCCGTCCTTATGTTGCCGAAGGGTTTGAAAATGCTCAACTGCATGACCGCCTCGAATACGCTCTAAGATGTTTATTTCCTCATCTTGAAGATCTAGAGGTACGATCAATGAGCAAAGCAACTGACCCGTTGCCTCAGGTGCCGTATAGCCGAAAAGATGTTCCGCACCTTTGTTCCAGCCGACTACCGTACCCGAGAGTGTTTTTACAATAATGCCATCAACTGAATTCTCTATCACGTTGGCAAGTTGTAGTCTCGCCATTATCAACAGCTCCTTGCGGCGCTGGGTATTGCTCCATAACAAGGTAAACGCAGCAATGAATAGGCTTGTCAATGCGCCACTCAAGGCCAACGCATTCACCGACATCAAAGGAAGTGTGTAAATGAACTCTGGATAAATACTCAGTTTGAGTTGCCATTTCCGGCCATAGACCTCTTGTGTGACAGAGTAGCTGTCGATGGCTTGCGCTAGATTTTCTGGCGTCACGGTTGAGTAAAACAATACTGGTTGGCCCGGTGTTGTTTGATCCTGCAACTCTAAACCTACGTGCGCAAGATTGACTCCGCTGTCGCCCAGCACGTCCTGCATCCTGAGAACAGCATAGGTCCAACCATAGGCTTGGTCTATTTTTGCTGCTTCTGTTTCAGGCGTTTTAGCTGTGCGGTAAATCGGCATCAAAAAAAGGAAAGATTGATTGGGCTGCCCGGTCGCTTGAACCAACGTGATTGGACCGGTCAGCGTTGCTTTGCCACTGAGCATAGCGCTTTGTGCTGCCGTCTTACGGTTGGCCTCCGAAGCGATGTCCAGGCCAATCGCTGGTCGGTTCAGTCCGGACGGTTCAATATATTGGATCACATATCTCTCTCCTTCATTTGGGGAGAGCTCTCTGATCGAAAAATCAGGCATGCCGTCGCGACGTGCTGCCTCTAGAAAACTAGCTTGCTCAGGACGAGGGACTCGTCTTATAAACCCAAAACCAAGCGCACCGGGAAACTCGCTGATAAGGTCGCGACTGTCGCTGTAACGCTTGAACTGCTCGCGTGTGACTGTTTGCTCGCCTTTCGTGAGCACCGCACCTCGCGCTCCTCGAAGGCCGTACTGATAAAGCCGGAGCTGGGATTGAATGGCTGAAAGAGCCCTCTGAGTGGCGTCAACCATTGCCTCATGTGTAGTAGCTTGGTTGCGCTGTGAAGCCCATAAACAAAGTGCCGCCGTGAAAAGCACGCCGAGAATGAACAGCAGAGCGGGCAATGTCCCGAGGGACAGACGCCTCTCTGATGTTATCGCACTTAAGTCAATAAAATCGGACATTCATTATCCTTAACGTATGACAAACAGCATAAAACTTATGCTGAACTGGTCTTCGGGTCGTCGCGTTTTCTGGGCATTTAACCAAGTCCTCGGAACAGTAATGCCTCAAAATCTAGCGAGGGAATCGGTCTTGCATATAAATATCCCTGCATTACCTGGCAGCCGAGAGCAAGCAGTGCTTGAGCTTGAACTTCTTGCTCAACCCCTTCTGCGACCAGTCTGAGATTGAGACTTTGCGCCATCTGAATTACCGCCTCCACAATCCCAGCATCGCTGCTGTCTATCAGCATATCGCGCACAAAGCTTTGATCAATTTTGAGTACGTCGATTGGGAAGCGCTTGAGGTAGGCGAGACTCGAATAACCGATTCCAAAGTCGTCAAGTGCAATAGAAACTCCCAGTGCCTTTAAATCGAACAACGAATCACGAGTGCGTATCATATTGCTGGCAAACACGCCCTCGGTGATCTCAAGCTCCAAAAGTTCTGGAGCAATACCTGTCTCTACGAGCACGGCCTTTACTGAGTCAACGAAGTTGACCTCTTCCATCTGCACCAAGGAGACGTTAACGGCAATAAGGATGGGAAAGCCCTCTGCATGCCACCTGACACCATCCAGGCACGCTTGGCGAAGCACAAAAAGACCGATAGGCACTATAAGTCCGGTTTCTTCCGCCATCGGTATGAATTCAGCTGGAGAAACCAGTTGACCATCAGCCCGCCTCCAGCGAACTAAGGCCTCCGCTCCGATAATAGTCGAGTGCTTGGCATTCACCTTAGGCTGGTAATAGACCTCAAACTCCTGATTTTCTAAGGCAACACGCATTTGCTTTTCCAGCAGGTGGCGAGACCGCAAGGTATCTTCGATTTCCGCGCAAAAAAACTGGAAACGATTACGACCATCCTGTTTGGCACGATACATGGCCGCATCTGCTTGATGATGTAGAGTCGCCATATCATCGCTGTCATCAGGGAAAAGGCTTATGCCTATGCTCACCGTGAGATCGAAACGGTTACCTTCTATCCAATAAGGCTCTGACAGCAAACCAAGCAAATATTCTGCTTTTGACGCGACGTCTTCAACTTTCTGAATGTTATGTAATAGAACTATAAATTCGTCTCCGCCTTGGCGGCTGACCGTATCATTACCGCGCATGCTTTTTGTAAGCCGGGTAGCGACTTGCTGGAGTAGTAGATCACCGGTCGAGTGACCGCTTGAATCGTTGATGCTTTTAAAGTGATCCAAATCAAAAAAGAGGAAGGCGACCCTTCCGCCTACGCTCTTGGCGTCGCGAATCGCTTGCTCAGTACGGTCGCGCAGTAAAATCCGATTTGGCAGGTTGGTCAGTGCATCATGATTTGCTAAATGCGCCATCTTGATAGCCAACGCCCGAGCCTCACTAACGTCATGAAATACGGTAATTGCGCCTGTGAGCTCCTGATCCGAAGCGAAAATGGGTGCCGCGGAGTCCTCAATCTCTATTGTGCTGCCATCACGACAGACCAATCTAGAACTCAATTTCATACCAACAGTTCGTTTTTCGCGTATCGCAAGGCGAATTGGATTTTGCAGTTCGAGCCCAGTACAGGCTTCACGCAGTGGCATCACCTTCTCGATCGCCTGACCAAGCGCGTCTGCGCCCCTCCATCCCGTCATCTCTTCAGCGATCGGGTTCAAAAAGCTTATCAGCCCCTCTACATCGGTTGCTATGACGGCATCACTAATTGAATTAAGGGTAATTCGAATACGCTCCTTTTCACGAAATAGCGCCGTCTCTGCACGTTTGCGGTCCGTGACGTCAGTGATCAGCAGCAGAAAACCAGCATCACGATTTTCGACATCGCGGTAAACCACGGAAGCTTGACCGTGTAACATGTCTCCGTCAGGGCGGATTAGACTGATATCGAAAGACGTATTATCTCCCTTAAGCTCTGCGTCAAGATGCCGTTCAATGGCAAAAAAATTGGTTTCTCCTAATACATCACAAAGGTGCAGCCCCGCCATTTGGCTGCCGCGCAGACCAAACCATTTGCCACCCGGATCGTTAGTAAACACGTTGCGCAGTTCTTTATCCCACTGGGAAATAAAGGCGGGCAGGTTTTGAACTACGTTTTCCAGACTTCGTCTTGCTTCGATCAACTGCTTGTTCTTTAACCGCAGGACCAGGTGCATTTTGATTCGGGCGCGCGCGATGGGAATATTCAGCGGCTTGTTCAGGAATTCAACGCCGCCCATACCAAGCGCCTCAATCTGTCGAGTATCTTGGTCGTGCGCGGTAATGAAGATGATAGCAACGTCTTTTGTGGCGGGATCGCTTTTGATAGCTTTACATACAGCAAATCCATCCATGCCAGGCATTTCAATGTCGAGTAGCACAACATCAGGCGGTGACCTCTTTACTATTTCAATAGCCGCCAGCCCCGATGTGGCAAATATAACTTTTCCAAGACCACTAACCGTGTCTCGGATGATCCGGACACTCATAGGCTGATCATCGACAATTAGAATAGTTAACGGCTCTAGCTTGAGATCGTCGAGCAACTTTTTATCCCCACATTTGCCCCTTTATACGCCCGCGCCTTTGGGCTATCGAACAGATAAGGCAGGTCCAACTCCTTGACATCGCATCTCAGCAGCCACTCAGCTTCAGCAGGGATGAAATGTGTTTCCTCCACGATAGCAGATCAAATCGAACTGTCATTCACGTTTCCTTCTGCCTACTATGCTCTGAAACCCCATGGTTGCGCGCATTTCAAAATTGAACCAAAAACCCTGCAGGAAAAGGGTAGCCGTCCGAGGAACACACGTCCTTACAACGCCGTTTGTGGCATGGAGTCCATCTAGATTTAAACGGAAGCGATCATAAGCATGAAGCTATTGGGAGAAAGTGCAGGCCCGACTGGCGGAGCGGCCCCGAGCCCCCAAGAAGAACGATCAGCGGGTTGAACAGCGCGCCGTGGGCACCGCACACGACGTACCCTTCGCGTCTTTTCCGGGCCCCCTTTCCCGCTAAAAAGCGGCCAGTAGCCACTAGACAACTGATGCTTAGCCTCGTACCTTAAACCTGAAGGCCCTGCGAAACCTTTTTTAGGTCTCATTTGCTGGCTTGAGAAAGCCAACCTAAAAAACCGACGTATACCCGGATATTGAGGTAACAGGTTTGATGCAAGGGACACTCTCTGAAAGCCTACCCACGCGCGACGCTCGACCAGAATTTTGGCAACTTTCCATGCGTTGCTGCCAATTGGCGGGCAGCGTAGACGTTGCGTTTTTTTTCATTTTCCTCATTCTGGGCTCACCCATTTTGGCGTGGATAAACGTGATCAGCGTGGCCATGTATGTCTATGCCTATCACGCGTTCAAGCAACGACGAAATCAGTTTGCAGTTCTCCTTATACGTATTGAAGTGCTTGTGCACGCTGGGCTGGGCACAGTTCTGGTCGGCTGGGGAAGTGGTTTTCACTACTTCTTGTTAATGTTTATTCCGGCCCTGTTCGTCAGCATGCGTGCCCGTAGCGCCTGGATATACGCAGGCTGCCTTTGGGCTTACTATGTAGGCTTAGATGTACTAATGTGGTTCGTAAGTCCTCTGCAACCCATCTCCTCCAATGCCCTGTTGGGTGTGCATGTTTTTAACCTGACAGTAGTTTTCTGCATGTTCAGCTATCTTGCGTTGTTCTATGTGATCACGGTAACCCGCGCTCACAAGAGCCTGGCGCGTATGGCAACGACGGACTCATTAACCGGGTTATTCAACCGTCGGCACATGATTGCTCTGACCGAGAAAATTTTGGCACGGCATCATAGACGTCCCCGCAATCTCACCTTGATGTTGATGGATATAGATCACTTCAAGCAGGTCAATGATCTATACGGTCACGATACCGGTGATCGTGTACTCGAGGCAGTGAGTCTATTACTCAAATGTTCAATGCGAGAGCAAGACTTTATCGGACGCTGGGGTGGCGAAGAATTTCTCTCCATATTGCCCGATACGGATTTTAGCAATGCAACTGATAGCGCAGAACGTATACGCAAGGCGGTCCAGGCATTGGAGATTGACAGCAATGGCAAAAAAGTAAGCGTAACTCTCTCTATTGGTGTCACTCAATATCGTGCTGATGAGGTTCTCAGCAACGCAATTGCAAGGGCGGATTACGCGCTCTACGAAGGCAAGTTAGCGGGACGAAACAGGGTAGAGGTAGCCGAGGCTTAGGTATCAGCTTTTAATCGAATTCTGACAATAATCATCTCCAGCGCCTCGACGCAGCTATAGTCGGCCGCGCTGAAGGCATATCGCGGAAAATACTCCACGCCATCTCGCTCGATGGAGAGGTAATCCCCCCTGAAAAAATACTCATCAGAAGTAGAATTTTCTCCTAATCGGATCAAGGTGTTGCCGCTGATGCAGAATTGACCCTGCTGCCGAAATTTCGCTGACCCAGGCTTCAACTTTGTAAAGCGTTAGCAGGTCTGACTTTGGGCTGAATGCTTGTGGGGCAACGCCAAGTCGGCAGATGGGTCAATTCTGCATCAGCGGCAACATCGAATGACCTATGTATTCGTCCCTAGAGTAGGAAATATCTTGAATATTTCTAAAAAACTCTCTTAACGGATACTCAGTGCGTCCCGAGCACGGTGGCCCGGAAAAAGCGTCACCGGCTACTCAATCGGGGGGATCGAATGCGCCAGCGACAGACTTTATTTATTTCCGACAGACTTTATTTCGTAGCTTCGAAGGGCGCTCAAGGCGCGTGCCGTATTACTCCACCGTCACCGACTTCGCCAGGTTGCGCGGCTGGTCAACGTCAGTGCCCTTGAGCACGGCGACGTAGTAAGACAGCAGTTGCAGCGGGATGGTGTAGAGAATCGGCGACAGGGTGTCGTTGATGTGCGGCATGTTGATGACGTGAGTGCCTTCACCATTGGTCATGCCTGCTTTCTCGTCGGCGAATACCACCAACTGGCCGCCACGGGCACGTACTTCCTGCAGGTTGGACTTGAGCTTTTCCAGCAGTTCGTTGTTTGGCGCGACCGTGACGACTGGCATGTCGTCATCCACCAGGGCCAATGGACCGTGCTTGAGCTCGCCGGCCGGGTAGGCTTCGGCGTGGATGTACGAGATTTCCTTGAGTTTGAGCGAGCCTTCCATTGCCACCGGGTATTGCGCGCCACGGCCGAGGAACAGGGTGTGGTTTTTGTCGGCGAACAGCTCGGCGACTTTTTCCACGATACTGTCCATGGCCAGGGCCTCACCCAGGCGGGTTGGCAGGCGGCGCAGTTCTTCGACCAGGGTGGCTTCAACACCTGCGGCGAGGGTGCCACGTACTTGGCCCAGGGACAGGGTGAGCAACAACAGGCCGACCAGCTGGGTGGTGAAGGCTTTGGTGGAGGCCACGCCGATTTCGCGACCGGCCTGGGTCAGCAGGGTCAGGTCGGATTCGCGCACCAGGGAACTGATGCTGACGTTGCAGATCGCCAGGCTGGCGAGGAAGCCCAGCTCCTTGGCGTTACGCAAGGCGGCCAAGGTATCGGCGGTTTCTCCCGACTGCGAGATGGTCAAGAACAGGGTGTCAGGCTGGACCACCACTTTGCGGTAGCGGAACTCGCTGGCCACTTCGACCTGGCATGGGATGCCGGCCAGTTCTTCCAGCCAGTAACGGGCAACCATGCCGGCGTGGTAGCTGGTGCCGCAAGCCACGATCTGCACATTGCGCACTTTGGCGAACAACTCGGCGGCTTGTGGGCCAAAGGCGTTGACCAACACTTGCTTGTCGCCCAGACGACCCTCCAGGGTGCGCTGCACCACGGCCGGTTGCTCGTGGATTTCCTTGAGCATGAAGTGGCGGTATTCGCCTTTGTCGGCGGCTTCGGCGCCGTCGCGGTATTGCACAGCTTCACGCTCGACAGACTGACCGTTAACGTCCCAGATCTGCACGCTTTCACGGCGGATGTCGGCAATATCGCCTTCTTCCAGGTACATGAAGCGGTCGGTGACCTGGCGCAGGGCCAACTGGTCGGAGGCGAGGAAGTTTTCCCCCAGCCCCAGGCCGATCACCAACGGGCTGCCACTGCGGGCGGCAACCACGCGATCGGGCTGGGTGGCGCTGACCACGGCCAGACCGTATGCGCCGTGCAGTTCTTTTACGGTGGCTTTGAGGGCGACCGTCAGGTCGCCCAGGTCTTTGAGCTTGTGATTCAGCAGGTGGGCGATGACTTCGGTGTCGGTGTCCGACGTGAATACGTAGCCCAGGCCCTTGAGTTGCTCACGCAGCACTTCATGGTTTTCGATGATGCCGTTGTGCACCACCGCCAGGTCGCCGGAAAAGTGTGGGTGGGCGTTGCGTTCGCACGGCGCACCGTGGGTAGCCCAACGGGTGTGGGCGATGCCCAGACGGCCAACCAACGGCTCACCGGCCAGGGCTTGCTCCAGTTCACTGACCTTGCCCGGGCGACGCATGCGCTCAAGCTTGCCGGCGTTGGAGAAGACGGCCACACCGGCGCTGTCGTAGCCACGGTATTCCAGGCGTTTGAGGCCTTCGAGCAGGATGGGAGTGATGTTGCGTTCAGCGACTGCGCCTACGATGCCACACATGGTGTTTCTCCTAGATGATTGCCGCGCATATAAGCGTAATGCCGCGGGCTTGGATCTGGTCGCGGGCCTCAAGCGGCAGGCGATCATCGGTGATAAGGGTATGGACGCTGCTCCAGGGCAGTTCCAGGTTGGGAATCTTGCGACCGATCTTGTCGGATTCGACCATCACCACCACTTCACGGGCGACCTCGGCCATTACGCGGCTAAGGCCCAGCAGTTCGTTGAAGGTGGTGGTACCGCGCTGCAGATCGATGCCGTCGGCGCCGATAAACAGTTGATCAAAATCATAGGAACGCAGCACTTGCTCGGCGACCTGGCCTTGGAACGAGTCCGAATGCGGGTCCCAGGTGCCGCCGGTCATCAACAGCACCGGCTCGTGCTCCAGCTCGCTCAAGGCGCGGGCCACGTGCAGGGAGTTGGTCATCACCACCAGGCCTGGCTGGTGGCCCAGTTCGGGGATCATCGCGGCGGTGGTGCTGCCGCTGTCGATGATGATGCGCGCGTGTTCGCGCAGGCGCATCACGGCGGCACGGGCGATGGCGCGCTTGTAGATCGAGATGGGTTGGGCGGCGTCGCCGACCAGTTCCTGGGGCATGGTAATTGCGCCACCGTAACGGCGTAGCAGCAGGCCGTTGCTTTCGAGGGCAGCCAAGTCCTTGCGGATGGTCACTTCCGACGTTTCGAAACGCTTGGCCAATTCGTCCACGCTGACTTCGCCCTGTTCATTGAGCAAGGTCAGGATGTTGTGGCGCCGTTGAGGGGTATTTCGTTTCGACATGGTGATGGTAAGTTTCGTTTCGAAAGATAACGAAGGCAATCAAAACCTATTGGCGAAACGTCGTCAAGTGGGGCGTACACAATTTTTAGATCAACACAAAACCAATGTGGGAGCGGGCTTGCTTGCGAATGCGGAGTGTCAGTCACGGGAGATGTTGACTGAACGACCGCATTCGCGAGCAAGCCCGCGCACATTGGATATTTATCGCTGATCAGCGTGTGGATAACTCAGGTCTTTTTGATTTTGACTGGGCGTTTCCAGCCATCAATGTTGCGCTGGCGGGCACGTGCGACAGCCAGTTGGGACTTATCCACATCCTGGTTGATGGTTGAGCCCGCGGCTGTGCTGGCGCCATCGTCGAGGGTAACCGGAGCGACCAACGAATTATTTGAACCGATAAATACATCCGCACCAATGCTGGTCTGGTGCTTATTGGCGCCATCGTAGTTGCAGGTGATGGTGCCGGCACCGATGTTAGTTCGCGCACCTACGGTGGCATCACCTAAGTAGGTCAGGTGTCCGACTTTGGCTTCGTCGTCCAACTTGGCGTTTTTCAATTCAACAAAGTTACCCACATGGGCTTTAACTCCCAATACGCTTCCTGGACGTAACCGCGCAAACGGCCCAGCATCGCTGCCCTCGCCCATCAAAGCGCCGTCGATATGGCTGTTGGCCTTGACCACCGCGCCTTTGCGCAGGGTGCTGTCCTTGATCACGCAGTTCGGGCCAATCACCACCTCGTCTTCGATGATCACTCGGCCTTCGAGGATCACGTTGATGTCGATCAGCACGTCACGGCCGACAGTGACTTCGCCACGCACATCAAAGCGCGCCGGGTCGCGCAGGGTCACACCCTGGGCCATCAGGCGGCGGCCTTCGCGCAGTTGATAGTGACGTTCAAGCTCTGCAAGCTGCTTGCGGTCATTGGCGCCCTGCACTTCCATCGGGTCGTGGGGCTGTTCGGTAGCCACCAGCAGGCCATCGCTCACGGCCATCTCGATGACGTCGGTGAGGTAGTACTCGCCCTGGGCGTTGTTGTTCGACAGACGGCTCATCCAGTCGGCGAGCTTATTGGCAGGGACCGCCAGAATCCCGGTATTGCCTTCGGTAATGGCGCGCTGAGTTTCGCTGGCATCCTTGTGCTCAACGATAGCCGCGACCTTACCGTCGGCATTGCGCACGATGCGCCCGTAGCCGGTAGGGTCATCCAGTTCAACGGTCAGCAGACCCATCTGGCCTGGCACGACATGCTTGAGCAGGCGTTGCAGGGTTTCCACTTCAATCAACGGTACGTCGCCGTACAGGATCAGCACGGTGTCGGCAGTGATGAAGGGCACGGCTTGTGCGGTGGCATGGCCGGTGCCGAGTTGTTTGTCCTGCAAAACGAAATTCAGGTCATCCGCGGCCAGGCGTTCACGGACCACATCGGCACCGTGGCCAATCACCACGTGGATGCGTTGCGGGTCGAGTTGCCGGGCGCTGTGGATAACATGGCCAAGCATGGAATTGCCGGCCACCGGGTGCAGCACTTTGGGCAAGGCCGAACGCATACGGGTGCCCTGGCCAGCGGCGAGAATGACGATTTCAAGAGACATGAGTGGCTACCAATCCTGGGCGGTCCGACTTCAGACCAGAGAAGTGTTTTGCAAAAAAAGAAAAAGGGTAGCCGAGGCTACCCTTTTTAATCAATCGCGCATAAAGCATGACGGCATGGCCGCTTACTTCTTGCGGATCTGCTGGAGCGTGCGCAGCTGAGCTGCAGCCTCGGCCAGACGTACAGCAGCAGCGCTGTAGTCGAAGTCGGCACCCTTTTCGTTCAGGGCCTTCTCGGCAGCCTTGACGGCTTCCTGAGCGGAGGCTTCATCCAGGTCGCCAGCACGTTGCACGGTGTCGGCAAGTACCTTGACCATGTTCGGCTGAACCTCGAGGAAACCACCGGAGATGTAAAACACCTCACGTTCCCCGCCTTGCTTGGTCAGCGTGATCGGACCTGGTTTCAAGCTTGTGATCAGCGGGGCATGACCCATGGCGATACCAAGATCACCCAGGTCGCCGTGCGCTGTAACAAACTCGACCAGACCGGAGAAAATTTCCCCTTCCGCGCTGACGATATCGCAATGGACTGTCATAGCCATCTGATTGCCTCAACCTGATGAGCGCCCGTTTCCGGGCGCCTGGATTACAGTTTCTTGGCTTTCTCGATCGCTTCTTCGATGCCGCCGACCATGTAGAACGCTTGTTCTGGCAGGTGGTCGTAGTCACCGTTGAGGATGCCTTTGAAGCCAGCAATGGTGTCTTTCAGGGAAACGTATTTACCCGAAGCACCGGTGAAGACTTCAGCCACGAAGAACGGCTGCGACAAGAAGCGTTGGATCTTACGAGCACGGTTTACCAACTGCTTATCGGTTTCCGACAGCTCGTCCATACCCAGGATCGCAATGATGTCCTTCAGTTCTTTGTAACGCTGCAGCACGTACTGAACGCCGCGAGCGGTATCGTAGTGCTCCTGGCCGATCACGTTCGGGTCCAGCTGGCGCGAAGTCGAGTCGAGTGGATCGACCGCTGGGTAGATACCCAGGGAAGCGATGTCACGGGACAGAACGACGGTGGCGTCCAAGTGGGCGAAGGTGGTCGCAGGCGACGGGTCGGTCAAGTCATCCGCAGGTACGTATACCGCTTGGATCGAAGTGATCGAACCTTCCTTGGTCGAAGTGATACGTTCTTGCAGAACGCCCATCTCTTCAGCCAGGGTCGGCTGGTAGCCTACTGCGGAAGGCATACGGCCCAGCAGTGCGGATACTTCAGTACCGGCCAAGGTGTAACGGTAGATGTTGTCGACGAACAGCAGAACGTCGTTACCTTCGTCACGGAACTTCTCGGCCATGGTCAGGCCAGTCAGTGCTACGCGCAGACGGTTACCCGGCGGCTCGTTCATCTGACCGTAAACCAGTGCCACTTTGTCCAGAACGTTGGAGTCCTTCATCTCGTGGTAGAAGTCGTTACCCTCACGGGTACGCTCACCCACACCGGCGAACACGGAATAACCGCTGTGCTCGATGGCGATGTTACGGATCAGTTCCATCATGTTTACGGTCTTGCCTACACCGGCACCACCGAACAGACCGACTTTACCGCCTTTGGCGAACGGGCAAACCAGGTCGATAACCTTGATGCCGGTTTCCAGCAGGTCGTTGCCGCCAGCTTGTTCGGCGAACGAAGGTGCTGGACGGTGAATGCCCCAACGCTCTTCGGTGTCGATCGGGCCAGCTTCGTCAATCGGGTTGCCCAGTACGTCCATGATCCGGCCCAGGGTCGCTTTACCGACCGGTACGGAGATGGCTGCGCCAGAGTCGATTACGTCCAGACCGCGCTTCAAGCCTTCGGTGGAACCCATCGCAATGGTACGAACTACGCCGTCGCCCAGCTGCTGCTGAACTTCCAGAGTAGTTTCCGCGCCTTGTACTTTCAGCGCGTTGTAGATGCTCGGTACGCTGTCGCGTGGAAATTCCACGTCGATAACGGCGCCGATGATTTGAACGATACGTCCGCTACTCATAGCTGGATCCTCTGAATATTTGAACCGTTAAACCGCGGCAGCGCCGCCGACGATTTCCGAGATCTCTTGGGTGATCGCAGCCTGACGCGCCTTGTTGTAGATCAGCTGCAAATCGCTGATCAGATCACCGGCGTTATCGGTAGCGTTTTTCATCGCGATCATCCGCGCTGCTTGTTCAGCTGCGTTGTTCTCGACCACCGCCTGGTACACCTGCGACTCCACGTAGCGCACCATCAAGCCGTCAAGCAGCTCTTTGGCGTCTGGTTCGTAGAGGTAGTCCCAGTGGTGCTTGAGTTCCTGATCCGGAGTCGCCACCAGTGGAATCAATTGCTCCACGGTTGGCTGCTGGGTCATGGTGTTGATGAACTTGTTGGATACCACGGAGAGGCGGTCAATCCGGCCTTCCAGGTATGCATCCAGCATCACCTTCACACTGCCGATCAAATCATTGATCGACGGCTCTTCACCCAGGTGGCTGATAGCTGCAACGACGTTACCGCCGAAGTTGCGGAAAAAGGCCGCACCCTTGCTACCAACAACACACAGATCGATCTCGACGCCGTTTTCGCGGTTTACCGCCATGTCCTTGACCAGGGCCTTGAACAGGTTGGTATTCAGACCACCGCACAAACCACGGTCACTGCTCACAACCACATAACCGACGCGCTTGACTTCACGCTCGATCATGAATGGGTGGCGGTATTCCGGGTTGGCGTTGGCCAAATGCCCAATTACCTGGCGGATACGCTCCGCATAAGGACGGCTAGCAGCCATACGCATTTGTGCCTTGCGCATTTTGCTGACCGCCACTTTTTCCATGGCGCTGGTAATCTTTTGCGTGCTTTTGATGCTCGCAATCTTACTGCGAATCTCTTTTGCGCCTGCCATGTAACACCTATCAGGTTAGCAAGCGGGAGCCTTGCGGCTCCCGCTGCGGCTTACCAGGTTTGGGTGGCCTTGAACTTCTCGATACCGGCTTTCATGCCAGCGTCGATATCGTCATTGAAGTCACCCTTCACGTTGATCTTCGCCATCAATTCGGCGTGATCGCGGTTGAAGTAAGCAATCAGCGCTTGTTCAAAGCTGCCAACCTTGGCGATTTCAACGTCGGTCAGGAACCCACGCTCAGCGGCATACAGCGACAACGCCATGTCAGCGATCGACATTGGGGCGTATTGCTTCTGCTTCATCAGCTCGGTAACGCGCTGACCATGCTCAAGTTGCTTACGGGTCGCTTCGTCCAGGTCAGAAGCGAACTGGGCGAATGCCGCCAGTTCACGGTACTGAGCCAGAGCGGTACGGATACCACCGGAGAGCTTCTTGATGATCTTGGTCTGAGCGGCACCACCCACACGGGATACCGAAACACCGGCGTTCACAGCAGGACGGATCCCGGAGTTGAACATGGCCGATTCCAGGAAGATCTGACCGTCGGTGATGGAAATCACGTTGGTCGGAACGAACGCGGAAACGTCGCCAGCCTGGGTTTCGATGATCGGCAGTGCGGTCAGGGAACCGGTTTTGCCGGTCACTGCGCCGTTGGTGAACTTCTCTACGTATTCTTCCGAAACGCGGGATGCACGCTCCAGCAGACGGGAGTGGAGATAGAACACGTCGCCTGGGTAAGCTTCACGGCCTGGTGGACGGCGCAGCAGCAGGGAAATCTGGCGGTAAGCCACTGCTTGCTTGGACAGATCGTCATAAACGATCAGCGCGTCTTCACCGCGGTCGCGGAAGAATTCACCCATGGTGCAACCGGAGTACGGTGCCAGGAATTGCAGCGCAGGAGATTCCGAAGCACTGGCAGCCACGATGATCGTGTTGGCCAGGGCGCCGTTTTCTTCCAGCTTGCGAACCACGTTGGCGATGGTCGATTGCTTCTGACCGATCGCTACGTAGACGCAGAAAATGCCGCTGTCTTTCTGGTTGATGATCGCGTCGATGGCCAGAGCGGTTTTACCGATCTGACGGTCACCGATGATCAGCTCACGCTGGCCACGGCCGACTGGGATCATGGCATCGACAGCCTTGTAGCCAGTCTGTACAGGCTGGTCTACCGACTTACGCCAGATCACGCCTGGAGCAACTTTCTCGACCGCGTCGGTCTCGGTGTTGCCCAGTGGACCTTTACCGTCAACAGGGTTACCCAGTGCGTCGACTACGCGACCCAGCAGTTCCTTACCCACCGGAACTTCCAGGATGCGGCCTGTGCACTTGGCGCTCATGCCTTCAGCCAGACTGGTGTACGCGCCCAATACAACGGCACCTACGGAGTCTTGCTCCAGGTTGAGGGCCATACCGTAGACGCCGCCCGGAAACTCGATCATCTCGCCGTACATTACGTCGGCCAGACCGTGAATCCGCACGATGCCGTCAGATACGCTGACGACAGTGCCTTCGTTACGGGCTTGGGAGGTCACATCGAGCTTGTCGATGCGGCCCTTGATAATTTCACTTATTTCGGAAGGATTGAGTTGCTGCATTGCTCTGCTGCCCCTTCAAACTCAAGATTTCAATGCTTCGGCAAGATTCGCGAGTTTGCCGCGAATCGAACCATCGATAACCAGGTCGCCGGCGCGAATGATGACACCACCAATCAGGGTGGCATCCTCCGCAACTTGCAGGCGCACTTCCCGGTCGAGTCGTGCACTGAGAACCTTGGCGAGTTTGTCTTGCTGTTCTTGGTTCAATGCGAAAGCACTGGTCACTTCAACGTCTACCGACTTCTCTTGCTCGGCCTTGTACAGGTCGAACAGAGCGGCAATCTCCGGCAAAAGCAGGAGACGGTCGTTTTCGGCAACGACGTGCAAGAAGTTCTGCACTTTCACATCAAACTTGTCGCCGCACACGTCAATAAACGTGGCGGCCTTGTCTGCGCTCGTCAGTCGCGGGGCCTTGAGCACGCGCTGCATTGTGTCGTCTTGCGACACTGCTGCAGCCAGGCCGAGCATGGCTGACCAAGAGGCCAGCTGCTGGTGGGCCTGGGCGTGCTCGAAGGCTGCCTTAGCGTAAGGTCGGGCCAACGTGGTCAATTCTGCCATGATCGCCCTCGCTTAAATTTCAGCAGCCAGTTTGTTAACCAGCTCCGCGTGCGCGTTTTGATCGATTGTGGCGCCCAGGATCTTCTCAGCACCGCCGACGGCCAGAGCACCCAGTTGGGCACGCAGCGCATCTTTGACACCGTTCAGTTCCTGCTCGATCTCGGCCTGAGCCTGAACCTTCACACGGTCAGCGTCGATACGGGCTTTTTCAACAGCCTCTTCAACAATCTGGTTACCGCGTTTCTTGGCTTGCTCAATGATCTCGGCTGCTTGGGCTTTCGCTTCGCGCAGTTGCTGACCCGCTTTATCTTGGGCCAACTCCAGGTCGCGAGCTGCTCGGGCTGCAGCGTCCAGTCCATCCGCGATCTTCTTCTGACGTTCGTGCAGAGCTGCGATGACCGGAGGCCATACGAACTTCATGCAGAAAACGACAAAAATCAAGAACGCTAAGGACTGACCAATAATGGTTGCATTAATGTTCACGCCAATACCTCGCTCATTCGTTGCACAACACACCAATCACTCGAAAAACGAGTGATTAACCGGCGAGTTGACCAACGAAAGGGTTCGCGAAGGTGAAGAACAGAGCGATACCAACACCGATCATGGTCACGGCGTCGAGCAGGCCGGCGACGATGAACATTTTAACTTGCAGCATTGGAACCATTTCTGGTTGACGCGCGGCGCCTTCCAGGAATTTGCCGCCCAGCAGGCCGAAACCAATGGCAGTACCCAGGGCGCCCAGGCCGATCAACAGTGCAACAGCGATAGCGGTTAGACCAACTACAGTTTCCATCTTTCCTCCCGACTTTTACGTCGTATGGTTTAGGTTTTTTAGATTTTAAAGCGGTAAAACAAATCGTTTCATAGCCCTGGTGGGCCACCTTCCCGTTTCACCGGGAAGGACATCAGACTAGTCGAGACTGGCCTTAATGGTTCTCTTCGTGCGCCATCGATAGGTAGACGATGGTCAGCATCATGAAGATGAAGGCCTGCAGGGTGATGATCAGGATGTGGAACACAGCCCACGCCCACTGCAGAACGATGCCCAGGCCGCTAAGCCAGAGCAGGCCGCTGCCGAACATCACAGCGATCAGAATGAACACCAACTCGCCGGCATACATGTTGCCGAACAGTCGCAGAGCCAGGGAAATCGGCTTGGCGATCAGGGTCACGAATTCCAGCAGGAAGTTCACCGGGATCAGCAGGGCTTGAACAAAGATGTTCTTGCTGCCGAACGGGTGCAGGGTCAGTTCGCCGATGAAGCCGCCGATGCCCTTGATCTTGATGCTGTAGAAAATGATCAGCGCGAACACCGACAGGGCCATGCCCAGGGTAGCGTTCGGGTCAGTGGTCGATACCGCGCGAAATGGGATGTGCGGATCGCCCGAGATCAGGATGGCCAACTGAGGAATCCAGTCAACCGGGATCAGGTCGACGGCGTTCATCAGGAACACCCAGACGAAGATGGTCAGTGCCAACGGTGCAATCACCGGGCTACGACCATGGAAGCTGTCTTTCACGCTGCCATCGACGAATTCGACCAATACTTCAACGAAGTTCTGCAAAGCACCTGGCTGACCGGAAGTTGCCTTCTTTGCCGCCATGCGGAAAATCAGAACGAAGATCAGACCCAATGCGACCGACCAGCCCAGAGTATCCAGGTGGAAAGCCCAGAAACCCATTTCTTTGGCTTCTGCTGCGGAGTGGGCAAAGCCCCAGCCGCCATTAGGAAGCTGACCGAAGGTCAGGTTCTGCAAGTGGTGCTGGATATAGCCCGAAGCGGTTGTTTCTGCCATGGTTGCCTCAAACGCCCTAAGGTTTCGAAAGTCTTGTTTTCATTAGCAGGGGAGCGAACCAGCTGACCAGTTGGGTCAACACGAAGACGCCGAATACAGCCAGCGGCGCCAATGGCTTCACACCTGCAAAGGTCAGTGCAAACAGCACTGCCGTCAAAATCAGTTTCCCCGCCTCGCCAGCATAAAAAGACCGGACGATAGCCTGGGCTGCTCGGGCGCCGGAAAACCGAAAGGCCCTGTGAGCAAAATACATATTGGGCAGCAAGGCTATCAGGCCTCCGCAGAGTCCTGAATATCCGGCTACGACTCCATGCCCGTACCAAAGCGCCAAAGCGGCGATCAGTAAAATCACAAATTGAGCCAATAAAACCGGAAAAACGGCCAAGCGATGGAACGGCAACGTGTTTGGCGTGCGGGTTTCCATCACTTTTGCTCCTCAATGGTCGGCTGCCGGAAATCAATAACTTGGCATAATTTGTGCCGACAAAATGCGCGCAGAGTATAGGGGCGGTTCAGCCCCTATTCAACTGCCGGGTAGTGATTTCCGATCGCGCGCTACATGAGCAAATGTTTCAGCGGATGTGAGCAAGAACACCCTGAAGCTCATCCAGCGAGTTATACCCGATAACCAGTTGCCCTTTGCCCTTCTTGCCGTGACGAATTTGCACCGAAGAGCCTAGCCGCTCGGCCAGGCGCTGCTCAAGACGCGCGATATCCGGATCAGGTTTGGCCGTTTCGACCGGTGCAGGTTTGCCGCTGAGCCACTGTCGAACCAGCGCCTCGGTCTGACGAACGGTGAGCCCGCGTGCGACAACGTGTCGCGCCCCCTCAACCTGTTGATTTTCCGGCAAACCGAGCAAGGCACGCGCGTGGCCCATCTCAAGGTCGCCATGGGACAACATGGTCTTGATGACTTCCGGCAATGCGATCAGGCGCAGCAAGTTGGACACGGTCACGCGGGACTTACCCACCGCGTCCGCGACTTGTTGCTGGGTCAACTGGAATTCCTGCTGCAGACGCTGCAAAGCGATCGCTTCTTCGATCGGGTTGAGGTCTTCACGCTGGATGTTCTCGATCAACGCCATGGCGATAGCGGTTTCATCCGGCACATCGCGCACCATCGCCGGGATGGTTTCCTTGCCTGCCTGCTGGCTCGCGCGCCAGCGGCGTTCACCGGCGATGATTTCAAAACGGCCGTCACCAATCGGGCGCACCACGATTGGCTGCATCACGCCCTGGGATTTGATCGAATTAGCCAACTCCTCTAGCGCCTGGGGGTCCATGTCCCGGCGTGGCTGGTATTTGCCGCGCTGGATCAGGTCCAGGGGCAGGTGTTGCAGCTCGCGCTCGTCGGCCTGCACCGCTTGTTCTTCAAGCGATGTGACGGTCGGACCACTCAGCAGTGCATCCAGTCCACGTCCGAGACCTCGTTTCTTGACGGCCATGGGGATTCCTTAAGTTGGCTGGGCTGCAGCTGTGCGTGAGTTGCGGCGTTGGCGACGAACCATCTCGCCGGCCAGTGCCAGGTAAGCAATGGCACCGCGCGACGTTTTGTCATAGGCCAACGCGGGCATGCCATAGCTTGGCGCTTCGGCCAGGCGGATGTTGCGTGGAATCACGGTGTCGTACAACTGCTCGCCGAAGTGTTCCTTGAGCTGCGCGGACACATCGTTCATGAGGCTCAGGCGCGGATCGTACATCGTGCGCAGCAAGCCTTCGATCTGCAGGTTCGGGTTGAGCAACTCGGCGATACGCTTGATGTTATCCACAAGGTCGCTCAAACCTTCCAGTGCGAAGTATTCGCACTGCATGGGGATAATCACCCCATCGGCGGCCACCAACGCGTTGAGCGTGAGCATCGAAAGCGACGGTGGGCAGTCAATCAAAATGTAGTCGTAGTTATCGCGGATCGGCGCCAAGGCGCTGCGCAGACGGCTTTCTTTCATCTGCATTTCAAGCAGCACCACTTCCGCCGCGGTCAAATCGCGGTTCGCCGGCAGCAGTTGATAACCGCCGTGTTCGGAGTAGTGCATGGCCTGGCCCAGGTCGCACTCGCCAATCAGCAAGTCGTAGACTGAGTTCTCCAGGCCGTGTTTATCCACACCGCTACCCATTGTGGCGTTGCCCTGTGGATCGAGATCGATCAACAGCACCCGGCGCTTGGTTGCGACCAGGGATGCTGCGAGGTTGATACAGGTGGTGGTTTTACCCACGCCACCTTTCTGGTTCGCTATCGCGAATACCTTAGCCATTCTTGCTTGTGTTCCCAATCATGCCGTGCGGCGCAGTATCAGCAGATGGCGTTGGCCTTGGCAACCGGGTACGGCCAAGGCGTGTTCGCCATCGAGGTGGAAGTCTGCCGGCAATGCTAACAGCTCGTCGCTGGGATGAACGCCCTTCATTGCCAACCAGCGCGTGTCACGGTCGCCAAGGTGGCGGGTCCAGTTACTGAAGTTCTCCATGCTGCTGAACGCCCTGGAAACAATTCCGTTGAAGGGCTGCTCAGGCGTGAAGTCTTC
The DNA here is from genome assembly GCF_963970975.1 of Pseudomonas sp. RA_15y_Pfl1_P11. Lineage (NCBI taxonomy): Bacteria > Pseudomonadati > Pseudomonadota > Gammaproteobacteria > Pseudomonadales > Pseudomonadaceae > Pseudomonas > Pseudomonas sp. RA_15y_Pfl1_P11. The sequence goes on from NZ_CAXAOY010000004.1 coordinate 195,950, forward strand.
GACGCGGCTGTGGATAACCTGCAGGTTGTCCAGTTTGAGTTCAAGTTTGACCTGGGTCAGGAAGCGGGTTTTCTTGCCGTTGCTGTCAAGGCAGGTCACTTGCGACTCTGGAAACAGGATGGCTAGCGGGATGCCAGGCATGCCGCCGCCACTGCCCACGTCCAACCAGCGACCGTTTTCGATGAATGGCATCACGCTCAAGCTATCGAGCAAGTGACGCGAAACCATTTCATCAGGATCACGCACGGCAGTCAGGTTGTAAGCCTTGTTCCACTTGATCAACAGGGCCAGGTAGCCCAGCAGCAATTCGTGCTGGGCCGGGGTCAGGTCGATGCTCAACTGGAGCGCACCTGTGGATAACTCTTCGGCGTGTTGCGAGGTAACAGACGAACTCAAGCGCTTTGCTCCAACTGACGGCCCGCGCCGCGTTTTTTCAAATGAATCATCAACAGCGAAATGGCTGCCGGGGTGACACCGGGGATACGTGACGCCTGCCCCAAGGTTTCTGGCCGAGTTATCCCCAGCTTGCTTTGAATTTCTTTCGACAGCCCGGAAATCCCGGTGTAGTCGATATCCACAGGTAGCTTGGTGTTTTCACTGGCGCGCAGCCGAGCGATCTCGTCCTGCTGGCGGTCAATGTAACCGGCGTATTTGGTCTTGATTTCGACCTGCTCGGCAACCTGCGGGTCTTGCGCGCCTTGGCCAGTCACTTCGACCAAGCCTGCGTAGTCGATTTCCGGGCGCGATAGCAGGTTCAGCAAGTTGTATTCGTGGGTCAGCGGCGTGCCGAATTTTTCGGCGATCGCGTCGCCCTGCTCGGTGCCCGGGCGAACCCAAGTGCTTTTCAAGCGCTGCTCTTCAAGCGTAATGCTTTCGCGTTTTTTGCAGAAAGACTCCCAGCGTGCATCATCGACCAGGCCCAGCTCACGGCCTTTTTCGGTCAGGCGCAGGTCGGCGTTGTCTTCGCGCAGGATCAATCGGTATTCCGCCCGGGAAGTGAACATTCGGTACGGTTCCTGGGTACCCAGGGTAATCAGGTCGTCGACCAATACGCCGATGTACGCCTCATCGCGGCGCGGGCACCAGCTGTCTTTGCCTTGCGCGCGCAGTGCCGCGTTTGTCCCGGCCAGCAAACCTTGGGCGCCGGCTTCTTCGTAACCGGTGGTGCCGTTGATTTGCCCGGCGAAAAACAAACCGCCGATGACTTTGGTTTCCAGGCTGTACTTCAGGTCACGCGGGTCGAAGTAGTCGTACTCGATGGCGTAGCCCGGACGCACGATGTGTGCGTTTTCCATACCGCGAATCGACTGCACTATCTGGATCTGTACGTCGAATGGCAGTGAGGTGGAAATCCCGTTCGGGTAAAGCTCGTGAGTGGTCAAGCCTTCGGGCTCGATGAAGACCTGGTGGCTTTCCTTGTCGGCAAAGCGGTGGATCTTGTCTTCAATAGACGGGCAATAACGCGGGCCGATGCCTTCGATCACCCCGGAATACATCGGCGAACGGTCGAGGTTCGCCGCGATGATTTCGTGGGTGCGCGCATTGGTGTGGGTGATCCAGCAGCTGACCTGTTTGGGGTGCTGTTCTTTAGAGCCCATGAACGACATGACAGGGATCGGTGTATCGCCGGCTTGCTCGGTCATCACCGAGAAATCCACCGAACGCCCGTCGATACGCGGCGGTGTCCCGGTTTTCAAACGGCCGACGCGCAGCGGCAATTCACGCAGGCGTTTAGCCAGTGCGATCGAGGGTGGGTCACCCGCACGACCGCCGGAATAGTTCTGCATACCGATGTGGATAAGTCCGCCGAGGAACGTACCGGTGGTCAACACCACGGATTCTGCGTGAAAACGCAGGCCCATCTGCGTGACAACACCGCGTACCTGGTCTTGATCGACGATCAGGTCATCCGCTGCCTGCTGAAATATCCACAGGTTCGGCTGGTTTTCCAGGGTTTCGCGTACCGCCGCCTTGTACAGGATGCGGTCGGCTTGAGCCCGGGTAGCGCGTACGGCCGGGCCTTTGCGGCTGTTGAGCACGCGAAATTGAATGCCACCTTTGTCAGTAGCCATGGCCATCACGCCCCCAAGGGCGTCGATTTCCTTGACCAGATGGCTTTTACCGATCCCACCAATGGCGGGGTTACAGCTCATGGCGCCGAGGGTTTCCACGTTATGCGTCAACAACAGGGTTTTGACACCCATGCGTGCTGACGCCAGTGCTGCCTCGGTACCGGCATGACCGCCGCCGATGACGATCACTTCAAAACGGGAAGGGAAATCCACCACGCACCTCGTGCCTGCTTATGTAGGTAATCAGGAATTGTCTGTTGAAAGAGATTGGAGCAATGCCGGCAAGTATAGGGACTTAGCCCTTGCTAAAGAACCCTTTGCACAAAATTTAACCAGCTGTGGATGAATCACAGACAATAGAAATTAAAAGAGAGAGATTTATTAAATCTTTGTTTTTATGTTTATTTCTACTGAGCACCTTTTCTGTGGATAGATCTCTATAAGCCTTTATTTACAGTGTGTACAGAGATTCAAAAGTCTGTGGTCATGTGCCAGTGAGGCCCTTGGATAAGCGGCTTAAGCCTGTGGATTAAACAGGTGGTTATCCACAGGCAAGTTTTTACTCAGGTTTCAGGCCTGGTTATCAACTGGGCACAAGGGCGGTTATTCACAGGGCTTAATCCACAGAAATCGGAGCAACAGTTTGAATTTCGCCCATACGGAGGCCAACCCAATCCTCAAATTCGTTGGTAAGCGCAGAAAGTAGAGATCTATTGTGAGAACACCGCAGAGCAGTTAATAATAGCGATTATCATTAACCTACTTCGTCATGCCCTATGTCCCCTTCTTCACACACGGTTGCAGTCCAGCACATCTATGAGCAGCACCATTCCTGGTTGCACGGGTGGCTCAAAGGGAAGTTGCATAACGCGTGCGATGCCGCCGATGTGGCGCACGATACGTTCGTGCGGATACTAGGCGGACGGCATGCGTCGCAGATCGTTGAACCACGGGACTATCTGGCGACCATCGCCAGGGGCCTAGTGATTGATCGTTATCGCCGGCACGCCATCGAACAGGCCTACAGACAAACACTGGCTGAACGGCCTGAAGCCACCGCCATCAGTGAAGAAGACAAGGCCATCATCATCGAGACGCTGGTGGCTGTGGATAAAGCCCTGTCCAGACTCGGCGAGCGGGCGCGGCGGATTTTCATGTTGTCGCAGATCGAGGGGCTGACTTATCAACAGATCGCCAATCAACTGCAGGTGTCACTGACGACAGTGAAGAAGCACATGATCCGGGCATTGACTGAGTGTTCGCTGATCATGGCCAGCTTGTAATGGCTATTCCCGATCGCAAGACCTTCGAGTCCGCAGCCAGTTGGTATGTGCAATTTCAATCCCAACCGGCTACACCCGCAGAACGCCAGGCCTGGCAGCAATGGCTTAACGATGATCCGGCCCATCAGGCGGCCTGGAACCAGATAGAACAGTTACAGCGCAGTCTTGGCGCCCTGCCCCAGGATTTAACCCGCCGTGCATTGTCGACCACGCAGCAACGTCGCCAGGTACTGAAGTGGATGTTGGTGTTGGGCGGTACCGGGTACTTGGGCTGGAATGTTCAGCCACACACGTCTCTGGGCGATGTATTGGCCGACTACAGGACCTCCGTGGGTGAACGCCGGCGTATCGAATTGGCCGATGGCACGCGGCTTGATCTCAACACCGGCACGGCGATTGATGTGGTGTTCGACGGGCGTCAGCGTTTGATCCGCCTGCGCGAAGGTGAAGTACTTATCCACACGGGAAAATTCGGCGGGCACACGCCCTTTTATGTCGAAACCCGCCAAGGGCGAGTCCAGGCATTAGGTACCCGATTTACCGTGCGCCAGCTGTCGGACACCACACGTGTCGGAGTTCTAGAGGATCGCGTGAGCGTGTCGCCAGGTGACCAGCCCAATCACGGCCGATTGCTCGGAGCAGGTGAAAGCGCTGACTTTGATCGCCAAAACGTAGGGCCAAACAGTGCGTATCGCGGCTCCCAGGCTGCCTGGGTGGATGGCCAGTTGATCGTATTGGATGCTCGGCTCGGGGATGTACTCGACGAGCTCGCGCGTTATCGACCCGGCGTATTGCAATGCGACCTGGCTTCGGCACGTCTGCGCGTTTCCGGTACTTTTCGCCTGGATTCAACGGAAGCGGTACTGGCCAATCTGCAAGCGACCTTGCCGATCAAAGTGAAGTATTTCACTCGCTATTGGGTTTCGGTGAAGCGAATCGGCTGACGGGAAAAATTATCCGTAAGGGGGTTATCTTTTTTTTGCCTGGCGCGGCCCTTCAGGTAATCACGACGCAACCTTCAGGGCTAACCCACCTATGCGCCTCCCTACCAAGTTTCGCCAGCGGCTCTCCTACCACAGTTTGACCGGCAGCCTACTGCTGAGTACTGCAGCCACGGCCGGTGTTTTGCTATCAACCGGCGCCATGGCCGCCAGCGCGGTGCAACACTACGCTATTGCGGCAGGCCCGCTGGATAATGCCTTGAGCCAATTTGCAGCCAGGGCGAATGTGATTCTGTCTTTTTCGCCCCAGCAAACCATACGTTTGAACACGCCGGGGTTGGAAGGTGACTATTCGGTGGATCAAGGCTTTGCGCTGCTGCTGCAAAACTCAGGATTGCAGGCGGTAGTCCAGGCGCCAGGCAGTTATGTTCTGCAGGCCATACCTGCTGGTGAACTCACACTGGCGCCCACCACGGTAAGCACTTATCAACAGGCTGGTTTCAATCAGGAGAACGCCGGTGACGTGGGCTACAAGGCGCAAAACAGTCGTATCGGCACCAAGACCAGCACGCCTTTGTCAGAAACACCGCGTTCGGTTTCGGTTGTCACCGGCCAACGCATCAAGGACCAGAAGTCGCAGACGCTGACTGAAGTATTGGGCTATGTGCCTGGCATCTTCGCCCCCCCTTTTGCGGCCGGCGATGGCTTGGCAGGTGACCTGTTCTTCATCCGCGGTTTCAACGCCACGGATTACGGCTATGGCCTACTGCGAGACGGCCTACGCGTACAAGGCAACCGGTACGACACCACTAGCGAGCCTTACGGCCTAGAACGAGTCGAAGTATTCCGCGGCCCTTCTTCTCTGCTCTACGGTGAAAACGCACCAGGTGGCTTGGTGAACCTGGTCAGTAAACACCCGACCGCCACGCCGCAAGGTGAGGTGCAACTGGGTTACGGCTCAAATAACCGACGCCAAGTGGGTGTGGATATCTCTGGCCTTCTCAATGACAGCGACAACATTCTTGGACGGGTGGTGATGCTTGGCCGCAAGTCCGATACACAGACCGATCACGTCCCGGACGATCGACTCTACATTGCGCCTTCACTGACCCTTAATTTCGACGACTACAACACCCTCACCCTGTTGGCGAATTACCAGAAGGACCACACCAACCTCGAACTTGGCCTACCAGCCGCAGGTACCTTGCTTACAAACCCCAATGGCAAGCTGTCCAAGCACACCATGCTCGGTAACACGGACTGGAACACCTTTGAACGCGAATCCTGGAGTACTGGCTACGAATTCAGCCACAGCTTCAACAACGATTGGCAGTTCCGCCAGAATTCGCGTTATATGCAGTCGCGCATAAACCGTCATGAAACCTGGCCTGGTGCGTTGAATAACCGTGGCTTCGGCACTCAACTGAACATGACCGCCTACGACCGCTACAACAAGTCGATGGTCTACTCCCTGGATAACCAACTGGAAGGCAAATTCCAGGTCGGCGGGCTGGAAAATACCGTGCTGTTCGGCGCGAGCTATGACCGCACCTCGTTCAACCAGGACTGGGACGCGGGCTTTGCCGGGACCATCAATGTGTATAACCCGGTGTACCTGCGAGACCCGCTGACCCCTGTGGCTGTGCAAAACACCTTGCTCGAACAACAGATGAAAGGGGTTTATGCACAGATCCAGAGCAAGTATGACCACTGGTTATTCTTGCTCGGCGGCCGTCAGGACTGGGTCGACAGCGATTTTCGCGACAAGGTGAACAAGGCAAGCAACACAGGCTCCGAGGACCGCAAGTTCACCTACCAGGGTGGGGTGATGTACCAGTTCGACAATGGGCTGACGCCCTATGTCAGCTACTCCACTGCGTTCGTCCCGGTGCAGCAGATTTCCAACGCGGGTTCACCGTTAAAACCGATCACCAGCAGCCAATACGAAGTGGGCGTGAAATACGAGCCGATCGGATGGGATACGGCGATGACGGTTTCGGTGTATGACTTGCGCAAGCAGGACGACACTTACCTCGATGCCACCACCAACAGCTATCGCCAAGTCGGCGAAAGCCAGGCCAAGGGCGTGGAAGTTGAAGTGAACAGCGCCATCACGCCTAACCTGAATGTGACTGCTGCCTACACTTACACTGACGCGCGGATTACCAAGGATTCGGCCACCTCTCTGGTTGAGGGGCGCCAGATGACTGGCGTGCCACGTAACCAAGCGTCGATTTGGGGCAAGTATCGATTCCTCGACAATCAACTCAAAGGTCTGTCCCTGGGGGGTGGTGTGCGCTACTTCGACAGTACGTTTTCCTACACGGCACCCAGCCTTTACGGAAAACTGGATGCCGGCAGCGTGACGCTCGTAGACGCTGCAGTTGGCTATCAAATCGACAAAAACTGGTCAGTCGATTTAAACGCCAAGAACCTGTTCGACAAGGAATATGTGTCTGGTTGCAACGATGCAGGGCGTTGCTATTGGGGGGACAGCCGTACCTTGCTCGGTACGGTGTCTTACACTTGGTAGGGTTGTGGATAACTCGGTTATTTACCGATGCAGAAACTGGAGAAGATCCGGCCCAACAAATCATCGGAACTGAATGCGCCGGTGATTTGCCCCAACAGCTGCTGCGCCTGACGTAAATCCTCAGCCAGCAACTCCCCTGCGCCCGCCAGGGTTAATTGTGCCCGACCGTGTTCCAAGGCTGCGCTCGCGTGGCGCAACGCCTCCAGGTGCCTGCGGCGCGCACTGAAGCTGCTTTCCGAGGTCTGCTCGTAGCCCATGCAGGCCTTGAGGTGATCACGCAGCAATTCCAAGCCATCACCTGCTGACTTTGCGCTGAGGCTGATAGTGACATGGCCATCCGCGCTGGTTTCCATCGCTATGGCTTCACCCGTCAAATCGGCTTTGTTGCGAATCAACGTGACCTTGGCTGGGTCTGGGCGTTGCTCGAGGAATTCCGGCCATAGGGCGAAAGGGTCCACAGCTTCGGGCGCCGTCGCATCCACCACCAGCAACACCCGATCCGCTTCGCTGATGGCCTTAAGGGCGCGTTCCACACCGATCTTTTCGACCTGGTCCTCGGTATCGCGCAAACCCGCAGTGTCAACCACGTGCAGTGGCATGCCGTCGATGTGGATATGTTCGCGCAGGATATCCCGGGTCGTGCCGGCGATCTCAGTGACGATGGCTGCTTCACGTCCCGCCAGTGCGTTGAGCAGGCTGGATTTGCCCGCATTGGGCCGTCCAGCGATCACTACCGTCATTCCATCACGCAACAAAGCGCCCTGCCCGGCTTCGCGCAGCACTGTGGATAACTCGTCGCGAACCTTATCCAGCATCGCCAATACGTGGCCATCGGCAAGAAAGTCAATTTCTTCCTCGGGAAAATCAATCGCCGCCTCGACGTAGATACGCAGGCTGATCAATTGCTCGGTCAAGTGATGCACACGCAGGGAAAACGCTCCCTGCAGCGAGCGCAATGCATTGCGCGCCGCTTGTGCAGAACTGGCTTCGATTAAGTCAGCGATCGCTTCGGCCTGAGCCAGGTCGAGCTTGTCGTTCAAAAACGCGCGTTCGCTGAATTCTCCTGGGCGGGCCAATCGGCAGCCCAATTGCAGGCAGCGCTGCAACAACATATCCAACACGACGGGGCCGCCATGGCCCTGCAACTCGAGGACGTCTTCGCCGGTGAAGGAATTTGGGCCCGGGAAATAAATTGCCAGGCCTTCGTCCAATACGCTTTCGTCAGCATCCAGGAACGCGCCGTAATGCGCATAGCGCGGCTTCAACTCACGACCGCTGATGGCCTTCGCTGCCAAGCCCGCGAGCGGCCCGGAAATTCGAACGATACCGACACCGCCGCGACCTTGAGCGGTAGCGACAGCAGCGATGGTTTCACGAGGAGCGCTCATCAGCAGGTTCCAGAACAAAAGTGACGGAAAGCAAAACGCCCCACTAGGGGGCGTCTTGAGTGGTTATCCACAGAGTAAATTACGCCTCGGCTTTTTTGGTAGCCGCTTCGATTTTACGTGTGATGTACCACTGTTGAGAGATCGACAACACGTTGTTGACTACCCAGTACAGCACCAGACCCGCTGGGAACCACAGGAAGAAGAAGGTGAAGATGATTGGCATCATTTTCATTACCTTGGCCTGCATCGGGTCCGGCGGAGTCGGGTTCAGACGCTGCTGGATAAACATGGTTGCGCCCATGATGATCGGCAGGATAAAGAACGGGTCTTTGATCGACAGGTCAGTTATCCACAGCATGAACGGTGCTTGGCGCATTTCCACGCTTTCTAGGAGTACCCAGTAAAGCGACAGGAATACCGGCATCTGTACCAGAATCGGCAAGCATCCACCCAGCGGGTTGATCTTCTCTTTCTTGTACAGCTCCATCATGGCCTGCGACATTTTCTGCCGGTCATCGCCATGTTGCTCTTTCAGTGCCGCCAGTTTCGGAGCCACGGCACGCATGCGCGCCATCGACTTGTAGCTGGCTGCCGACAGAGGGAAGAAGATCCCTTTGATCAGCATGGTCAGGAAGATAATCGACCAGCCCCAGTTACCGACGATGCTGTGGATATGTTGCAGCAGCCAGAAAATCGGCTGGGCAATGAACCACAGGAAGCCGTAATCCACAGTCAGTTCGAGACCTGGGGACAACTCTTTCAGTACAGCCTGACTTTTAGGACCCGCGTACAGGGTAGCGCTGGTTTCTGCCTTGGCACCTGGAGCAACGGTCAATGCCGGGCCAGTGTAGCCAATGATGTAATTACCTTTGGTGTCCTTGCGAGCCGCAACCACATTGTTCTGGCCAGGCTGAGGAATCCAAGCGGTCACAAAGTAGTGTTGCAACCAAGCAACCCAGCCGCCATTCACGTTATAGGTGATCGGCGCCTTTTGTTTGTCTTCGTTGACCTTGTCGATATCTTTCATCGACACTTTTTTGTACGGCTCCGAACTTGTCCACAGGGCAGCGCCCAGGTAAGTCGCGGTACCAGTGGCGGTGCTGGACGACGGATCGGAGCTGGCATCACGCTTGAGCTGCGCAAACATCGCGCCTGTCCATGGCTGAGCGCTCTGATTGTCGATCAAATAGGTGACGACAACGTCGTACAGTCCACGTTTGAGGGTGAACCGCTTGATGTAGTTGACACCGTCCTTGCTGAACTTCAAGTCAACAACCAGTTGGTCCTGGCCGTCGGCCAGTTGGTAACTCTTCTTCTCCGAAGAGAAAACCGGACGACCGGTAGCGCTTGCATCGGGACCGTTCGTGCCGATCAGGCCACTTTGAGCCAGGTAAACACGCTCGCCACCGTTATCGAACAGCTGGAATGGAATTTCCGGGTGATCCTGACGGCGCGGATACAGCGGAAGCGTCAGCTTGGCAACATCGCCACCTTGCGGGTCGATAGCCAGGTCCAATACATCCGTCTTGATCTGGATGAGGTCCGTGCTGGCGGCAACTGGAACTTCGGCAGGTGCGTTTGTCTCGCCCGGTGCACGTGGAATGTCGTCACTGGCGGCAGTTTTGTTGCCACTTACTGTGTCGGGAAGCCCCGCAGGAACAGCATTGGCAGCAACATTCTGAGTCGGCAGGGCAGCTTGGCCGTAGTCCTGGTTCCACTTAAGAACCATGACGTAGGACACGATTGCCAGGGCGACGATCAGGATCGTGCGTTTAATATCCATGATTACTCGGCCATCGAAGAAGAACGGGAGGTAGGGATAGATGGAACCGGGTCATAACCACCGGGATTCCACGGATGACAGCGACCTAAACGACGAAAGGTCAGCCAGCCACCGCGCAGAAGACCATGATTTTCTATGGCCTCTAACGCGTAGCAGGAACAACTGGGGTAGAAACGACAGTGGCTGGCCATCAGAGGACTAATGGCATAGCGATAAAACTGGATCGGAACGATTGCCAGTTTACGCATCAAGGCTGTCTACCCCTACAGTTTCGGTGCTGACTTCTGGTGCTGGCTTGTGGGTACGCGCCAAACGTTTCCAGAGCTTGCCGAAATGCTGAATCAATTCGGGGTTTTCTACGTCCCCCAAGCCTTTGCGCGCGACGATAACAATATCCCAACCAACCAGAGTGTCCTGGTGGAGGCGAAACGATTCGCGCATCAGACGCTTGAGGCGATTGCGCTCAACGGAGAGCTTTACGCTCTTCTTGCCGATCACCAACCCAAGACGGGGGTGATCAAGATCGTTGTTACGCGCAAGGAGCAGGAGATTTTTCCCCGGAACCTTGCCGGTGGGGGAGTCAAAGACTGCCTTGAAATGCCGGGGGGTCAGCAAACGCTTTTCCCGACTGAAGTCCTGACTCACCACCAGTACCGGATTATCAAACTGCCAGACGCGCACGACCTTTGGCGCGACGACGCGACAGGACAGCACGGCCGTTCTTGGTAGCCATGCGAGCACGGAAGCCGTGAGTGCGGGCGCGTTTGATGGTGCTTGGTTGGAAAGTACGTTTCATGGCGTTGTTACCTGGTTCGTCCACAACGGGCCGGAATGGCCCCCGTTTTAAGAGACCGGCGATTCTAGAGAAAGCAAGCCTCTAGGTCAATTTCCAACCAGCTTTTCCTTCAATTAGATCTCTAGGCGCCATTTGGCCTTTTCTGTCTGCTTGGCCTTCAAGGGCAGTGGCATAGATATAAAAATAAAGAAGGAAGTTATTTAAAGCTTTTCTGTAAAGCTTATAAAAGCTAGGCAGGCCATCCTCTGTGGATAAGTACCTTTAGCCCACATTCCACGTGATGTACAGAGAATGACAACACGGGGGAGAAACGGTGCTCTGCCTGTGCTGCGCTGTCGGATAAGCTGTGTGTGGAATGGCTTGTTATCCACAGGGCAGTTACCCACTGACTTTAGCCCCCACTTGTACAACGACCTTAGGTACGCTTATCCACAGAGCTTATGCACAGACCATTGGTCGACTTTTTTACCGTTAAGACGTTGATTTTGGCTGGCCTCTGATCAACCCACATGTGGATAAGTGGGCGGCTCGCCGCTACAATGGCGGCTGTTTTTGCCTCACCGGCTTTCAACTTAGGGGATATCCGTGTCAGTGGAACTTTGGCAGCAGTGCGTGGAGCTTTTGCGCGATGAGCTGCCTGCCCAGCAATTCAACACCTGGATCCGTCCGCTACAGGTCGAAGCCGAAGGCGACGAGTTGCGTGTCTACGCGCCCAATCGTTTTGTCCTCGACTGGGTCAACGAGAAGTACCTGAGCCGCGTTCTCGAATTGCTCGACGAACAGGGTAATGGCGTTGCGCCTGTGCTTTCCTTATTAATAGGCAGCAAACGTAGCTCCGCACCTCGTGCTGCGCCGAATGCGCCGTTGGCCGCTGCTGCGTCGCACGCTCAGGCCGCTGCTGCACCGGCCCCCAGTGCACCTGCGCCGACAGCCTCCAAGTCCTCTGCGCAAAAGAATGCAGCACAGCATGAAGAGCCGTCCCGTGACAGTTTTGACCCTATGGCCGGTGCCGCCTCTCAGCAAGCACCGGTTCGCGCTGAGCAGCGCACCGTGCAGGTCGAAGGTGCGCTCAAGCATACGAGTTACCTGAACCGCACATTTACCTTCGAGAACTTCGTTGAGGGTAAATCCAACCAACTGGCTCGTGCAGCTGCCTGGCAGGTAGCCGATAACCCCAAGCACGGCTACAACCCGCTCTTCCTTTATGGCGGCGTTGGCTTGGGTAAGACTCACTTGATGCACGCTGTGGGTAACCACCTATTAAAGAAGAATCCGAATGCCAAGGTCGTGTACCTGCACTCGGAGCGCTTCGTGGCTGACATGGTCAAGGCCTTGCAGCTAAATGCCATCAACGAATTCAAGCGGTTCTACCGGTCGGTTGATGCCTTGCTGATCGATGACATTCAGTTCTTCGCCCGCAAGGAACGTTCCCAGGAAGAGTTTTTCCACACCTTCAACGCCCTGCTAGAAGGCGGCCAACAGGTCATCTTGACCAGTGACCGTTATCCGAAAGAAATCGAAGGCCTGGAAGAACGCCTGAAGTCGCGCTTTGGCTGGGGCCTGACCGTAGCTGTAGAGCCGCCGGAACTGGAAACCCGTGTCGCGATCCTGATGAAAAAGGCCGACCAGGCCAAGGTCGACTTGCCCCACGACGCGGCGTTCTTCATCGCCCAACGCATTCGTTCCAACGTACGTGAGCTGGAAGGCGCGCTCAAGCGGGTTATCGCGCACTCGCACTTCATGGGCCGCGACATCACCATCGAGCTGATTCGCGAATCCCTCAAAGACTTGTTGGCATTGCAGGACAAACTGGTGAGTGTGGATAACATCCAGCGCACTGTGGCCGAGTACTACAAGATCAAGATTTCCGACCTGCTGTCCAAGCGCCGTTCGCGTTCGGTAGCACGTCCCCGTCAGGTGGCCATGGCGCTCTCCAAGGAGCTGACCAACCACAGCCTGCCGGAAATCGGTGATGTGTTTGGCGGGCGTGACCACACGACGGTCTTGCACGCATGCCGCAAGATCAATGAACTTAAGGAATCCGACGCGGATATTCGCGAGGACTACAAGAACCTGCTGCGTACACTGACAACTTGATGACACCAGCGCAGCTTATTAAGGCAAGGGACTAGACCATGCATTTCACCATTCAACGCGAAGCCCTGTTGAAACCCCTGCAACTGGTCGCAGGCGTCGTCGAGCGCCGACAGACCTTGCCGGTGCTTTCCAACGTATTGTTGGTCGTCGAAGGCCAGCAGTTGTCCCTGACCGGTACCGACCTGGAAGTCGAGCTGGTCGGTCGTGTGCAGCTGGAAGAGCCTGCCGAACCTGGCGAGATCACTGTGCCTGCGCGCAAACTGATGGATATCTGCAAAAGCCTGCCGAACGATGCGCTGATCGACATCAAGGTTGATGACGCGAAGTTGGTGGTCAAAGCGGGTCGTAGCCGTTTCACCCTCTCTACTTTGCCAGCCAATGATTTCCCGACCGTAGAAGAAGGCCCTGGTTCGCTGACCTGCAGCCTGGAGCAGAGCAAACTGCGTCGCTTGATCGAGCGCACCAGTTTCGCCATGGCGCAGCAGGATGTGCGTTACTACCTCAACGGCATGCTGCTGGAAGTGTCTGAAGGCATCATCCGCGCCGTAGCGACCGACGGTCACCGCCTGGCGATGTGCTCGATGCGCGCCGATATCGGTCAGCCAGACCGTCACCAGGTGATCGTGCCGCGTAAAGGTATCCTCGAACTGGCGCGCCTGCTCACTGAGCCAGAAGGTAATGTCAGCATCGTGCTGGGCCAGCACCATATTCGTGCGACCACCGGCGAGTTCACCTTCACTTCCAAACTGGTCGACGGCAAATTCCCGGACTACGAGCGTGTGCTGCCCAAAGGTGGCGACAAGCTGGTGATCGGTGACCGTCAGGCCCTGCGTGAAGCCTTCAGCCGCACCGCGATTCTTTCCAACGAAAAGTACCGTGGTATTCGTCTGCAACTGGCCAATGGTCAGCTGAAAATCCAGGCCAACAACCCAGAGCAGGAAGAAGCGGAAGAAGAAGTGGGCGTCGACTACAACGGCGGTTCGCTGGAAATTGGCTTCAACGTGAGCTACCTGTTGGATGTGCTGGGTGTGATGACCACTGAACAGGTTCGCCTGATCTTGTCGGACTCCAACAGCAGCGCCCTGGTGCAGGAATCCGATAACGACGACTCGGCTTACGTTGTCATGCCGATGCGCCTGTAATCATGCTCAGCAGAAGCTAGATGTCCCTCAGTCGCGTCTCGGTCACCGCGGTGCGCAATCTGCACCCGGTGACCTTCTCCCCTTCTCCCCGCATCAATATCCTCCACGGCGCCAATGGCAGTGGCAAAACCAGCGTGCTGGAAGCCATTCACTTGTTGGGGCTTGCCCGTTCCTTTCGCAGTGCCCGCCTATTACCGGTCATCCAGTATGAACAATTGGCGTGCACGGTGTTTGGCCAGGTCGAACTGGCTGAGGGTGGGCACAGCAGTCTTGGGATATCCCGTGATCGCGGCGGAGAGTTCCAGATTCGCATTGATGGGCAAAATGCTCGCAGTGCTGCGCAGTTGGCGGAAATCCTGCCACTGCAACTGATCAACCCTGACAGCTTTCGTCTGTTGGAAGGCGCGCCGAAAATCCGTAGGCAATTCCTCGATTGGGGAGTGTTCCACGTGGAACCGCGTTTCATGGCCACTTGGCAGCGCCTGCAGAAGGCCCTGCGGCAGCGGAACTCATGGCTGCGGCATGGTACACTTGACGCCGCTTCGCAAGCGGCCTGGGACCGGGAACTGTGCCTGGCCAGCGACGAAATAGATGAATACCGCCGTGCCTATATCAAAGCCTTGAAACCAGTCTTTGAGCAGACCTTGAGTGAGTTGTTGGACCTCGATGGCCTGACGTTGAGTTACTACCGTGGTTGGGACAAAGAGCGTGAGCTGAGTGCTGTGCTCGCGACGTCCTTGCAGCGGGATCAGCAAATTGGGCATACCCAGGCTGGACCCCAACGGGCTGACTTGCGTCTTAGATTAGGCGCTCACAATGCTGCGGACATTTTGTCCCGTGGTCAGCAAAAGTTGGTGGTGTGTGCACTGCGGATCGCCCAGGGCCATTTGGTTAGCCAGGCCCGGCGCGGTCAGTGTATTTATCTGGTGGATGACTTGCCGTCCGAACTCGACGAGCAACATCGCCGCGCGTTATGCCGCTTGTTGGAAGAATTACGCTGCCAGGTGTTTATCACCTGTGTAGACCACGAATTATTGAGGGAAGGCTGGCAGACGGAAACGCCAGTCGCTTTGTTCCACGTGGAACAAGGCCGTATCACCCAGACCCACGACCATCGGGAGTGAAGGCATGAGCGAAGAAAACACGTACGACTCGACCAGCATTAAAGTGCTGAAAGGTTTGGATGCCGTACGCAAACGTCCCGGTATGTACATTGGCGACACTGATGACGGTAGCGGTCTGCACCACATGGTGTTCGAGGTGGTCGACAACTCCATCGACGAAGCTCTGGCCGGTCACTGCGACGACATCAGCATCATCATCCACCCGGATGAGTCTATTACCGTGCGCGACAACGGTCGCGGCATTCCGGTAGATGTGCACAAAGAAGAAGGCGTTTCGGCGGCAGAGGTCATCATGACTGTGCTCCACGCCGGCGGTAAGTTTGACGATAACTCCTATAAAGTCTCCGGTGGTTTGCACGGCGTAGGTGTGTCAGTCGTGAACGCGCTGTCCGAAGAGCTGATCCTGACTGTTCGCCGTAGCGGCAAGATCTGGGAACAGACCTACGTGCACGGTGTTCCAAAAGAACCGATGAAAATTGTCGGTGACAGCGAAACTACCGGTACGCAGATTCACTTCAAACCGTCTGACGAAACCTTCAAGAATATCCACTTCAGCTGGGACATCCTGGCCAAGCGTATTCGCGAACTGTCCTTCCTTAACTCGGGTGTGGGTATCGTCCTCAAGGACGAGCGCAGCGGCAAGGAAGAGCTGTTCAAATACGAAGGCGGTCTGCGTGCGTTCGTTGAATACCTGAACACCAACAAGACTGCGGTCAACCAGGTGTTCCACTTTAACATCCAGCGTGAAGACGGCATCGGCGTGGAAATCGCCCTGCAGTGGAACGACAGCTTCAACGAGAACCTGTTGTGCTTCACCAATAACATTCCTCAGCGCGACGGTGGTACTCACCTGGTGGGTTTCCGGTCCGCACTGACGCGTAACCTCAACACCTATATCGAAGCCGAAGGTTTGGCCAAGAAGCATAAAGTCGCCACTACCGGTGACGATGCTCGCGAAGGCCTGACGGCGATCATTTCGGTGAAAGTGCCAGATCCTAAGTTCAGTTCCCAGACTAAAGACAAGCTGGTGTCTTCCGAAGTGAAGACCGCAGTGGAACAGGAGATGGGTAAGTACTTTTCCGACTTCCTGCTGGAAAACCCGAACGAAGCCAAGCTGGTTGTCGGCAAGATGATCGATGCTGCACGTGCCCGTGAAGCCGCGCGTAAAGCCCGTGAGATGACCCGTCGTAAAGGTGCGCTGGATATCGCCGGCCTGCCGGGCAAACTGGCTGACTGCCAGGAGAAAGACCCTGCCCTCTCCGAACTGTATCTAGTGGAAGGTGACTCTGCTGGCGGCTCCGCCAAGCAGGGTCGTAACCGCCGTACCCAGGCCATCCTGCCGTTGAAGGGTAAGATCCTCAACGTCGAGAAGGCTCGCTTCGACAAGATGATTTCCTCTCAGGAAGTCGGCACCTTGATCACGGCGTTGGGCTGCGGTATTGGCCGTGACGAGTACAACATCGACAAACTGCGCTATCACAACATCATCATCATGACCGATGCTGACGTCGACGGTTCGCACATCCGTACCTTGCTACTGACCTTCTTCTTCCGTCAGTTGCCGGAGTTGATCGAGCGTGGCTATATCTACATCGCCCAACCGCCGTTGTACAAAGTGAAAAAGGGCAAGCAAGAGCAATACATTAAAGACGACGACGCCATGGAAGAGTACATGACGCAGTCGGCTCTGGAAGATGCCAGCTTGCACTTGAACGACGAAGCGCCGGGCATCTCCGGTGAGGGGTTGGAGCGTCTGGTTAACGACTTCCGCATGGTGATGAAGACCCTCAAGCGTTTGTCGCGCCTGTACCCTCAGGAGCTGACCGAGCACTTCATCTACCTGCCAGCCGTGAGCTTGGAACAGTTGGGCGACCATGCGCACATGCAGGATTGGCTGGCCCAGTACGAAGTGCGCCTGCGCACCGTCGAGAAGTCTGGCCTGGTGTACAAAGCCAGCCTGCGTGAAGACCGTGAACGTAACGTGTGGCTGCCGGAGGTCGAGTTGATCTCCCACGGCCTTTCCAACTACGTCACTTTCAACCGCGACTTCTTCGGCAGCAATGACTACAAGACAGTGGTTACTCTGGGCGCGCAGTTGAGCACTCTGCTGGATGACGGCGCTTATATTCAGCGTGGCGAACGCAAGAAGCAGGTCAAGGAATTCAAGGAAGCCCTTGACTGGCTGATGGCTGAAAGCACCAAGCGCCACACCATCCAGCGATACAAAGGTTTGGGCGAGATGAACCCCGATCAGCTGTGGGAAACCACCATGGATCCCGCCCAGCGTCGTATGCTGCGTGTGACCATCGAAGACGCGATTGGCGCAGACCAGATCTTCAACACCCTGATGGGTGATGCGGTCGAACCTCGTCGTGACTTCATCGAGAGCAACGCGTTGGCGGTTTCTAACCTGGACTTCTGATTCAGATGTAGGATCCCAGAATAGTTGCTCATTTTCACAAATAGATGGTTCACCTAACCTGTGGATTAGGAAGCCATTGCAAAGAAGGCCCGCTTATAAAGCGGGCTTTTTTTCGCCTCCGAAACGAGTGCAATTATCGATTTGGCACATCAATACCGTTCAATTTGGCTGTCGCCAGCAAACTCTCATTACGCTCATAAGCAGGTTTTTTTGCGCAGTGAAAAGACGACGTAGAAGGATGGGCAGAGCGTTCAGCGCAACATCTCATTGTATGCGTAGCGGATATTGGACTACGCTCAGCCCAAACCCCATCGTCTGGAGGAAATCTGTCTATCTATCGAGATATTGGCGCCAGCGCCTCATTGACCCGTGGGGTGAAGGAAGACTGACCCATCTCCAACGCTGTAAAAAACCAGCAAATACAACGATTCGCGAGGAGTCACATTCGGTCAGTGAAATAACCGAAACAGAGGGAACTCAGGTCTTTACCTGATAGGAAGGCCTTTGGAGTCGCCGTACTATCTTTATCTGAGCAGGTTCGGACATGTTAAATGGGGCTTTTTATCATATCGGTTCGCTCAAGTATTGCACGAATGGTGTCGATAGCATGAAGCTACACGAGTGAACGTTCGCTAGCGATACGTGAAAGCCAAAGCGGCTGATTTTAAAAGTATTTTTAACTAAATAACTTCTGTTGGCAGTGTGACTATATTTGTTTGTACTAACGTGGAGTGAGTGAAGCGGCGCTAGAGTTGTTTTGTTGGCGCCAGAAAAACCTCTCTCTCTTCGTCGGTTTAAGAGGATGACAGCAGCGGCAAGCTTCGCTTAGTATTTTCTATCGAGATATCAAAGTGACATTATTTCTTGACGGTTTTTCAGTAAAATAACTCTGGCATTGACCGACTACGTCTTATTGCGATGTGGTAATCCGTGACTTTGAATGCGCCCCCTTAATACGGGGCGACGATGCCAGGTGTGACGTGGCTTGTCTTAATAGCGGGAAGCGTGGATGAGTTGTTCTGATGACGCATTAGGTTCGTTTGCAATCAGTGAGGCAAACCCAGCGGGCGTGAATCCGCGCGAGGGTGCTGCATTCACACTGGCGCAGACAGAAATTGAAAAGCTGA
Source organism: Pseudomonas sp. RA_15y_Pfl1_P11 (assembly GCF_963970975.1). Taxonomy (NCBI): domain Bacteria; kingdom Pseudomonadati; phylum Pseudomonadota; class Gammaproteobacteria; order Pseudomonadales; family Pseudomonadaceae; genus Pseudomonas; species Pseudomonas sp. RA_15y_Pfl1_P11. The sequence goes on from NZ_CAXAOY010000004.1 coordinate 214,658, forward strand.
CCAACATCTATGCCGAGTCAGGCGTCGATTGGCATAAGGTTGGCGCCGCCTGTGCGAAAGTATTGAGCGAAGAAGGCAAGGATTTGAACGCTGCCATCTGGTTGCTGTGCGCATGGACGCAGACCCGTGGGCTGCCTGGTTTGGCGACTGGTGTTCATGTTCTTCACCAAATGCTTGAGCTTTACTGGGATAATTTGACGCCCCCTCCTTCGCGTTTACGTGCTCGACGCAATCAGGCTGAGTGGATGCTGGAATGGTTGACTGCCAAGATTGAGGAAAGTTTCCCTGCCTTGGAGGTATCTCAACTCGAAAGCTTGCTCAAAGACTGGGACGCCCTCGATACGGTCTGGCGTGAGTATGACGCTGAAGGCCCGGCTTTTTTTCGTATGCGCCGTCGCCTGTCGCAGTTACCGGTCGAGGCCATTGCCGAACCGGAGCTCGAACCCGTAAGCGCCGATGTACCTGGGGATAGTCAGCAGGTGCGTCCCGTCCCCACTCCGGTGTCAGTCGCACAGCCTGTTTCTCAATCCAGTGCCATGCCCAGCGGAACACCGCCAGCGCTAGGTACGGTACAGCCTATTGGCACCCTGGACAGTGACGAGTCCGTCGAAAACGCAATCACCGGCGTGTTTGCCTCGTTCTCTCCGTTAGTGGATTTTTGTCTTGAATCACGCACCACCCTGCCTCTGCTTTTTCGCCTGAATCGACAAATGGCCTGGATGACACTGGAGCAGGCTCCACCCTCGCAGTCCAATATGACTCGCCTGCCAGCGCCACCACAAAACCAGTTGGAAAGCTTCGCCCGCTTGCAAAGTGTCGGCGAACCGTTGGACATCGTGCGTTTTTGTGAAGGCCATTTGGGGGTATATCCACTTTGGTTGGATCTTAACCGTGTCTGCCATGCTGCGCTGTCGCGTCTGGGATCTGCTGCAGTAAGCGCTGCTGTCAGTCTGATACTGGAGACGCAACAGCTATTGGCACGCCTGCCTGCGCTGGCCGAATTGACTTTCGCGGACGGCCAACCTTTCGCTGATGGTGCAACTCGCAGCTGGCTTGAGGGCCTTGCCCCAGTGTCCCGTGGTGGAGCCGTTGACGCTATTCAAACGCTCATTGATGAAGCTCGGCAGAGCGCTGCAACCGGGCAACTCAAAGACGCCATGACTCGCCTGCAGGATAGTTTGCGCGACGTTGCCAGTGGCCGTGATCGCTTTCGCCTGCGCAAGGCCCAGTACGAGTTATTGCACCGTTTCGATCCTTCGCTGCAGTTGCGTGTGGCCCTGGATGTGTTGTTACAGGAAGCCAAGGAGCAACGTCTCGACCGCTGGGAGCCCGAGCTGGTGCAGCCTTTATTGGAACTCGCCCAAAGCTATGACGAGAGCGGTTCAAGGTCATTGTGGGCAGAGCAACTGGCCGCGATGGATATGTCGGCCTTCTGGCATTTTGCCAGCCCACAGGCCGGTTGAGTTCAGCAATACCCGAAAGCAAAACAGATGCACCCGTGCCTTAAGTTTTTAATGGCTGCCTTGAGTGAGCCCGGTATCCAGGAGTGAGTGAAATGGCTAGTGATGGTTCCGTCGCGCCGAAAGAGCGCGTCAATATTGTTTACAGTTCTGACACCGGTGGCGCTCAAGAGCAGGTCGAACTGCCTCTCAAGCAACTGGTAATTGGTGACTTCACCTTGCGTGAAGATGAGACCCCGGTCGAGGACATTAAGCCGATCCGTGTCGATAAGGACAACTTTACCGATGTGCTTAAGGGCCAGAACCTAAGCCTGCAACTGGCCGTGCCCAATCGGCTGTCCGAGAGCGCGCCGGAAGACGAGCAACTTCCCGTCTCGTTGAAGTTTCAGTCGATCCGAGACTTTGAGCCTGATGCCATCGTGGGTCAGGTTCCTGAGCTGCAGCAACTGATCGCCCTGCGCGATTCGCTCAAGGCGCTGAAAGGCCCGATGGGCAATCTGCCGGAATTTCGCAAGCAATTGCAGGCCCTGATGAACGATGACGGTGCACGTGAGCGTCTGCTCGCCGAACTTGGCGTAAAGGACAAGGAGTAACCCATGAGTGAAGAAAAAAGCCAAGCCGCTGAAGGCGCACCCCAGGCCTTAGAAGGCGTCTCTCTGCTGGATCAACTGGTCGAGGCCACTCGGGTCAAGCCAGGCGATGAAGCCTATTCGGTTACCCGCCAGGGACTCGAAGCGTTCGTCACCGAACTGCTTGAGCCGGCGCGCCAGACTGAAAAGGTCAGCGCTGGTCTGATTGACGATATGATCGCCACTCTTGACGCTAAGCTCTGCCGTCAGGTCGATGCGATTATCCATGATGATCAATTCCAAAAACTGGAATCCTCGTGGCGCTCGTTGAAATTCCTCGTCGACCGTACTGATTTTCGCGAGAACAACAAGCTGGAAATCCTCAGTGTTTCCAAGCAAAAGCTACTTGAAGACTTTGAAGACGCGCCGGAAATCACCCGTTCAGGTCTTTACAAGGCGGTCTACACCGCCGAGTTCGGCCAGTTCGGTGGCCAGCCGTTTGGCTCGATCATCGGTAACTACGAGTTCAACCCCGGCACGCAGGATATGAAACTCCTGCAATCGGTCGCTGCGATCTCGGCCATGTCTCACACGCCGTTTATTGCATCGGCAGGCCCACAGTTTTTCGGGATCGACAGTTTTGCTGATTTGCCGAACCTCAAAGACCTGCAAGCCGTTTTTGAAGGTCCGCAGTTCACCAAGTGGAACGCCTTCCGTGAAAGCGACGATGCACGGTTTGTTGGTCTGACCTTGCCGCACTTTCTGCTGCGTACGCCTTATGGCGAAGACACCGTGCCAGCCAAGACCTTCCGTTACAACGAAAGCGTCAGTGGCGGCAACAAGGACTTCCTGTGGGGCAATGCAGCCTTCGCCTTTGCCAGCCGACTTTCTGACAGTTTTGCCCAGTACCGTTGGTGTGCCAACGTCATCGGCCCACAGGGTGGTGGTACGGTCGGTGATTTGCCGATCTACAACTACGAAGCGATGGGTGAAACCCAGACCAAGATCCCAACCGAAGTGCTCATCTCCGAGCGTCGCGAGTTCGAGCTGGCCGAGCAGGGTTTTATTGCGCTGACCATGCGCAAGAACACCGACAACGCTGCGTTTTTCTCGGCCAACTCGTGCCAGAAGCCCAAGTACTTCGGCAATGACAAGGAAGGCAAGGAAGCTGAGCTGAACTACAAACTCGGCACCCAGCTGCCCTACATTTTTGTGGTCAGCCGCCTAGCGCATTACATCAAAGTGATTCAGCGCGAAAACATCGGTACCTGGAAAGAGCGTGGAGACCTGGAAACCGAACTCAACACCTGGATTCGCCAATATGTGGCCGATATGGATAACCCTGCCGCCGGTGTGCGCAGTCGTCGTCCGTTGCGTCAGGCCGAGATCACCGTGAGTGATGTTGAGGGTGATCCAGGCTGGTACCGGGTCGGCCTGAAAGTGCGCCCGCACTTCAAGTACATGGGTGCATCTTTCACGCTGTCGCTGGTGGGCAAGCTCGATAAAAGCTAATTGATGCAAGGCTGATGGGCGGGATTTATCTCGCTCATTCAGGTCTTCACCCGAGGGTCATGCTCTCGTTATCTACCTAAGATGGACTCAACACAACGAGACACGGACAACCGTTCCCTCGCTGCGTAATCACTCAATCATTAGTTCGGGGTACACACTATGCCAATGCCATGCTACCTGAGTATCGAAGGCCAGAACCAAGGTAAAATCGAAGGCTCTTGCGCTGTCACCGGCCACGCAGGGATGATCCTGGTCCAAGCGGTTGAACACCTGGTCGACATTCCAAAGAATCCACAAACCGGTTTGCCTGCAGGCAAGCGCGTTCATCAGGGCATGACCCTGACCAAAGAAGTGGACAAATCCTCGCCAAAACTTTTTCAGGCACTGACTTCGGGCGAGCAGCTCAAAACCGTAGTGCTGGAGTTCTACCGGATCTCGCCAAAAGGTACCGAGGAAAAGTACTACACCATCACCCTGAGCAACGCGGTTCTGGTTTCGGCTCGCACTTGGGTGCCGAACACCTTGGACCCTGAGTTCAAGCAACTGGGCCACATGGAAGACATCGGCATCACCTACGAAAAAATCGTATGGACCTGGGTGCCGGACGGCATCGAAGCCGAAGATTCCTGGTTGGCTCCGAAGGCTTAAGCAACGCAGCATCGTTAAAGCGCCGCTCTGTAACAGAGCGGCGCTCTTGAGTTTTCAGAAGGTGAACGGCGTTGAAAGAAAAACGATTGCTTGAGCGCATCACGATGTTGCAAGCCGATACTGGCCGCACACACCTGACCCAGGCCGAGGTGCTGACGCAGTCGATTGTTCTTCACCTGCAACGCATCCTCAATACCCGTCGCGGCAGTGTGCCGATCGACGCTGAGTTTGGCGTTCCCGATTTTACTAATCTGGCCGGTTCTTTTGCGACCGGCGAGACCACGCAGATCATCGAAAATATGACCCGCATGATTGCTCGTTACGAACCTCGTCTGAAATCACCGCGCATTCTGGTCGCCGAAGGTTCCCAAGAGGTGCTGTCGCTGAGTTTCACGCTGGATGGCCTGGTGGAAGTCGACGATCGAGACATCCCCATTCATCTGGCAACGCGAGTGTCTTCGGACGGCCGTGTTTCTTTGGCGATGCACTAAATTATGCTCAATAGCCATTACCAGAGTGAACTCAACCATCTGCGTCGGCTGGCTGACGAGTTTGCCCGCAGCAACCCGGCGCTGGCACCTTTGCTGGGCGTGGACTCTGCAAGTGACCCGGATGTCGAGCGACTGCTTGAAGGCGTGGCGTTTCTTACCGGCATGGTTCGCCAACGGCTCGACGATGAGTTTCCGGAGTTCATTCAGGAGCTGGCACAACTGCTTTATCCGCATTACCTGCAACCGTTGCCTTGCCTGACCATGTTGCAGTTCCAGCCACGAGCAGCCTTGCAGGAAGCCACCCGTATAGACGCTGGGTGTGAGGTGACCTCGGTGCCGGTTGATGGCCAGCGCGTGAGTTTTCGCAGCACCGTTGCCGTGGATCTTGAACCGTTGCAACTGCTCGATACGCGCTGGGAGGGCGGCACGGGCGAAGAACGCAGTCTGGTTCTGGATTTTGCCTTCACCGCTTCCCGGGCCGACGACTGGGAAGCAGACAGCCTGCGTTTTTATCTGGGAGATGGTCTGGCTGACGCCTGTAAATTGTTGCGCCTTTTGCAGCTTAATCTGCGCGAGATCCGCATCTCGGCGCCCGGCCAGCCAGTGACGATGTTGCCGGCGAAGAACCTGCGAGGCTTGGGCTTTGATGCCGATAACCTGCTGCTGCCGTTCCCTAACAACGCGCACCCTGCTTACCGCTGTCTACAGGAATACTTTGCACTGCCTGAGAAGTTTTTGTTTGTTGCGCTTTCAGGCTTCAAACAATGGCGCACACGGGGCAACGATGGGCGTTTCAGCGTAAGGCTGATGTTTGACAGCCTGCCTGAGTGGACGCCTAACCTGTCGAGCAATAGCTTCATGCTGGGCGTTACCCCAGCCATTAACCTGTTTGCACAAGACGCACATCCCTTGCGTATCGACCACAAGCAGCCCGATTACCGCATCCAGCCGGCTGACCATGGCCAGCGCATGAGCATGCGCATTCACTCGGTACTTAAGGTCAGCGCTTACTCGGCGGCGGGCGGTGAGCGGGTTCTGGAGCCGTTCAATACCTTTTCGCAGCGCGACACTTATAACCTGCGTATTCGTTCATCGAGCATTGATGCACATGGCTATGATCATTACCTGAGCCTGCCGTACAGCGAGGGCAAGGTTCCCAGCGAAATGACCTTATCCATTGGCCTGCTGTGCACCAATGGCAAACTTCCGGAAAGTCTGCGCCTGGGTGATTTGAACCAGCCCACGGATAACACGCCGCCAAGGGTGGAGTTCAAGAACATTCGGGGCATTACCGCGTGCCAGCCGCCCAAGTTCGATGACAAATTGCTGTGGCGCATGCTCTCACAACTCAATGCCAACCACTTCCGTCTGGCTGACCGCGATTATTTGCGCGGCTTGCTCTCCTTGTACCTGCCCAGCCTCGGCGAGGGCGCACAGGACGCCAATCAGCGGCGCGTGGATGCAATTGAAAAAGTCACCGTCACCTCGGAGCGGCGCTTTATTCGTGGCTTGCCTATTGAAGGCAGCGTGGTGCGCGTGGACTGTCGCGGTGATCACTTTCTGAGTCCTGGCAACTTCTACATGTTCGGCTGTGTACTCGATGAGTTCTTCGCCGGCTGTACGGCAATCAATAGCTTTACGGCCTTCACGCTGTTCGACAGCGTTAACCACGAGACCTTGAAATGGCCAGCGAAGATCGGGCAACAACGCCTGCTGTAGTCGATCCGCTGCTCGACAATGGCGGCGATTACGCATTTTTCCAGGCACTGCGCCTGTTGCGTCTGCGTTTTCCCAGCGAGAAAGAGTTCGTCGAAAACGTGCGAATCCGGCCGCGGCTGGGGTTGGGTTTTCCGCAGCGTGATATCGGTCGCATCGAGCTTGATGCCGACGGTCGTTACCGCATTGAAGCGAACTTTTTCGGTTTGTATGGCGTTACTTCGCCGCTGCCCACGTTCTACACCGAAGACCTGATCGACGAACAATTACAGGGGCATTCGGCGGGCCGTGACTTTCTCGACATTTTGCATGCTTCGCTCTACCCGTTGCTATTTCGGGCCTGGGAAAAGCACCGCATTTGGATCGATATCACCGAACGCCGGGAAGTCAAAAGCCTGCGCCATCTGCAGGCCCTCATCGGGATGGCTGATGCGCGGCCAGAAGACCGCGAGCGCTCCACCGACCTGTTGCGGTACGCCGGCCTGTTCAACCAGTACCCTCGTTCGGCGCTGGGTCTGCAACAACTGGTGCAGTCGGTGCTCGATGATCGGTCGGTCGAAGTGGTGCCGTGCGTTGCAACACGCTTGCGTATTGATCGTTCGGCTCGGACCTATCTGGGCACGCAGTGTGGCGTGCTGGGAGAAGACAGCCTATTGGGTCGTGACGTCATTGACCGCAGCGGCTCACTGGATCTTCGTGTCGGGCCATTGAGCGCGGAGCGCTTCCATTCGTTGCTGCCCGGACAACCGGTTTATCAAAACCTTGAGCGGCTGGTGAAGTTGTATTTGCAAACGCCACTGCGCTGCCGCTTGGTCATGCGCCTAGAAGTTGATGAACAACAATGTGCAACTCTGGGTCAAGGCTGGCAACGACTAGGTCTAGACACTTGGCTCGGCGACGGCGCCGCGCAAGATGAAGTGATATTCATGCTAACGGCTGAACACGGACTAACGCTCGAAGAGAGGGCTAACTAATGATTCAGGTTGAACTTAAACCGCTATTCGCACGGCTCAATGTCTTCAGTACTAAGGCCTTGGAGAACGCTGCCGGGCTGACACTGGCGCGCACGCACTACGAAATTTCTCTTGAACACATGCTGCGTCAGTTACTGGAAGACCCCAATGCCGATGTGACGCGCATCCTGACTCGCTTTGAGATTGATCCGATGCGCTTGCGTGCCATGCTCGACGACGGCCTGGCACAGCTGAAAAATGGCAACCCGGGTCGCCCTGTCTTCGCCAGTTTGCTGACCGAGTGGATTCAGGACGCTTGGTTGATCGCCTCTCTAGTAGTGGGCACCGGCCGCATTCGTGGCGGCTCGCTGCTGCTGGCGCTGGTTTCGCGTCTGGGCTACTACACCGCCGGCACTCGCTATGGCGAGATGCTCAAGCCGATTTCCACCGATGCACTGACCGCCGAATTCGCCGCATTGCTGGGGGGGTCCAGCGAAGGTCCGTTGGACAGCTTGCAGGCTGGTACGGCCTCTTCATCGGTAGCTGGCACCGCAGGTTTGGCTCCCGCAGCCGAAGACAATATCGCCCGTTTCTGCGAAGACCTGACCGCAAAGGCTGCTGCAGGGCGTATTGACCCGATCTTTGGCCGTGATGATGAAATCCGCCAGATGATCGATATTCTTGCCCGTCGGCGCAAGAACAACCCCATCGCCGTGGGCGAGCCTGGTGTCGGCAAGTCCGCCGTGGTCGAAGGCCTGGCGTTGCTGATCAGCCAAAACGAAGTTCCGGACTTCCTTAAGAACACCCGCCTGTTGAGCCTGGACCTGGGTGCCCTAGAAGCCGGTGCCAGCGTCAAAGGCGAATTTGAAAACCGCTTGCGCGGGGTGATCGAAGAGATCAAGGCCTCAACCACACCGGTGATTCTGTTCATCGACGAAGCGCATATGCTGATCGGTGCCGGTGGCGCTGCTGGTGGTTCTGATGCAGCCAACCTGCTCAAGCCTGCCTTGGCCCGTGGTGAGTTGCGCACCATCGCCGCGACCACTTGGTCGGAGTACAAGAAGTACTTTGAAAAAGACCCTGCTTTGGCGCGTCGTTTCCAATTGGTCAAACTGGACGAGCCGACGGTAAAAACTGCCGTGCTGATCCTGCGCGGTCTCAAAGGGCATTACGAAAAAGTCCACGGGGTCAGTGTGCGCGACGATGCAATTGTCGCTGCTGCTGAACTGTCCGACCGCTACATCACAGGCCGCCTGCTGCCGGACAAGGCCGTTGACCTGCTGGACACCGCCAGCGCCCGTGTGCGCATCGGCCTAGGCATCAAGCCTGCTGAACTTGAGCGTATGGAACGCCAGTTGTCCGGCCTTGAGCGTGAACTGACCGCCTTGCAACGTGACCGCGCCAACGGCTTCCCTGTGGAGGATGAACGCTTGGCGGCTATCGCCGAGGAACAGGACAGCATCGAAGCCACTCGCGCCGCGCTTGAAAGTCGCTGGACCGAAGAGCGTGACGCTGCCGTACGTGTGCTTGAGGCACGCAAGCAGTTGGCCCTCAAGGAGCAAGACATTCCGGCCCCGGCCGAAGGTGTAGAAGCCGTGACCCTGGCTGGCTTGAGCGAGCGTCAGGCTGAACTTGATCAGGCACGCGCGGCATTGGCTGAACTGCAAGGTGATGAGCCGTTACTGTTCACTGAAGTCAACCCGGATGCCATTGCCAAGGTTGTTTCTGACTGGACCGGCGTACCGCTGGGCAAGGTGTTGCGCGATGCCGCTGGTGGCGTGCTGGCCCTAGCGGACAACATCAAGACCCGCATTCGTGGCCAAGACACAGCGGTCGAGCAGATCGCGGAGATCCTCAAGGCCGCCCAATCTGGCCTGCGTGATCCGCAGCAGCCACTGGGTGTATTCCTGCTGGTCGGCCCGTCCGGCGTAGGCAAGACTGAAACCGCCCTGTCCGTGGCCGAGCATCTGTTCGGCGGCGAGCAGGCACTGATCTCGGTCAACATGAGCGAGTACCAAGAGAAGCATACCGTCAGCCGTCTGGTGGGTTCGCCTGCTGGCTATGTTGGCTTCGGTGAGGGCGGCATGTTGACTGAGGCAGTGCGCAAGCGGCCATACTCGGTGGTGCTGCTCGACGAGGTGGAGAAGGCTCACCTCGACGTGGTGAACATCTTCTATCAAGTGTTCGACAAAGGCAGCCTGTCGGACGGCGAAGGTCGACAGATCGACTTCAGCAACACCGTGGTGTTGCTGACCAGCAACCTGGCCACCGATGAAATCCAGAACCTGTGCGTGGATGGCCGTCCGGACCCGGACACCCTAGCGGAAAAAATCCGTCCTATCCTGTCCCGCCACTTTAAACCGGCGCTCCTGGCGCGCATGACCATCGTGCCGTTCTTCACCCTCGGTGGCGAACAATTGGCAGGTATCGTGCGCCTCAAGCTGGGCCGCCTCAGCGAGCGCCTGCTGGCCTCGTCGAAAGTGCGCCTGAGCTTCGCCCCGGAAGTGGCCGACGCCATCGCCGCACGCTGCACCGAAGTAGAAAGCGGTGCGCGCAACATCGATTTCATCCTGCGCAAAAGCCTCACTCCACGTTTGTCCGACGTGCTGCTGGGGGCCATCGCCGATCAGCGTCCGCTGGCTGAATTGCACGTGGCTGTTGACGCCAATGGCGAATGGGTCATCACCAAGGTGGAAGTCGACGCGATCAGGTCTTCACCCGAGGGTGATGCCGTGGCCGAACTCTTAGAGTAACGAGTCAATTGTTACGGGGCCTGACGTTACAGGCCCTTTTTTAGATATTTCACATTAAGGATTGCTGATGGCCCTTATTGACTCGGCGCTATGTACCTTTACCAGCCTTGCACCTTCGTTGTTGCTTGAAACATTGTTGGTTCAGCAGTGGCAGGGTGAAGAGGGCTTATCACAACCGTACCGCTTCGAAATACGACTGGCGACCCTCAACCCTTTATTCGATGACGAAGCGCTGCTGGGCAACAAGGCAGTACTGACGCTCAGTGATGAAAAGGGAATCCCTCATCCTTATCACGGCATCGTCTCGGCCGTGGACTATCTGGATGCTGACTCCTTTTATCACTACTACCGAGTGGTGTTGGAGCCGCGCTTTGCGCAGTTGCGTCACTTCAGGTTTTCGGAAATCTGGCTGGACAAAAGCCTTCCGGAGTTGATTCGCGAAGTGCTTAAACTGGTCGACCTGACGGTCGAGGGCCCTGGCATCGATGGTGTACCGAGTTCTGCATATGACTTCGATATCCGTTTGCCCAGTGAAGACGTCGCATTGACCCAAGCGACCTTTACCTGCCAGTTCGAGGAGTCGAGTTTTGCGTTCCTGTCGCGCTTGCTTGAATACTTTGGTGTGTACTATTTTTTCGAGCAAGGCCCCGACGGGGAAGCGTTGGTGTTGTGTGGAGATCAGCGTTATCAACCGAAAACTCCAAGCCTCCTGACGTATCGCCGGCACGATTCGGATCTTGATGTTGGCCATGGCCTTGCGGTTGCGCGCAGCTTCGAGCGCAAGCTGACTCGACAGGCGGCGACGGTAACCCTGCAGGACTTCTCTGCCAGCAATGCGCAGGTTCGGTTGCAGGCGGAAGGCGCAGTGTCAGCTGCTAGCCTGGCCACTGGTGCGACGCCGGATCAGTTCGCAGCCATTTCTGCGTCGCCTGCCTTTGTCGGTGAACAAGGCGTGTATGGCGAGCACTTCGGCTCACAGGCTCAGGGCCAATGGCTGGCTGAGCGTCGTGCCCAGGCCATCGGTTGTCGGTTCCGTGAGTTTCATGGCAGCGGTCGTGCCGCCGGTCTGCGTGCAGGTTACCCCCTGCTGTTGGTCGGCCATCCGCGGTTGCCGTTCAACGCCGCGTACCAAGTTATCCAGGTACACCACGAAGGTTATCAACCTCTGCCGGGTCTGGGGCAGGAAGGCGATAACATGGCTCAAGATCTCAGCACACGCTTCATTGCGTTGCCTGAAAATGTCCAGTTTCGTGCGCCCTGTCTGACTCGCAAACCGCATGTGCAAGGGCTTCTGAGCGCGGTTGTGGATGGCGATGACGATACCTCCCGCCCACTGCTCAATGAACACGGCTGCTACAAAGTGAGTTTCCCGTTCATCCGCGGCGAAAAAAAGCAAACGCGTGGGTCTGCCTGGTTGCGTATGGCGACGATGTCCAGTGGCTCCAGCCATGGCATGCATTTCCCTTTGCTCAAAGGCAGCGAGGTACTGGTGTCGTTTCTGGGGGGCGATCCTGACAGACCGATCATTGTCGGCAGTGTGCCAAATTCTGAAAACCCGAATAAGGTCAACGCTACAAACGCTACCCAGAGCGGCATCTCAAGCCCGGGCGGGCATTATCTGGCGATTGAAGACAGCCAGAGCAGTCCGCTGATGAAGATGAGGGCGCCGGGCGGTAATACCACGTTCACCATGGGCCATGGTGATGTGACGGGCGCGCACCTGCGCACTAATGCGCACATGCAGTTGTCGTCCAGTTCACTTAAGCAGGAGGTTCCAGGCATCTACTCCTTGAAAGTCGGCTCTGGAGCCCCGCCAGTGAGTGATTCACCGAGCGAGCCTGAAAAAGATAAAACTGAGAAGGGGGGGCATGCCGCAGAGAGTTCTGATGAGGGCACCGAAAAATGGGGCTCTGGCGAGGCTAGCTGGAAACCGGGCAAGTTGGCTGTTGCCGAAGCCAGCGCCCAAACCTTCAGCGCCGAAGCTAAACTGGCGTTAGCTCAGGCGGAGATGAGCGCTGGTGCGCTTAAGGTTGAGCTGGGTATTCAACTTTTTTCGGCGGCCACCAAAATCGCTGGGCCAAGCGTCGAACTGTGCTTGAACAAGTGGCAGTACTCATATCGCAACTTCGAGAAAGAAGTTCGTCCGGCTACGCTGGTCGAGACCTTAAGCGAAGAGGTCAAGACGGGTATATCCAAATTGCAGACCGAGCTCCGAGACCTCGAAACCAAAATGTATCGGATCGACGCTGCCCTTTCGATCGGTTTGAGCGTGGGGGGCTCATCGATCGAGATCAATACCTCTGGGGTACGAATCAAGTCCGGAGTATCGATTATCTTGCAGGGCGATGTTGAAGTTACTGGCAGTCTGCTCGTGACAGGAGGTATCAGTACTGCAGGCAAGGTCTCAGGCGCGTCTATCGAGGGGATTGAAGCGGTCAAAGCTGGCCAGATTGAGTGCTTAGAAATCAAGGCCTCAACGTCAGACCTTGCTACGCTTTGTGTTGCGCCGCTTCCCGACCCGCAACTTTTAAGAGTTCCTGTAACGCTGGCGGCGTTCGAGACCAATGCGGGAGTTGTGGCGACTGCCCAGCAGGCGCTTATCGAGTCGCAGCGAATTCAGAATGCATTGTTCGCCGCAGTGGTCCCCGCTCCGTGAAGCTTAACTACAAGCGCGCCAGCCTGCTGACACTGGCTCGCCAGCGCGATGCCCAAGGGCCGCGTCTGGTGATTACGGTCGGGCTGCTGTATGACGCAGCTAACCAGGTGTTGGCCCCGGAACAGGCGCAACCCTGGCTGGCAGAGCGTTTTGACAAGCAACCGTTTGACCGATATCTGAAAAAAAGCCGCGGCACTTTTGCGATTCACGGCAGTGCCTATGCCCTGCAGGATGCGCAGCGCCAGGGCATGCCGGTGCAGGTCAGTCTCGGTTCTTTGCGCAAGACTCTATATGTCTACCCACCCCGTTATTGGCATCACAACGTTCTGGGTTGGACGGCGCTGCCCGGCGAATCACTGAGGTCGGTGGCTCTGGATCTAAAGCACGCCTATGGCGGCCCGCAATGCGCTGACAACCCGGAAGGCTTGGGACATGTTGGTGACAGCGGCCCAGTCGAAGGTTTGCCGCTGGCGCAGATCGAAGACAGATCAATCGCTGAACGTAGGCCAGATACGCCGCAAACGCTGGCCAGTTTTTTGCCGCTGCCTGAGCAGTCGGCCGAGCGTCGTCGCTTCATGGGCACCTGCGATGAGGATTGGCAGCGTCTGCGTGCGCCCTTCCTGCCGCTCGATACCGACCCGCACTGGTTTGACGAGGTGGCCCAGGATCAGTGCCTCAACGATTACTGGGGGGGTGATGAAACCTGGAGCGCGACGGGCATGCACCCCGAGCGTGGCGATGTACATGGGCGCTTACCTGGCTTGCGCCCGCGCCTACTGTTACGTCGCGCTGTCACCCCGAGCGTGACCGAAGAGGCACCGCTTGATCTGGACACGGTCTGGTTGTTTCCTGATGTGGAGCGGGTGCTGTTGCTCTACCGCTGCGAGATTGCTGTCCAGGATATCGACGGCGAAGACATCGGTGCGGTGGGAGTGGTCTGTGAACACGCCACTGATTTGCGCCGTAGCACTGAGCAATGTGCGTGCGAGCTGTGGCCCGAACCGGCCACCGCCGAGCTCGTGCAGCCAGAGGCCCCGCCGCCTGCGTTTGATGGGAGCGCGATGATCAAAGCGCTACAGGCCTCTTTTGACACCAGACACCAGCTTTTCGCCGCACAGCAGGCTGAGGTTTTGGCTGCAGCGAACAAATATGCAGCGCATTTTGGAAAGACGGTTGATCAGAGTGCTCTGTTCAAAATCCCGTCTCCTGATTTGGCGGCTCTTATTGCCGCGCCCCGTGTGCCAAAAGCGCCGTTCGATAGCGCGGCCTTGAAGGCGGGTATCGAGAAAAGTATTGCCGAGGCCAAAGAGGCCGGGCATCGGGAGGTCGAGCGCATGGCCAAGCACATGAACACTGATGCTCAGAGCCTGTATGCCCTTGCCGAGAAAACCAAGCCCTTGCCTTACGACCCGTTAGCCGTGGTCGACCAAATGCCTGTATCGGCAGCGCGCAAGGCGGATTATCGCGCGCAGATACAGGCCGGATTGGCCAAGGCCCAAGATGTCGAGTCACAGATTAAGACCCGCATGGACGCTTTACAGAAGGACCTCGCCGCGATTAAGCCTGCTGTGACGTCGGAACTTAAACTACCAACGCTCAAACCTAAGCGGGTCTGGACCCGTGAAAGTCTGCATGCCACCCATCTCGAGGGGGCGTCCTTGAGTGGCGAACACTTCGAAGGGCTGGATCTCAGTGACTTGGATTTGCGGGCCGGTGACTTTAAGGCGTGTACCTTCGATGCGTGCAAACTCAAAAATTGCCGCCTTGACGGTGCCGACCTCGAGGGTTGCACCTTCAGAGATTGCGATTTTGGCGCCGCGCAACTGGATGCCGCGAAGCTGATCAATAGTCTGTTTCAGCGCTGCTGCCTCGATGCTGCGCAATTGAACGATGTCAGCGCCAAAGGCCTGCAGGCGCAGGAGTCGAGTTGGTCTGAGGCTGTCGTTAAACGTGCCCATTTGAGCGGTGCTCAGTTCAGTGACTGCCAGATGGCCAGCGCCAACTTTAACGAGGCCCAGCTCGATCGCTCGCGCTGGCTGCGTTGTGACCTCTCGAGGTTGCAGTGTCAGACGACGCACATGAGCCGATCGCAGTGGCACGAGTGTCTGATTGATGGGGCCGACTTAAGTGCTAGCGAACTGCGTAGTGCCAGTTGGTCGAAAGTCCGCGGACAGTCGGCGGTGCTTGATGGATGTCAGTTAAAAGGCTGGCGAACCGACCAGGACTGCCAACTGCCCGATATCCGACTGGACAGGGCCGACCTCAGCGGTGCCAGCCTACAGTTTTCGGCACTGCCGCGCGCCAGTTTGGTCGAGGCACGGCTGGATGCGGCGCTGGTATCGCGTTGCAATTTGAGTGATTCAAACGGCTATCACCTTTCGGCCTGCGCGGCGGATTTCACGGGCAGTGACCTGTCTCGCGCCAGTTGGAAGGGCGCCAATCTGATGGACGTGCGGCTGCGCAAGGTTAATTTGCACCAGGCGGACCTGAGCAACAGCAACTTGCACGGCGCGTTCACTGAAGGGGTGAGCGGTACACACGTTCGCCTAGAAAACAGCCTGTTGAGCCGCTGTCGATTAAAGGAGGATCTGGCAAATGTCTGATCTGTTGAGTGCCGAACAGTTAGCGGCGCGTATTTCTTCGGGGCAACCCTTGCGTGATCTGTTGCTGGCGGGTGGCGACTATCGCGCGATGGATCTACGTCAGGCGCGTTTTGAGCGGGTGGATGCGCGAGGTGCCCTCTTCGCCCAAGCAGATATAAATGGCACCACCTGGGTCGAGTGTCAGCTACAAGGTGCGGACTTCTCAGGTTGTGTTGCCCAGAGTTTTGCGATGACCGATTGTATTCTCGACCAGGTCAGCTTTAGGGGTGCCACGCTGGGGGGGCGTTGGTTGCGTTGTTCAGGGCAGGGTCTGGTGTTTACGCAGGCCTGCTTGAAAAGGCTGGAGTTGATTGCCGCGCATTTCAAACAACCCGTCCTAAAGGGTGCGCAGATGCAGTCCTGTCAATGGACCGACTGCACGCTGGAGGATCTGGATGCCACGCAGGTTGAATGCAAGCAGTCGCGCTTTATCGGGTGTCGACTTGAAAGCGCCCGTTTTGCGGGTGCTGATTTGCAGCAGTGTGCGTTCGACGAGTCGCACTTGTCCGGTGCTGACTTCAGCGCCATTGTCTCTACCTCGACGTCTTTCTATCGCTGCCAAGGAGAGAATCTGCTATTGCGCCAGGCTCACTTGAACAAAGCGATTTTTAGCCAAGTGCGTTTTCCTTCAGCTGACTTCACAGAAGCCCGACTTGATATGGCCAACTTCAATCAGGCCGATGTCCAGGCCAGCCTTTTCGTTAGGGCCTCGCTGCAATACACCAGTTGTAGGCAGTTGATTGCCAATGGTTGCTCATTTGTGGGAGCTGATCTTACGGGTGCAGATTTCCATGATGCAAAGTTATTGAACTGTGATTGGCTGCAGGCCAATCGCGATGCCATTCGTCCTGTGGACAGCGAGCGTCTTGCGGCGCAATGCTGGGCCCCGGCCGTATAAGTCGTATAAGGAGTCACTCCAAATGAACGATATTGTGCAAGCTTTCGACATGCCGGCGACATTACGTCACGTGCGCATCAATGCCTTTGATGGCGAGCGTTATGGTGTGGTCAGCCCTGAAGGTCATCGCTATTGGTTGAAGCCTGCACTGGGATGTCTGCTGCAACCTGCGGTGGGTGATAGCGTTTTGATTTCGCTGGCGGGCGATGCAGGCTATATTCTTAGCGTGCTTGAGCGTAGCCAGCCTTCGACCAGTGAGTTACGCGTTGCAGGGAATCTGCACTTGAGTGTTCCGACCGGTGTATTGAGTATCGAAACCCGTGATGGAGTGTCTCTCAATGCGGGCGATATGCTTGCCATTCAAGCAAAGAGTCTGATTGCTGGAGTGACTGACGCCAACCTAGCGGTATCGGCACTCAAGGTCACCGGCGAGTGTAACGAGAGTCAGTGGGTCGAACGTAATGACACCGCAGTGCGCCATAGCGAGCGAGCCGTGACGCACAGCGCTGAATACGGTGACAGCAGGCGGCGCACACAAGGTCATGAAGACCTGCATGCCGGATCAGTGCGTCAACAGGTGGAAAAAGACTGGAGTGTGCGCGGTGAAACACTGGATCTATTTGCGCAGGTTACAGTCGCGCTGGATGGCGAGCGCATCAAATTGGGATAGGGGAGAAGTTTGATGTTCATGCTTAACAACGGAGGGGCGATGGCCAACTCCACCGCACCTGACGTGTGTAAAACACCCGTTCCGCCTGCTGGTCCGGTGCCGATTCCTTATCCCAATATTGCTGAAACCTCCATGGCCGATCCCGGCGGACTGGTGCCTGAAGTCCTGGTGGCAGCCATGCCGGCAATGAACATGATGAGCAAAGTCACCATGACTAACGGTGATCAAGCCGGTGTTGCGGGGGGCGTGATCTGCGGCAAAATCATGGGGGAAATGGCATTTATCGACGGCAGTGCGATGGTCATGGTTGGCGGCAAACCAGCCGTGCGTGTCACTTGCCAGACCACTCACAATGGCTCGCCCCCCAATACGATCGGAGTCGTCTCTGCTCCAAGTCAGACACAGGTATTGGTGCTGGGATGAACAAGGTATTTATTACGCTGTACGCGTTCTGCGCGTTGCTGGTCGGGTGCAGTAGCAGCCAGCAGTTGACCCCTGAGCAAAAGGCTCTTGGCGACCTGAAATGGAGTTACGCTCAAAACGCTATTGAACTGAGCCTCACTGCCGATAAGGACTTGAACCAATACGATGGTCAGGCCCACAACTTGCTGGTAGTAATTACCCAGTTCGATCAGATAAACGCCTTTGCGGCGTATACCGGCAGCTCCCAGCAGTTTAGTAGCCTGCTTTTGATGAACAGTGCACCGACCGGGATGATTGGTCTGACTCGAATATTTCTTGAGCCCGGACAGACCAAAACCCTGAGTCTTGCGCGCCTTGAGGGCGCAAAGATGGTCGGCATTGCGGTCGGTTACGCACATCTGGACCCGGCCCGCAGCGCAAAGCTTTACCAGATCGGAGTGGATGTCACATCCACCGGTTTTTTCAGTAAGGTTTGGACCGCCACACCGCAGCCAATTGCCATTGATTTGTTAATGGGCGCTGATACGTTGCTGCGGGGCAAAACAAGTCGTCTTGCGCTGCCAAAACCTGTGCAACCCAAAGAAGGTGAAGTGCGTCTTCCCGGCGTGCAGCAATAATTGTTTTATGGTGAGCGTCTAGTGCTCGCTTTTTTCAGCTTTTTGCGCCGAACACGAGCCTTATGAATATCGATCAAATGCTTTACTGGCATCAGGGTTTGTTCCTTCAGCCTCAACATTTTCAGCAGAACGACGCGCGTCTTGAGCGAAGCCTAAGCCGTACAACGGCCTTGACCAACGCACATCCATGGGGCTTGATCTCGTTGACGGTCAACGAGCCGGCGCTGGTCGCTAGGCAGTGTTTGTTGAATCAACTCTCGGTGCGCTTTGCCGAGGGTACGTTGGTTGAATATCCTGGTAACGCGATTCTGGAGTCGCGCAACCTCGAGTTGAGCGAGTTTGGAAGTGGACGTACGTTGTATGTTGGCCTTCGCCGGTTATTGCCGGGCGACGCCAACGCACAAGTCTTCGAAAGCCTTGCCGACGGCTCGCGGGCCGAGGCACGATTTGTTGTGGCCGCCGATCCGGAAGTCATCGCGGATCGCCTGGGCAATTCAGCGGAAGCTCGCGTTCGCGCCATGTCTTATGTGCTCCGGCTGTTTTGGGAGGACGAGCTTGAACACCTGAGCACCTACGAATTACTGCCTATTGCTCGTCTGGAGCTAGACGGTGATCGAGTCAGACTCGCTCAGCGCTATGTGCCGCCCTGCGTCAATCTCTCGGCATCGCCCATGCTCTTGCAAACCTTGCGCGAGATTCGTGATGAATTAGTGGGGCGGGCGCGTCAACTGTCTGTCTTCAAGCAGTCGGGCGAGTCACGGCGCGGCGACATTGATGGTTCGCAGGTCAACCACTTGATGGCCCTTGCTGTGCTCAATCGCTACGGCCCGCTGTTGACCCACTATCTTGAGACCCCACAGCTTGCACCGTGGCACCTTTACGGGACGTTGCGTCAGTTGGTTGGCGAGTTAAGCCTTTTTTCAGACGTTTGCGACATGCTCGGTGAAACCTCGGACCAACGCCAGTTGGTTGCGCCTTACCGGCATGAGGAGTCGGGGGCCGCAATCGTCTCACTGGTCGGGCTTATCGGTCAGCAACTCAACGAAGTCAGCGTAGGCTCTGAACTATTGGTGCGTCTGCAATGGCAGGACGGGTTGTATCAGGGCGAACTGCCAGAGGCCTTTTTCGGACCTCGACATCGGTATTTTCTGGTGGTGCGCAGCGAGGCAGATCCGGTGTTGTTGGCCGAGGGGTTACCGCTGGACGGCAAGTTGGGCGCTTTGAGTGTGATGGATAGCCTGGTTACTCGTGCGCTGCCGGGCGTTGAACTTATCTATTTACAGGTTCCACCACAAGGCCTGCCGCGCTTGGCGGGCGCGCTGTATTTCCGTCTCGAAACCCTCAGTGATGGCTGGGATACCTTGCAGCGCGAACGCCACGCCGCGTTCTTTTTGCCGCAACCTCCGGCAGACTTGATCATTGACCTAGTGGTAGTGCGTTCATGAGTGTCGCCCGGCTTGCTGACTGCTGGATGCCCGTCTTCGATGTCGCGAAGAAAGGCTTTGTTGACCCGATGCAGACTTACGACACCCTCGCGCCGACGCTGTTAGCCATGCTTGATGCCGCCGCCGCGCGAGCTCGCGAGCAACAGTTCGCCGAGGCGCAGGTGCGTGAGGCGTTGTTCGCAGTGGTGGCGTGGGTCGACGAGACCGCCATGTCCTTCGAATGGTCAGGCGCAACCCAGTGGCGTCGTGCGCCATTGCAGCGGCATTTCTTTTCTACCAGTCGGGCGGGGGTAGAGTTTTTTCAGCGTCTTGAAGCCTTGCCTGAAGCCGCCGATGAGGCCCGCGAGGTGTTTGGCCTGGTGCTGCTGAGCGGTTTTCAGGGTCGTTTTGCTACGCGCCCGGGCGGTGAGCTGGCGCAGTACCGTCGCTTGTGCCTGGAGCGGATTATCCTCGATAAAAAAATGAAGCCGCTGGATGCGCACAGCAAACTGTTCGATCAACCGGAAGAACATCTGGCGCACCGCGTCCAAGTGGTTCGGCGTGGCTTACCCGGAATTTCCCTGCTCCTGCTCATTGGTATTCCATTGATCATCCTGACTGCCCTGTACATCAGCTTTGACCTGTCTTTGGCTCAAGAAGTCAGCCTATTACTGGAGTCTCGCTGATGTTCAAAAAAGCGTGGACAGTGTTGCTGTGGTTGGTGCTCCTGCTAGTCCTGGCGATAGGGATCTGGGGGGTAGCACTGTATGTGGGTTGGCCATTTTGGTATGTGCCGATCATTTTTGTCGCAGTGATCGTGATGGCGCTGGCCACTCGTTGGGTTGGTCGACGTTGGTATGCCTGGCGCTTGCGGGCACGAATGGCAAAAGAGCTTCCACAAAACCGTCGCAATGAGGCCCCCGGTCTGGATCAAGACTGGAATACCGGGCTGAGAATGTTGCGCGAATCGCGCTTGAGCCGCCTAGGCTCGCCGTTATATGTGCTGCCTTGGTTTCTGATGCTGGGCGAGACCGGTAGCGGTAAAAGTGATCTGTTAAATCATAGCGGCCTGACTTCCGCATTGCGTCCCAATTTACGCAATAAGCAGGTACAAGCCACTGGAACGCTGGATTGGTGGTTTCTTGAGCATGGCGTGATCATTGACCCTGCCGGCCGTATGACCGAGGGCACCAGCGACTCCGGCGCTGAATGGCAGCGCCTGCTCTACTGGCTATTGCGCTCGCGCCGACGTGAGCCGCTCAATGGCGTACTGTTGGTCATTGACGCCAAACGCCTGCTCGAAGACTCTGACACCAGCCTTGCCGAGCAAGGGCAAAACCTTCGTCGGCGTCTGGACGACCTGGTCAAGGTTTTCGGTGCACGATTGCCGGTGTATTTCATCATCACGGGCGCAGAGGCCTTGCCTGGTTTCTTCCAGTGGGGCTCGGCCCTTACGCCGGTACAGCGCGAGCAGCCATTTGGCTTGATCAGCGCGCATCGCCAGAGTGCGGCGATGGCTTTTCTGGACGAAATGTTCAATGGCCTGAGCCAGCGCCTGTCGGACTTACGCATCGAGTTAGGTGTCCGTGGTCTGCCTGATGCTCACGCTTTCAGCCTGCCAGAGCGCATAGGTGAGCTACGCCCGCGTCTGGAAAAACTGTTGCTTCCGGCATTTGATGCCAATCCCTATAGCGATCCCCCCCTGCTCGGTGGTCTGTTCTTAACGGCGCAGATGCCTGCTCACGAAGATGAGATGCAGTCTGAAGGCTGGTTCAGTCACGACCTTCTGGGTCAATTGATACCCGGCCAGCGCCACGCCTATCAGCCTATCGATAAGTTGCGCCAATGGCGGCGTCTGCTCGTCCATACGGCTGTTATTGGCTGGCTGGGCGTTTGTGTCGGTGCTGGTGCGTTGATGATCTACGCCGACCGACATACCAAGGCGGTTCTAAGCGAAGCCAAGAGCGAACCCCCCGCCCCTGAGGCTTTTTCGGGTGGATTGGAAACGGACCTAGATGCACTTCGCCGATACCGTCAGGCGATCATCAACCTTTCTAATGCTCAGCAGGGAGGTTTGCGTAGTCTGCTGCCCTTCTCGCGGCATATTGAACACGTACAGGCACACTACCGCGCCGATTACGTAAGGCTGTTCAATAGCGAAGTTCGTACGCCGTTATTTGACGGGATCCTGTCGCAAAATCTGCGCAGTGCAGTGGTCCAAGGTGGCCCGCCGTTGATTGCCGCGTATTCCGAGTTTCTGGTGCGGCGTATCAACCTTCTTGATGCGCGGCTCAACGGTCAGCCGATGGACAATCTGCCATTAATGGGGCCTGAACTGAGCCTGCTGTATCAGGCATACGGTCCGTCAGTGAGCATCAGCGCGGCGCAAATGGCGACCGTTGGGACAAGTTATCGCGCCTATCTTAAATGGCAAACTGACCCCGCACCTCTGCAGAACCAACGTGACGCGTTGCTGGTGCAACTTGACAGCATGGGTTTGGAAAACCGGCCATTGGCTTGGCTGATTGCGTGGGCGGAACAGCAAGGCAATCTGCCGCCAATGATGCTGAGTGAATATTGGGTGGATGTCGATAACCCCGACTTTAGCCTTTCCGGTGCCTATACCTTGGAGGGGCACAACGCGATTCTGAGCTTTATTGATGAACTGGGCCGCGCCAGCCGGGGCCAGACGCTTTGGCAGGCACAGCGTGTGCGCTTTCTGGAGCAGTATCAAAATGATACCCAAGATGCTTGGTATCGCTTCATTCAGGGGAGCCTGCTCAGCGCGCAAACCCGCTTGAAAACCCGTTCTGATTGGCAGCAAACGCTGAGCGT
Source organism: Pseudomonas sp. RA_15y_Pfl1_P11 (assembly GCF_963970975.1). NCBI lineage: Bacteria > Pseudomonadati > Pseudomonadota > Gammaproteobacteria > Pseudomonadales > Pseudomonadaceae > Pseudomonas > Pseudomonas sp. RA_15y_Pfl1_P11. Next base: position 236,925 of record NZ_CAXAOY010000004.1, read on the forward strand.
GGTTGGTACTCCCAAAGATCCGTTCTTCAGATTATTGCATCGCAGCGCCGAACGTTTTGCGGTGATCCCGGTGCAGCAGCGCGCCCCTTGGGCCAATCGTGCGGTACTGATGGACCGCTTGCTTAAACTGGCCAGCAACGATGACCTACGTCCCGAGCCTGGGGCGTTGAGCAACTTGAAAGTTACCAATGCGCTTGGCGGAGACGTGCTCAAGGACGTGGCAAGCGGAGGCACGGTTAAGGCGGGGGTCAATGTGCTTCGTGATGAGCTTGTCCAGGCTCGCGCGCTGGCGAAGCTTTCACTTTTGATGAAGGGAGTGGTGGCCAATCTGCAGAAGAGTGATGCACAAGCCTTCCAAGTTGCCCTTGATACATGGGGCTATGGCACCGACCCAGCCGTCAAGAGTGCGCCATTGTGGGAGGCTTCTGACATTCGAAGCAGTTTGATCCAGGCGCTCAAGGGCCCTGATCCTCGGGAGGATGTGGTTTGGGGGCTGGCGACGGGTTATTTGGACTTTGCGATACATTACGCGGGTGAAATGGCCGCTTGTCGTATGCAGAGCGACTGGGCAGGCCAGTTGCTGAGCTCGATCCAAGGCGTTCGCGACCCTGTGATGATCAACGAGTTGCTTTATGGAGAGCGCGGTCAGTTGCCCGCATTCATGAGCGGCCCGGTGAAAAATTTTGTGCAGCGTGACACGCAGGGCTATAGCGGTCGCGAGGCCCTTGGTTTTCGGATTCCATTGACTGGGGCGTTTTATGCTTATGTCAGTCGCATGCAACACGCTCAGAACGATCTGACCAGCGCCCAACACAAGAGTCAGGCGCTACGTGCCTCTGACCAGCAAAAGAAGCAAACATTGGATGCCGAGCAAAAGGCCCTGACTGCAGAACAAGCCGACTTGAAGCAGAAAATTACTCTGCTGCAAGCGACTGCCGCTGTTGTGGAGCTTTCAGCAACCCCGTCGCAAGTTAACCTCAGCGCCCGATCGTTACCTCAGCAGACTCGATTGACCATGCAATGTAATGGCCGCTCAACGGTGCTGGATAATTTTAATTTCCCGACAAGTGCCAGTTTTGTCTGGTCGCCTGAGGCGTGTTTAGGCGTAACGCTGGAAATCAGCTTTGCCGACTTCAAGTTAACCCGTCATTGGACCGGTGATCATGCTTTTGTCGACTTCCTGCGGCTGTTCAAGGGCGGACAATATGTCTTCACGGCGGATGACTTCCCGAATCAGCGGGACCTGATGGGTACTGAAAACCTGACGAGCATTCAACTGACTTACCGCCAGCAGGGTGCGCAGGCACTGCTTGAAAAATATGAGCAGGCTGACCAGTTGAAATCGCAAGTCGCCCATACACAAGAGCGCCTGCAAGCTATCAGCGACGAACTGATCGCCATGGAAAGCCAAGCCGCGGAGCAAGAAGTGCTGCTGGCGGAGCAAGGTTCACCAACTCAGCAAGGGTTAGCGAGCATTCAGCCTCCGAGCGAAATTGCCTGGTGTTGGACACGTCAATCCCTAGAACCGGGTTTGCTCTCCACTGGAGGGCTGCGCTTGGACCTTGGCGTCTATGAAAACGAGAGGCGCCTGATTAATCTCGAAGAGCAACTGCGTATTTTAGGCTTTTCGACGTTGCGTGAACCGGTGCAAAAAGACAATGGCGCCACCGCGCAGCGATTGCTGGTGGTGTCATTGCGTGATAATGCGGCAGCGCATCGGGCGATCCTGGATATCGCACGAAAAATGGGAATCACCGCCAGGGTTGAGCCGGTTGTACCGGACAAAGTCGGCGCGCAATGAAGGGGCTGCGCCGCTCTCTGGCGCTGCGCATCACCTGTGTGCTTGCGCTGGTCCTAGCGCTGAGCTGGTGTGTGGCGGCCGGACTGAGTGCCTGGCGTACTTACGACCAGTTGCAGGGCGAGGCGCTGAAGGACCTTCGCCAGCGTCTGCTTCTGCTCTCGACTGTCGATAACGAGGATCTGCGTGACGCCGAGGAAGGCGCTCGGCGTTTGATGACCCTTTGGAACAACGGTGCCGCCAAGGAATTTGGTAGCCAGATTACCGCGCGCAGCACCATGTACTGGGTGTTGGACCCTGGCGGGCAGTCCGCCTCGGATGCGCGCAAGAAAGTGCAGATTCTCTCCCATGCCGCTGCGGCAGCCGAGGCGTTCGGTGTGGCTGGGCATTCGATGACAGTTGATACTTTTTTCTATTTTCCAGACATTGGCGCGGCGTTTTCCAGCGAGCCAGGCATTCCTGCGGGGTTTGCCGAGGCGCGTGCTGCGCACCTGCGTGAACTGTTCGAGCAACAGGGCAATAACGGTCCACTAGTTGTTTGGGACGGGCCGCACTATGAGTCGACTCTAGACCGCCGTCTGATTAGCGTGGTCACGGTGTCTCGCGATCCGCAAGGCAAACCGCTGTTCATCTCCGGCTATGAGTTGAAACTGGATGAGCGTTTGACGCGCATCGAGCAATTACTCGAGTCACATGCCAGCCTGCTGCTCAACGCCAGCGGCGAGCGGATTGCAGATCTGTCGCAGCATGCGCTGGATAACGTACCCGAGGAGCAACTAAAGCGATTTATCAACGGTTTGGATAGCAACCGCCCTTTCCCGCAGATCGTGCAGTTCAATGGAGTGCCGGCGGTGGTGGCGCGTCTCGAACAACCTGACTGGTATCTGATGGCGCTTTATCCACAGAAGCAACTTCGCGCTGGCGCCTTGCAACTGATCCTTGATGAAGTGCCATTTGCGATTATCGGTTTTATTCTGCTGACCTTGAGTTTGCTGCTAGTGCTGCGCCGTCAGTTGGCCACGCCGCTGGCCGACTTCGCCCAGGCCATTGAAGGCACGCTGGGCAGTGACGACTTGACTCGACGTCTGCCTGTGGAGCGCGAGGATGAACTGGGTCGTTTCGCCAAGGCCTATAACGAGTTGCTTGATGGTATGCAGGCCCAGCACGCCGGGCTTGAAAGCCAAGTCAGTGAGCGCACCCGCGATCTGCAGGTGGCGCGCGAGCAAGCCGACCAGGCCAACCAGCTCAAGGGCCAGTTTCTGGCCAATATGAGCCACGAAATCCGCACCCCGATGAATGCGGTCATCGGCATGAATCACTTGCTTGCCGATACTGCACTGACTGTTCAGCAACAGCATTTTGTGCTTTCTATTCGCGAGAACTCCGAGGCGCTGCTGGCCCTGATCAGTGACATTCTGGACTTTTCCAAGATCGAGTCCGGTAATCTCAACGTTGAGCGCATCGAGTTCGATCTGACCGAAGTGGTGGAAGAGGTTATCGAACTGCTGGCCCCACGCGCTGCCGAGAAGGGCGTGCGGATGATCTGCCAGATTGCCACCGATGTGCCCTCGGATGTTATGGGGGATCCATGGCGATTGCGGCAGATCCTGCTGAATCTGTTGAGCAACGCGGTCAAGTTCACCACCAGCGGGTCGATTCGTCTGGTGGTCTGGCGCGGCGAACAGCATCGCGTAGGCTTCAAGGTGATCGACACCGGTATCGGTATCGCGCCGAAAGCCCAAGCCGCCGTATTTGATGCTTTTTTACAAGCCGATGCGTCGACGACCCGGCATTACGGCGGAACCGGCCTGGGTCTTTCGATCAGCCAGCGGCTGGCTGGCCTGATGGGCGGAACCATCTGTTTGCAGAGCGAACTGAACGTCGGTTCAACCTTTAGTATGTTGCTGCCATTACCAAGTTGCCCGCCACGTGCGCAAGACGTCCCGCGTCTTTGGGGGCTACGCACGCTGGTGGTTGATGAGCACGCTGAAGAGCGTGAAGCGCTTATCGGCGTCCTCGGGCAATGGCAGATGCTCTGCCAGGGCGCGGCCTCAGCGCAAGCCGGGCTGACCATTATGCGCGAGCAGGCGCAGTTGGGCGTGGCGTTTGATTTGGTGCTGGTCAACTGGCGTTTGCCCTGCGTGGGCGGCCTGGAGTTTGCCAGGCTGTGTGGCAGTGATCCGGACCTGAAGGCGGCGCGGTTGATATTGATGGCTTCACACGGGGAAGCACTGTTGTCTGTCGATGAGCTCAGAGACAACGGGCTGGCGGCTTGCGTCGTGCGTCCACTGCGTCGCCAACACTTTTATCGCACACTGTGCGAAGTGCAGAGTGGTGCAACACCAAGCCTCAACGATGTGCCCTCGCCGTTACGTGCGCTTGAGCGTCACGCGTACAGTTTGGACGTATTGGTCGTCGACGATATCGCCACTAATCGGGAAATTACTCAGCTGTTTCTGGAGCGCTTCGGCCATCGTGTCAGTTTTGCCTGCGATGGCGTCCAGGCCTTGGAAATGCTTGCGCACAACGTCTTCGATGCGGTGCTGATGGATGGACAAATGCCACGCATGGACGGCATGGAAGCGGTGCGCCAGCTGCGCTCTGGGCAGTCCCTGGCACTGGATGAAGACGTCTGGGTGATAGCCCTGACCGCCAACGCCATGAGCGGCGACCGTGAGCGCTTTCTTGAGGCTGGGGCCAATGACTACTTGGCCAAACCCGTATTGCCAATGCAGCTTTTCGATGCGCTCAATTTGGTTATCGAACGCCAGCTTGAACGCGACATGGAATTGCGTCCGGCCGAACAAGACTTGGATACCCCCGTAAAAAATACGTCCGCAGAGGCATTGTCACAACCGGTTACGTCGATTCCAGCGCCGCTTTCGCCCTTGCACACGCCCCGCTTACAGCGCCTTTTCCTTGAGGATTGCCAAGCGCTGCTGGCGAGTTTAAAGGCCGCCATGGCCGTGCCCGATTTTGTCGAGGTCGCGCGTGTGGCTCATAGCCTTAAAGGGAGTGCCGGGCAATTCGGCGAGCAGTCGCTGGAAGCTGCGGCGGCGTTGGCCGAGCATGCCGCGCTGGCAGAAAATGCCGCCCAAGTGCTCCCCGCATTGCTGCAACTCGACACTCATATCGCGACCCTGGCTGGGCGTCAGCCTATCGTCCCTCCTGAGGCTTGATTACATGAAAATGCCGGAATGCCGTTTGTTACTGGTAGACGACCACAGAATAATCCGCGAAGGCTTACGTGCCCTGCTGGACGGTGCGCTAGGGCTGGACGTGGTCGGTGAGGCAGAAAATGGTCAGGAAGCCATTAGCCAATGCCGTGCATTGAATCCGGGTCTGATCCTGATGGACCTCAATATGCCTCAGCTGGACGGGGTGTCTGCCTTGAAACTGATCCACCAGCGCTGGCCTGAGATCCTGATCGTCGCGCTGACCTCCACCGTATCTGAACACAACGCCGCCTTGGCACTGGAGGCCGGTGCTTGTGGCTATGTGCTCAAGCGCAGCAGCCGTGATGATCTGTTGCACGCTATTGCTCAGGTGCGTGCCGGACGCATTTTTGTGGACCCTGCTCTGGATTCTTCCCAGGTCGAGGCTCTGCGCAGCGGCCAGACTTTGAGCGGTATCACCCTTACTGATCGCGAGCGGCAAGTACTCAAGTTGGTTGCTGAGGGCTCTCGTAACAGGGATGTTGCACAAGTGCTATGTATCAGTCTAAAGACGGTCGAAACCCATAGGCTCAACCTGATGAAAAAACTTGGTGCGCATAATGCGGCCGATCTGACTCAGTGGGCTTATCGGTTAGGGTTATTGGGTTCAGAGCAATAATGAGCCGTCTCCCGCCTCCAGAGAAAGGGGCCACTTCGGCACGTGGAAAAATCCTAAAGCTGGTCGATTCCATGTTATGGAATTCCCAGGCCTAGACAGCGTCAGGTTGATGGGATATTGCCTTAACGTCATGGGATTCAAACCGTCCGAAAAGGATGAAGGATATTGCTCGGTCTGGCGAGATCTGCATATTGATTTCATCGCTTGAGTTAAGCGGGATATTACCTTCTGCTAAAGGCTTATCCAGCTATCCCCCGGGAATGCTTTGTCGATGGCATGTCCTACGATGAGCAGAGCAGCCGCTTAGTGATTCGTTATGCGGGCAAAGATGGGGGCGAGTATCTTGAGGTTGATCCACGACAGGGCCCGACCCTGCTTAACAGAACTGGACTGGCAGTCGCCGTACGTCCTCTCGCAGCAGGCGTTGCTATGTCCTGCTCTACGTGGGATCAACTATTGTGTGAAACGAGTAGGTTTTGCTCATTTATTAAGTAAATACCGGTAGGCGGAATCACAAAAAAGCTGATCTTCTATCAGAGTTTGTTGAGGTTCCTGATTCATCTATTCTGTGAACCTACACAGATAATCGCAAACACAAAAAAGGCCAACGCTTAGCGTTGGCCTTTTTTATTGAGTGCAGATTGGTGACTTTCCAAATGCTCCACGTGGAACACCATCATTTTCAGTCTTGAGATGCCGCTGCCACACTCTCCAACCGATACCCATACCCGTAGATCGTCAGCAACTGCCAACCTCGATCTGCGGTCAACCCCAGCTTGTTGCGCAGCCGATAGATATGGGTATCGAGCGGCCGCGACGAGACCATTTCTTCATGGGTCCAGAACCGCTCGTAGAGATACTCTCGGGACAGTGGCCGCGCCAGGTTGGCAAACAAGCAGCTAGCCAGACGATACTCACGTTCGGTGAGGTTGATCGGTTTACCCGCGCGCGTCACGGTCAGTTCAGCATCGTCAAAGGTCAGGTCATTAAAGCTCTGTACTTCGTGAGTTGCTGACTTCTGCAGGCCGTGGCGACGTAGAACCGCGGTGACCCGTGCTTTCAACTCATTGGGACGAAAGGGTTTGCTGACGTAATCATCGGCGCCACTGTTCAGTGCGGTTACGATATCGCTCTCGGCATCACGGCTGGTGAGCATGATTACCGCTGGTGGCGACTCCATGTGTTCACGGGTCCAACGCAGCAGCGCGATACCGGTGATGTCCGGCAGTTGCCAGTCGAGTATCAACAGGTCGAAGGTTTCCCGACGCAGTTGGCGTAACAGGTCTTCACCGCGTTCGAAGCAATGCAGGGTCCAGGGCTGTTCGGCGGTACTGGGGATCTGTCGCAGTGTCTGTTCCACCCGTCGCAATTCCGCGGGCTCGTCATCCAGTATTGCGACACGCATGGGTGGGTCCTTTCTTCTTGAAGAGTACAGCAGCCGTTGGCCAGTTTATTTACAGGCACATACAGCGCAGATGCCGGTCTTTGAATCTGAATAATTGTGCTCAGATTCGTCGACCCCTTGGATCTCTCGGTACGCTGACATCAATGAGCGATTAACCCATTGAACGTCTTCAATCCGATGGGGAAAGATACCGGCTCCCGACCGTAAGGAAAAGGATCAGCCGACGCATGCGCTGTCGTAAACTTGCGTGTGCTGATGTCAGATGCCCTCTGGAATCCCAAGCGTGATGAGCACCATGATTCTTTCCCCCAACTGCTTGCGCCTCGCCCTCCCCTCATTGTTGATCATGGCGGTCGGTTCTGTGGATGCTGCCGCCAAGATTCGCTCGCCTTACATTGATGACAACCAACTGTGCCGCGCCCAGCCGTTGCCTGCAGTCGTGCTGCACCTCACCGGGGGCGCCTGGAAGCTCGATTCCAAGGGCAACGCGAGCCCTTTGCTTGAAGGCATGACCATTGATGAACAGGAAGGCGTAAAGACGTCGGCGACGGCGTTTGTCAGCCTGTTGCTCGGCGATGGTTCCCGGGTGGTGTTGCCCGCCAGCTCTCAAGTGCGATTGCATCTGGATGAAAAGCTGTCGATTCCCCAGGTCGTGCTTGAACAGGGCCAAGCCGAGGCCTATGTGATCAAGCGCGCCAGTGACCACGACCGCTTTCAGATCGTGACGCCGGTGGGTGTACTGGGCGTGCGAGGTACGCACTTTCGGGTGCGCAATGATGCGGAGCAATCGGTGCTTGAGGTGTTGGAAGGCCAGGTAGCAGTCAAGCGCGAGATGAAAACCAAGACAGTGGAAAACGAGGTAAAAGTGGGCGCCCGGCAAGGTCTGCTTTTCAAGACACAGGGTGAACTGAAACCCATGGAACTGCTCGCCGCACCGAAGCTTGTTGGGCAGGACGGTCAGAAAGGCGAGGCTCCCGTCTGGAGTTTGTACCTTCGGCCTTTGCCCGGTGCCCAGCGATACCGTGCCCAGGTCGCCACCGATAAAGCATTTATGAACATCAAGCAGGAAAATTTTTCCAGCGTGCCGAAAATGAGCTTCACTGGGCTTAAAGCGTCGTTTTATCACGTGCGCCTGTCGGCATACGATGAAAACGGCCTGGAGGGAGAAACCGGGGTCTATGACATCTTTTACTACCCGCCCACCCCTCAGGCACATGACCAATGATGCTCTGGCACAAGACCGAGAAACGTCAACCTACCCATGCTCAACGCCTGTTCCATGGCTTGGTGCGTGAGTGGTTATGGATTGGTTTGCTGCTGCTGCCCTTCACCGCTTACCTGTCATTGAGCCCAGGCCTGGCTCTGAATAACCCGTTGTACGACAGCCTGCGCCGTCTCACTCCCCTGCCGGTCGACCCGCGTATCCTGCTGGTGACCATCAATGATCCCAGCCTGAAAAAGCTTGGCCAATGGCCCTGGCCGCGAAGCCTGCACGCGGATCTGATCGACCGCCTGAGTGCCGCCCAGCCCATGGGTATTCTGTTCGATGTGATCTTCAGTGAACCCGGCGATCCCACACAGGACAAGCGCCTGGCCGAGTCGGTCTGCAACGCCGGCAATGTCTTGTTGCCGCTGGTGCGAGAGGGTACGGCGAGCTACAGCCAACCCGGCGCGCAGATGCTGCCGTTGCTCAAATGTGCCAAGGGCTTGGGCCATATCAATGTGGAGGCGGACAGTGATGGCGTAGTCCGCAGGTTGTATATGCGTGAAGGCCCACCCGATGCCACGGCGCCGCAACTGGCCTGGCTGGCCTACGAGATGAGCGGCGAGTTATCAGAGATGCCGGGTGAACCTCTGCGCTCGACCACCCAACACTGGCATCGTGAACATGCAATCCGTATCCCGTTTATCGCGTCACATGCGCGTTTTCCCCGTGTGTCCTATGTCAGTGTCCTGCGCGGTGAAGTACCTCCTGAGCAGTTGCGCAATCGCCTGATCCTTGTCGGGTCGACGGCTTCCGGGATGGGCGATCGGTTCGTCACGCCACTCTCCTCCACGGTCGGCAACACGGCGGGCGTGGAGATCCAGGCCAACGTGCTGAATGGCTTGCTGCAAGGCCGCAGCATCGTTGATCTGCCGTGCTGGCTCGCGGCGCTGATGGCGACCGCCCTGGTGGCATTGCTGCTAGGCCTGCTGCTCTACCGACCGCGCTATGCGCTCTGGATGACCCTGGGCTGCATGGCCACCTCACTGCTGGGTTCCTGGGCATTGTTGCGCCTCGGCCATTGGTGGTCGCCCGCTGCCTGTTTGATCGGCTTGTTGCTCAGCTACCTCATCTGGAACTGGCGTCGTCTCAGCGTGATCATCGCCTACTTCGGCTGGGAATTCACACGCCTTGATAACGAACCCAAAGTATTGCCCGAACGCCGCCGTGCGCCCGCCAGCAAAGGCGACGTATTACAGGCGCGTATCTTTGCCCTGGAACAAGCCGTAAGCCGCACTCGCGACACACGACGCTTCATGTCCGATGGTCTGGAGTGTTTGCCGGTAGCGACGCTGATTACCGATCCCAAGGGCAATATCCTGCTGGCCAACCGCATCGCCCGGGAAGTGTTCGGTAATGTTCTGGTCAATGAAAACCTGTTGGAGCAACTGGCAGATCTCGGCTACCCGCCGCTGCACAATGGCGTCCGCCCTGCCCTCCCAATGCTGGAGCTCGTCGAGTTCCGGGATATCCACCAGCGCAGCCTGCGCATGGAGCTTGCGCCGTTGCTACCGGCCGAGGGCGATGTTGCACTTGGATGGCTGCTTAGCCTGACGGACTTGAGTAAAGAACGCGAAGCCCAGCAACACCGCGAGACCATGTTGCGGTTCCTCTCCCACGACCTGCGCGCACCGCATTCGGCAATCCTCGCGCTGCTGGATGTGCATAACGGCGAGTCACCGGTTTTCGCTCAGATCGAACAACAAGTTCGTCGCGCCTTGAGCCTCACCGAATCCTTCGTGCAACTGGCGAAAGCCGAAGCTGACGGTTACCAGTTCCAGCCAACGTTGTTCGCCATGTTGGTAATGGATGCCTTTGATCAAGTCGCAGTGATCGCCCAACTGAAGGGGATCCATCTGGTTCACGACCTGGATGAAGCCGATGAGGGTATGGTCTCGGCTGACCAGTCACTGCTTACTCGTGCGTTGTTCAACGTGCTTGAGAACGCCATCAAGTACTCGTCCTCCGGTACGACCGTGAGGTTGAGGCACAGCAGTGAGCAAGGCTGGTTGGAATGTCGCATCAGTGACCAAGGTCCAGGGATTGCCGAACAGGACTTGCCGGAACTGTTCAGCCAATACCGTCGCTTCGATTCAGCCCAGGGCAGCGAGGGATTAGGATTGGGACTGACCATGGTCAAAGCCGTGGTGGAGCGCCATGGTGGGCGCATCCGTTGCGAAAGCGTGGTGGGTAAAGGCAGCACTTTCAGCCTGCAACTGCCGCTGCTGGAAGACTGAAAAATTCGACTTTACCGCTGTGCATAAAAAACCGGTCACAAGGACCGGTTTTTTTATGCTGAAAAAACTTATGCACGTTTTTGGTGATTTTATGAGCTCTGGAAATATCTAATAAAATCAGATTCTTATAAGACAAAAATGGCAATTCACCAACAATCCGTGCACAGCTTATCCACAGATACTCAGGTCACGGGTGTTTCGACCACAATCGGCTCCGGCGGCAGCGAACCCATCGCCCGTTGCTGCGCTTGATTCCATGCCTGGGCACGGTCATTCAACGCGGCAATTGCACGTGGTCCTTCACCTTCGGCGTACATCGGTTCGCCAATGACCACCGTGATAGTCCCCGCGCGTTTGGCCCAGCCAGTCTTAGGCCAAAATTTGCCAGCGTTATGGGCAATCGGCAGCACTGGCAGGTTGGCGTTGACCGCCAAAGCCGTACCTCCGCGTGAGAACTTGCCTACGGTGCCGAAGGGCACACGTGTACCTTCGGGGAAGATCAGTACCCAAACGCCACCCTTGAGCAGCTCGTCGCCCTTCTTGGCCACATGCTTGAGCGCTGCCTTGGGGTTGTCACGGTCAATAGCGATGGGACGCAACATGGCCATCGCCCAGCCGAAGAACGGCACGTACAGCAGCTCACGCTTGAGCACCTGGCTCAACGGCGAGAAGTACGCCGAAAGAAAGAACGTCTCCCAGGTGCTCTGGTGGTTCGACAGAATCACGCAGGGCTGATCCGGGACATTTTCCGCGCCTTTTATCTCGAAGCGAATGCCCAGGAACACCTTGGTCAACCACAACGCGCAACGGCACCAATAGACATTGATAAAGCGATAACGCGCTTTGAATGGCAGGAACGGTGCAATAAAAAAGCTCAGGGTGCACCAGAGAAACGAACTGGTGCCCAGCAGCAGGTAAAAGAAAAAGGTTCTGATGGCCTGCAAAATCGACATGGCGGCATTTACCGTTGCGGGACAACGCCCGCCTGTTAAAAGCGCTCTCCCGAACATCCTTGGTCAGGAAGTCGAGGGCGGCTAGTTGTTGATAAGTTCTGCGGCCACGGCCGCCAGATCGTCAAAAATCAAAGTGCCTACCGGCAGGTTTTTCGCCTGGGTCTTTTCGCCTTTTCCGGTCTTAACCAAAACTGGCTGAGAGTCGACGGCTTTGGCCGCCTCCAGGTCACCGAGGCTGTCCCCGACGAACCATATCCCAGCCAAGGGCACCTTGTAATGTTCTGCAATGATTTTCAACATGCCGGGCTTGGGTTTGCGGCAATCGCAGCCCTCATCCGGCCCGTGGGGGCAATACACCACCAACCCCACCTCGCCACCCTGCTCGGCCACCATGGTGCGCAGGCGCGCGTGCATGGCGTCCAGGGTTGCGATGTCGTAGTAGCCACGGGCGATGCCGGACTGGTTGGTGGCGATGGCCACCGTCCAGCCGGCTTTGCTCAACTGCGCGATGGCCTCGATCGAGCCGGGCAGTGGAACCCATTCCTCCACCGACTTGATGTAAGCGTCGGAGTCGTAATTGATCACCCCGTCCCGATCGAGAATCAGAAGTTTCAACAGGGTCAACTCAGCGTCGAAATGTCAGCGATGTTGACGAACAATCCACGCAGACGCGCGAGCATGGCGTAGCGGTTTTTCCGCACGCCTGCATCTTCGGCATTGATCATCACCGCTTCAAAGAACGCATCCACCGGCTCGCGCAAGGTCGCCAGGCGCGCCAGTGCTTCGGCATAGTTACGCTCAGCGATCAGCGGTTTCACTGCGTTTTCAGCCTTGGCGATGGCCGAGTTCAGCGAGAACTCCTTGGCATCGGCGAACAGGCCAGGGTCGACGTCAGCGTTGCCCAGGCCTTCGGCCTTGCTCAGCAGGTTCGAGACACGCTTGTTCACGGCGGCCAATGCGTCGGCTTCCGGCAGTTTGCGGAAGGCCTGCACGGCTTGTACGCGCTGGTCAAAGTCCAACGCCGACCCTGGTTGCAGGGCACGCACCGACAGGTACACGGACACGTCCACGCCTTCATCTTCATAGCGCGCGCGCAGGCGGTCGAACACGAATTCCAGCACTTGCTCGGCGAGGCCCGCTTGCTTGACCTTGGCACCGAACTGGCCGACCGCAAACGACACGGCCTGGGTCAGGTCGAGGTCCAGCTTCTTGTCGATCAGGATGCGCAACACGCCCAGGGCCGCACGGCGCAAGGCATACGGGTCTTTGCTGCCGGTGGGCAGCATGCCGATACCGAAGATGCCAACGAGCGTGTCGAGCTTATCCGCGATGGCCACGGCTGCACCGGTCAGGGTGCTTGGCAATTCAGCGCCAGCACCGCGCGGCATGTACTGCTCGTTCAGCGCCAAGGCAACGTCATCCGGCTCGCCGTCGTTGAGAGCGTAGTAGTAGCCGGCAACACCTTGCATCTCCGGGAACTCGCCGACCATCTCGGTGGCCAGGTCGCACTTGGACAGCATGCCCGCACGCGCAGCCCAGGTAGCATCGCCGCCAATGCGTGGCGCAATATAAGCGGCAAGCTTGGAAACCCGCACGGCCTTATCGTAGACACTGCCGAGTTTTTCCTGGAACACCACGTTTTGCAGGCGCAGGTTGAAGTCTTCGAGCTTCTGCTTTTTGTCTTGCTTGAAGAAGAACTCGGCGTCGGTCAGGCGCGGGCGAACGACTTTCTCGTTACCGGCGATGATCTGCTGCGGGTCTTTGCTCTCGATGTTGGCCACGGTAATAAAGCGCGGCAGCAACTTACCCTCCACGTCCAGCAGGCAGAAATACTTCTGGTTGTCCTGCATGGTAGTGATCAGCGCTTCTTGCGGCACATCGAGGAAACGTTCTTCGAACGAGCACACCAGCGGCACCGGCCATTCGACCAACGCGGTCACTTCGTCGAGCAGGCTTGGCGGCACGATGGCGGTACCTTCCTGCAGGCGTGCCAGCTCCTCGGTGCGCTTGCTGATCAATTCGCGACGCTCATTGGCGTCGGCCAGCACGTAGGCAGCACGCAGGTCTGTCACGTAGTTGGCCGGCGAAGTGATGCGCACGGCTTGCGGGTGGTGGAAGCGATGACCACGCGAATCACGGCCTGCTTTTTGGGCGAGGATCGTGCAGTCGATGACCTGGTCACCGAGCAGCATTACCAGCCACTGGGTCGGACGTACGAACTCTTCTTTGCGCGCACCCCAGCGCATGCGCTTCGGGATCGGCAAATCGTTCAGCGAGTCCTCAACGATGGTCGGCAACAAGCTGGCGGTCGGTTTGCCAGTGATGACCTGGCTGAACCGCAGTTTCGGGCCGCTCTGGTCGATCTCGCTCAGCTCGACGCCACACTTCTTGGCGAAGCCAAGGGCGGCTTGAGTCGGGTTGCCTTCGGCGTCGAACGCAGCCTGGCGTGGCGGGCCGTCAATGTTGATGCTGCGGTCCGGCTGCTGGGTTTCCAGTGCGGTCAGCAGTACCGCCAGGCGACGTGGCGCGGCGTAGACCTTCTTCGCTTCGAACTTCAAGCCAGCGCTTTGCAGGCCTTTTTCGATACCGGCCAGGAACGCGTCGGCCAGTGTGTTGAGGGCCTTGGGTGGCAGCTCTTCGGTGCCCAGTTCAACCAGGAAATCTTGAGCACTCATTGTGCAGCCTCCAGCTTAGCCAACACTTCATCACGCAGGTCCGGGGTTGCCATCGGGAAGCCCAGCTTGGCGCGAGCCAGCAGGTAGGCTTGGGCGACGGAACGCGCCAGCGTGCGCACACGCAGGATGTATTGCTGACGTGCGGTCACCGAGATAGCACGGCGCGCATCCAGCAGGTTGAAGGTATGGGACGCCTTCAACACCATTTCATAGCTTGGCAACGGCAGCGGCTGGTCGAGCTCGATCAGGCGCTTGGCTTCGCTTTCATAGAAGTCGAACAGTTCGAACAGCTTGTCGACGTTGGCGTGTTCGAAGTTGTAGGTGGACTGCTCCACTTCGTTCTGGTGGAACACATCGCCGTAGGTGACCTTGCCGAACGGACCGTCAGCCCACACCAGGTCGTAGACCGAGTCCACGCCCTGCAGGTACATGGCCAGGCGCTCGAGGCCGTAGGTGATCTCGCCGGTCACCGGGTAGCACTCGATGCCACCCGCTTGCTGGAAGTAAGTGAACTGCGTCACTTCCATGCCATTGAGCCAGACTTCCCAACCCAGGCCCCAGGCGCCCAGGGTTGGCGACTCCCAGTTGTCTTCGACGAAACGGATGTCGTGCACCAGTGGGTCCAGGCCGACGTGTTTGAGCGAGCCCAGGTACAGTTCCTGGAAGTTGTCCGGGTTCGGCTTCAATACCACCTGGAACTGGTAGTAGTGCTGCAGACGGTTCGGGTTTTCGCCGTAGCGGCCGTCAGTCGGGCGACGACTGGGCTGCACATAAGCGGCGTTCCAGGTTTCCGGGCCGATGGCCCGCAGGAATGTAGCGGTGTGGAAAGTGCCGGCGCCTACTTCCATATCGTAGGGCTGAAGTACCACACAACCTTGCTCGGCCCAGTATTGCTGGAGGGCGAGGATCAAGTCTTGGAAGGTACGCACGGCTGGCGTAGGCTGGCTCACGAAATTCACCTGTTACTTGGGCTGCGATTTAAAGAGCGGGAGTATACCCGATTCGGCCGCGCCACCATCCCCTGGAGCCTTATGCCACGCTGCTTTTGGTGTTCTGAAGATCCGCTGTACATGGCTTATCACGATCAGGAGTGGGGAACGCCGCTGCGCGATGCGCAGGGTTTGTTCGAGTTGCTTTTGCTCGAAGGGTTCCAGGCGGGCCTGTCCTGGATCACCGTTTTACGCAAACGCGAGCATTATCGAAAGGTCTTGTTCGGGTTTGATGCGCAACGGTTGGCGCAGTTGAGCGATGGCGAGATCGAAGTACTGATGCAGGATCCTGGCATCGTGCGCAATCGCCTGAAACTCAATGCCACCCGCCGCAATGCCGCCGCCTGGCTGGCGCTGGAAGATCCGGTCGTCTTGCTCTGGTCCTTCGTCGGTGGCAAACCCAAGGTCAATCATTTCAAGGACCGCAGCGAAGTCCCGGCGATCACGCCCGAGGCCGAAGCCATGAGCAAAGCCCTGAAAAAAGCCGGCTTCACCTTTGTCGGCCCGACCATTTGCTACGCGTTCATGCAGGCCTGCGGCATGGTCATGGACCACACCCAAGACTGCGACCGTTACGCGGACTTGGCCAACGCCGGTTAGAATGCCGGCTTTGCGCACCACACACGAACAGGAGTGACCTGTGGAAAAGTTTAAAGGCGCCTTGCTGGTAGGCGCTCTCCGGTTGTTTGCCCTGCTGCCTTGGCGCGCTGTGCAGGCCGTCGGCACGGCCATTGGCTGGGTCATGTGGAAAACCCCCAACCGTTCCCGCGAGACGGTGCGGATCAACCTCTCCAAGTGCTTCCCCGACATGGACCCCGCCGAGCGCGAAGCGTTAGTCGGCCGCAGCCTGATGGACATCGGCAAGTCCCTGACCGAAAGCGCCTGCGCCTGGATCTGGCCAGCCCAACGCTCAATCGACCTGGTGCGCGAAGTCGAAGGCTTGGACGTGCTGCACGAAGCCCTGGCTTCGGGCAAAGGCGTGGTCGGCATCACCAGCCACTTGGGCAACTGGGAAGTGCTGAACCATTTCTATTGCAACCAGTGCAAACCCATCATTTTTTACCGTCCGCCCAAGCTCAAGGCAGTGGATGAGTTGCTGCGCAAGCAGCGGGTGCAACTGGGTAATCGAGTGGCGGCGTCGACCAAGGAAGGCATCCTCAGTGTGATCAAGGAAGTGCGTAAGGGCGGCCAGGTGGGTATCCCCGCCGACCCGGAGCCGGCGGAATCTGCGGGGATCTTCGTACCGTTCTTCGCCACCCAGGCGCTGACCAGCAAGTTTGTGCCAAATATGTTGGCGGGCCACAAAGCGGTCGGCGTGTTCCTGCATGCGCTGCGGCTGCCCGACGGTTCGGGTTACAAAGTGATCCTGGAAGCGGCGCCGGAAGATATGTACAGCACCGACACCGCCACGTCCTGCGCGGCGATGAGCAAGGTGGTGGAGCGGTATGTCGGTGCTTACCCGAGCCAATACATGTGGAGCATGAAGCGCTTCAAGAAACGCCCGCCGGGTGAGGCGCGGTGGTACTGAGCCACCCCTGACTCAAGACCCATGAAGATCTTCTGTGGGAGCAGGCAAGCCAGCTCCCACAGAAGATCGGCTCAAGGTTGGCGGTCGAGTTTCTTCAGGAACACCGTCATCTCTTTTTCGGCCTGTTTATCACCATGGGCCTGTGCCGCTTCAATGCCCCTCTCCCATGCCAGCCGCGCCGCCGAACGATCTTCCAACCCCAACTGCGCCTTGCCCAGAAGCTTCCACGCCGCTGAATACTTCGGATCAAACTCGACGCACTTCTGCAGATGCTCCGCCGCCTTGGCGTTTTCCTTCACGTCCAGATAACCCTTGCCCAAACCAAACCGAAGCAGCGAGTTATCCACACCTTTGGCGAGCATTTTTTCCAGGGATTCGAGCATGTCGGTCACTCCGCTTGATCAGAAGAAGCTCAACCCCACGTGGAACAGTTTCTCCACATCGCGGATATGTTTCTTGTCCACCAGGAACAGGATCACATGGTCCCCGGTTTCGATCACCGTGTCGTCGTGGGCAATGATCACCTCTTCGTCACGAATAATCGCGCCGATGGTCGTTCCCGGCGGCAAGCCGATATCGCGAATGGCCTTGCCGATCACCTTGCTCGACTTCGAGTCACCGTGGGCAATTGCCTCGATGGCTTCGGCCGCGCCACGGCGCAGGGAGTGCACGCTGACGATGTCGCCCCGGCGCACGTGGGCCAGCAAGGTGCCGATGGTTGCCAACTGAGGGCTGATGGCGATGTCGATATCGCCGCCCTGGATCAGGTCGACATAGGCCGGGTTGTTGATGATGGTCATCACCTTCTTCGCGCCCAGCCGTTTGGCCAGCAAGGAGGACATGATGTTGGCTTCGTCATCGTTGGTCAGGGCCAGGAAGATATCGGCGTCGGCGATGTTTTCTTCCATCAGCAGGTCGCGGTCCGAGGCGCTGCCTTGCAGTACGACGGTGCTGTCTAGGGTGTCGGACAAATGCCGGCAGCGTGTCGGGCTCATCTCGATGATCTTCACCTGATAGCGGCTTTCGATGGCCTCGGCCAATCGCTCGCCGATCTGCCCGCCGCCCGCGATGACGATGCGCTTGTAGGTCTCGTCGAGGCGGCGCATTTCGCTCATGACGGCACGAATATTCGCCTTGGCGGCGATGAAGAATACTTCGTCGTCGGCCTCGATCACCGTATCGCCCTGGGGCAGGATTGGCCGGTCACGCCGGAAAATCGCCGCGACGCGGGTTTCCACGTTGGGCATGTGCTCACGCAACTGGCGCAGTTGCTGGCCGACCAGTGGGCCGCCGTAATAGGCCTTCACCGCGACCAGTTGCGCCTTGCCGCCGGCAAAGTCGATCACCTGCAAGGCGCCCGGAATTTCGATCAGGCGCTTGATGTAGTGGGTGACCACCTGTTCCGGGCTGATCAATACGTCCACCGGAATCGCGTCGTTGTCGAACAAACCGGCGCGGGTCAGGTAGGCCGCTTCGCGCACACGGGCGATTTTGGTCGGGGTGTGGAACAGGGTGTGGGCGACCTGGCAGGCGACCATGTTGGTTTCGTCGCTGTTGGTCACGGCCACCAGCATATCCGCGTCATCGGCACCCGCCTGGCGCAGCACCGTCGGGAACGACGCGCGGCCTTGTACGGTGCGGATGTCGAGGCGGTCGCCGAGGTTGCGCAGGCGCTCTGCATCAGTGTCGACCACGGTGATGTCGTTGGCTTCGCTGGCCAAATGTTCAGCCAGCGTGCCGCCGACCTGCCCTGCTCCAAGGATGATGATTTTCATCCGGTCACTCCCTTAAACCATTTAGCCGCGCGCGGCGGCAATCTTGATCAGTTTGGCGTAGTAGAAGCCATCGTGTCCGCCTTCTTGCGCCAGCAGTTGGCGACCGTGGGGCTGCTTGATGCCGGCGGTTGTGGCGAGGTCCAGCTCCCGGGCGCCGCTGGTGCGGGCAAGGAAGGCTTCGATCACCTCGGTGTTTTCAGTCGGCAAGGTGGAACACGTGGCGTAGAGCAGGATGCCGCCGACTTCCAGGGTCGGCCACAGCGCGTCGAGCAGCTCGCCTTGTAGCACGGCCAGGGCGGCAATGTCGTCGGGTTGGCGGGTGAGCTTGATGTCTGGGTGGCGGCGGATCACACCGGTGGCGGAGCACGGCGCATCAAGCAGGATGCGCTGGAACGGTTTGCCGTCCCACCAGGTGGCAGTGTCACGGCCGTCGGCGGCGATCAGCTCGGCGCTGAGGCCCAGGCGTGCAAGGTTTTCCCGCACGCGCACCAGGCGCTTGGCTTCGAGGTCGACAGCGACGACACCGGCGAGGTCGTTTTCGACTTCCAGAATGTGACAGGTCTTACCGCCAGGTGCGCAGCAGGCGTCTAGCACGCGTTGGCCGGGCGCCAGGTCGAGCAGGTCGCCAGCCAGTTGCGCGGCTTCATCCTGCACGCTGATCCAGCCTTCGGCAAAGCCCGGCAGGCTGCGCACATCAGCGGCCGCTTCGAGCACGATACCGTCGATGCTGTACACGCACGGCGTGGCATTGATGCTGGCGTCGATGAGCAATTGCAGGTAGGCGTCACGGCTGTGATGACGGCGATTGACCCGCAGGATCATCGGCGGGTGCGCATTGTTGGCTGCGCAAATGGCTTCCCATTGCTCAGGCCAGCACGCCTTCAACGATTTTTGCAGCCAGCGTGGGTGAGCGGTGCGCACTACCGGATCATGTTCCAGTTCGGCCAGCAGCGCTTCACTCTCGCGCTGGGCGCGGCGCAGCACGGCATTGAGCAAGGCCTTGGCCCAAGGTTTTTTCAGCTTGTCGGCGCAACCGACCGTTTCACCGATGGCGGCGTGAGCGGGCACGCGGGTGTAGAGCAGCTGATAGAGGCCTACCAGCAGCAGCGCTTCGATGTCAGCATCCGCAGCCTTGAACGGCTTTTGCAACAACGTGGCCGCCAACGCCGACAAGCGTGGCTGCCAGCGGGCGGTGCCAAAGGCCAGGTCCTGGGTGAAGCCGCGATCACGGTCTTCAACCTTATCCATCTGCGTGGGCAACGAACTGTTCAGCGATGCCTTGCCATTAAGCACGGCGGCAAGGGCCTTGGCGGCGGCCAGTCGCGGGTTCATTGGGCGACCATCCCGAGAACGGTGCCCAGGGCAAACTTCTCACGACGGCTGTTGAACACATCGCTGAAATTAAGCGCCTTGCCACCGGGCAATTGCAGACGGGTCAGGCACAGCGCCTGTTCGCCGCAAGCGACCAATAGGCCGTCCTTGCTAGCGCCGATGATTTCACCCGGAGCGCCTGTGCCCTCGGCCAGGGTCGCGGCCAGTACTTTCAAGGCGTCGCCGTTGAGGGTGCTGTGACAGATCGGCCACGGGTTGAAGGCGCGTACCAGGCGTTCCAGTTCCACGGCCGGGCGGCTCCAGTCGATGCGCGCTTCGTCTTTGTTCAGCTTGTGGGCGTAGGTGGCCAGGCTGTCATCCTGCACGTCGCCTTCCAGGATGCCGGCAGCCAGGCCGGCGATGGCCTGGATTACGGCGGGCGGGCCCAGCTCGGCAAGGCGGTCGTGCAGGCTGCCGCCAGTGTCTTGGGCGGTGATCGGGGTGGTGACTTTGAGCAGCATCGGGCCGGTGTCCAGACCCGCCTCCATGCGCATCACGGTCACGCCGCTTTCGCTGTCACCCGCCTCCACTGCGCGTTGGATCGGTGCCGCGCCGCGCCAGCGCGGCAACAACGACGCATGGCTGTTGATGCAACCCAGGCGTGGAATATCCAGCACCACTTGCGGCAGGATCAAGCCGTAGGCCACCACCACCAGCAGGTCCGGCTTCAGGGCAGCCAGCTCGGCCTGAGCCTCGGCGTTACGCAGGGTTGGCGGCTGCAGCACGGGAAGGTTGTGTTCCAGCGCCAGTTGCTTGACCGGGCTCGGCATCAGTTTTTGTCCACGACCGGCCGGGCGATCCGGCTGGGTGTACACCGCGACGATGTCATAAGGGCTGGCAAGCAGTGCCTTCAGGTGTTCGGCCGCGAATTCAGGCGTGCCGGCAAAAACAATGCGCAGTGGCTCGGTCATGGGTGGTCTCGGTTAAAAGCAGTCACAAAAGAAAAAGGCTTGCCGCAGCAAGCCTTTGGAAGGAGGGCATCAAGCTTGCTGGCGATGCTTTTTTTCCAGCTTCTTCTTGATTCGGTCGCGCTTGAGCGTCGACAGGTAATCGACAAACAGCTTGCCATTGAGGTGGTCGCACTCGTGCTGGATGCACACCGCCAGCAGGCCTTCGGCGATCAGCTCGAACGGCTTGCCGTCGCGGCCCAGGGCCTTGATCTTCACGCGCATCGGGCGCTCGACGTTCTCATAGAACTCCGGCACTGACAGGCAGCCTTCCTGGTATTCGCCCATCTCTTCAGTCAGCGGTTCGAACTCGGGGTTGATGTACACCCGCGGCTCGCTGCGGTCTTCCGACAGGTCCATGACCACGACACGCAAATGCACGTTGACCTGGGTCGCGGCGAGGCCGATGCCCGGGGCTTCATACATTGTTTCAAACATGTCATCGACCAACTGACGAACCTTGTCGTCCACTACGGCCACCGGCTTGGCGACAGTGCGCAGGCGCGAGTCGGGGAATTCGAGGATGTTCAAAATAGCCATAAGCGTAATTGCTGCACATGTGAGGTAGAGGCAAATCGGCGTTGGGATGGACCCAGACCGCCGGTGTGAAACACCCAAAAGCCACGAAGGCTCTGGCATTTCACGCGAACGCACATAATAAAGGAGATTCACCCCATGAGGAAATCGCTACTCGTCTTGCTATTGTGGGCCCCGTTCGCCATGGCCCTGCTGCCGCCGCCCGTGCAGCGGCTGGATCAGCCGACGCAACAGGCTATCCAGCGCTTTTTACTGCATAACCGCCTTCTTGATTCGCCTCGAGACCTGGACAACGCGCCGTACATCGTTGCCGCCGATGCTGGCCGAGTGCTGGGTGCCAATGGCGAGCGGGTATATGCCAGGGGCGACTTGGAGCCTTCCCAGCCGAATTACGGAATATTCCGACGAGGCAAGGTTTACACCGACCCGGTGACTAAAGAGCTGTTGGGCGTCAACGCCAATGATATTGGCACTGCGCGATTTGTCGTGGCGGGCGACCTTACTACCCTGGCCGTACAGCGAGTCACGCAGGAGGTGCGCCCCGGAGACCGCTTGCTGCGTGCACAACCTCCTATCGTCCCGACAACCCTTGCGACCGCGCCCACCGCGCCCTTTGTCGAAGGGCACATCATCGATATCCCCAAGGGTGTTACGCACATCGGCGTGCTCGACGCCGTAACCCTCAACAAAGGGCGTCGCGATGGTCTGGTCGAAGGCCAACTGCTCAGCGTGATCAAGACCGGCGCCACCGTCCGCGATGGCCTTAGTGGCGCGTCGACGCAACTTCCTGATGAACGCGCCGGCACCCTGCTGGTGTTTCGCACCTACGAAAAGCTCAGTTACGCCCTGGTGCTCAGTGCCTCACGGCCGCTGGCGGTCATGGACCGTTTCGAGACTGCCCATCAAACACAATAAATAGCCTGCTAAATAAGTTACCAACAGAGTTATCCACAGCTTGTTCCGGTCAAGGACGATCAAATGCACCCGATACACAACCAAGAAATCTCCCCGTCAGAACTGGAAGCCCGACTACGCTTGCACAGGCTGCCGGAACTGGGTCCGAAGCGTTTTCGCTTACTGATCGAAGCGTTCGGCTCTGCGTCAAAGGCCATCAGCGCGCCTGCCAGTGCCTGGCGTTCGCTGGGGTTGCCAGCCATTAGCGCCGATGCCCGGCGCAGTCATGAAATCCGCGACGGCGCCAGTGCGGCATTGGCCTGGCTGGCGTGCCCGGCCCAGCATTTGCTGATGTGGGACCAACCGGAGTACCCCGCTCTGCTCGCCGAGATTGATGATGCGCCGCCGCTTTTATTCGTCGCCGGTGACCCTGCAATCCTGGAAAGACCGCAACTGGCGATGGTCGGAAGTCGTCGCGCGTCTCGTCCTGGCATGGACACCGCCGCTGCGTTTTCGCGCAGTCTGGCGAGCGCTGGTTTTGTCATCACCAGTGGCCTTGCATTAGGCATCGACGGCGCAGCCCATCAAGCGGCATTGGAGGTGGGCGGTCAGACAATCGGCGTCCTCGGCACCGGGCTCGAAAATTTTTATCCACAACGTCACAGACGGCTCGCGGAGGCGATGATTGACCAGGGCAGCGCCGTAGTTTCCGAGTTTCCACTGGACGCCCCGCCCCAGGCCAGCAACTTCCCCAGGCGTAACCGGATCATCAGTGGTTTGTCCCTGGGCGTACTGGTGGTGGAAGCCGGCATGGCCAGTGGTTCGCTGATCACCGCGAAGTTGGCGGCCGAGCAGGGGCGTGAGGTGTATGCGATCCCGGGCTCCATCCATCATCCCGGCGCGAAGGGCTGTCATCAGTTGATCCGCGACGGCGCGGTGCTGGTGGAGACCATCGAGCACATCCTTGAAGGTTTGCGTGGCTGGCAAGCGCTGTCGCGCCCGGCGCCGATGCCTGTCGTCCATCCGCTGGTGGCGCTGTTGCACGCAGCACCCCAGACCAGTGAGGCCCTGGTGATTGCCAGCGGGCGCCCTTTGTCCCAGGTGCTGGCGACGCTGACCGAGTTGGAGCTGGAAGGCCAGGTTATCTGTGAAAATGGGCGCTGGCTTGCGCGCTGCTAGGTTTTGTAAAGAAGATCGGTAAACTGCGCAGAGCTTTAGTCTGGAGAGTAAACAATGGTCAACCGGTGGCGTGTGCTGGAAACCGCACGAGAAATTCGCGCAGGCGCGGTGATTGCCTATCCAACAGAAGCGGTTTGGGGCCTTGGCTGCGACCCGTGGAATGAAGAAGCAGTGGACCGTTTGCTCGCCATCAAGAACCGCTCGGTGGACAAGGGCCTGATCCTGGTGGCGGACAATATCCGCCAGTTCGACTTTCTGTTCGAAGACTTCCCGCAGGATTGGATCGATCGCATGGCCAGCACCTGGCCTGGCCCGAACACCTGGCTGGTGCCTCATCAGGGGTTGCTGCCGGAATGGGTGACAGGTGTGCACGACACCGTCGCGGTGCGGGTCACTGACCATCCGCTGGTGCGGGATTTGTGCTCGTTGGTAGGGCCTTTGATTTCCACCTCGGCCAACCCCCAGGGGCGCCCGGCTGCGCGCACGCGGATCCGCGTTGAGCAATACTTCCGTGGGCAGGTGGATCTGGTGTTGGGTGGTGCGCTGGGTGGGCGCAAGAACCCAAGCTTGATTCGGGATTTGGTGACGGGTGAGGTGGTGCGGCCTTCCTGAGACCGCCTCATGGCCATCGCGGGCTTGCCCGCGATGAGGCCCTTACAGACTCCAGATATCCATTGCTTTACGGCAGGAGAATGGTCGACCCAGTCGTCCGTCGCCCCGACAACTCGGTCTGCGCCTTTGCCGCATCCGCCAGCGAATACCGCTGGTTGATATCAATACGCACCTTGCCACTGTTGATCATCGAGAACAGGTCATCAGCCATCGCCTGCAAGTTCTGCGGGTTGTTGGCATAGGTCGCCAAGGTTGGCCGGGTGACGTACAGCGAGCCCTTGGCCGACAGAATCCCCAGGTTCACCCCATCCACCGCGCCTGACGCATTGCCGAAGCTCACCACCAGCCCACGCGGCGCCACGCTGTCCAGCGACGTCAGCCAGGTGTCCTTGCCGACGCCGTCGTACACCACCGGGACTTTTTTGCCGTCGGTCAATTCCAACACGCGCTCTGCGACGTTTTCCTTGCTGTAGTCGATGGTTTCCCAGGCGCCGAGGGATTTGGCCAGTGCGGCCTTTTCCGGCGAGCTCACGGTACCGATCAACTTCACGCCCAGGGCCTTGGCCCATTGGCAGGCCAGCGAACCCACGCCACCGGCAGCGGCGTGGAACAGGATGGTTTCACCGGCTTTCACTTCATAGGTCTGGCGCAGCAGGTACTGCACGGTCAGGCCCTTGAGCATGGCGCCGGCCGCTTGTTCGAAGCTGATCTCGTCCGGCAGGTGCACCAGGTTGGCGGCGGGCAGCACGTGCAGATGGCTGTAGGCACCCAACGGACCACTGCCGTAGGCCACACGGTCGCCGACCTTGAATTGGGTGACTTCGCTGCCGATCGCGTCGACCACGCCGGCGCCCTCTGCGCCCAACCCTGAAGGCAATGCTGGCGGCGCGTACAGACCACTGCGAAAATAGGTGTCGATGAAGTTCAGGCCGATCGCCTCGTTACGCACGCGAACCTGCTGCGGGCCAGGCTCCGCAGGCGTGTAGTCGACATACTCAAGCACTTCGGGACCGCCATGGGCGCTGAACTGGATACGTTTTGCCATCTGCCTTCTCCTTGGTTCGAACTCGCGTAGCCGCCTATCGAACTCCTAAGCTTGATCTTCGTCAACTGCGGCGCAATGGGGTGGGGTGTTATCCTGTGCGCCCATTTGCCGCCGACGCCCAATGGCTTCGCGTAGCTTTGCCCGATTCAAGGTGATGCCATGACTACCCGCACCGAGGCCGTAAAGGCCTACCTGCTTGATCTGCAAGACCGCATTTGCAGCGCCCTGGAAACCTTCGAGACGGACACTCGCTTTATCGAAGACGCCTGGACCCGGCCTGCCGGCGGCGGCGGTCGCACCCGTGTGATTGCAAACGGTTCGGTGATCGAAAAAGGCGGCGTTAACTTCTCCCACGTATTTGGCAGCGGTCTCCCACCGTCCGCCAGTGCGCATCGCCCAGAGTTGGCCGGTCGCGGCTTTGAGGCCTTGGGCGTATCGCTGGTGATCCACCCGCATAATCCCCACGTACCGACTTCCCACGCCAACGTGCGCTTTTTCATCGCCGAAAAAGAAGGCGAAGAGCCGGTGTGGTGGTTTGGCGGCGGTTTCGACCTCACGCCCTACTACGGCAACGAAGAAGACTGCATCCACTGGCACCGCGTGGCCGAGCAGGCCTGCGCGCCGTTCGGCCCGGACGTGTATTCGCGCTACAAGGCTTGGTGCGACAGTTATTTCCATATCAAGCACCGCAATGAACCGCGTGGCATTGGCGGCCTGTTCTTCGATGACGTGAACGAGTGGGACTTCGACACCTGCTTCGCCTTTATCCGCGCCATCGGCGACGCTTATATCGACGCCTACCTGCCGATCGTGCAGCGCCGAAAGGCCATCGCCTACACCGAGCAACAGCGCGAATTCCAGGAATTCCGTCGCGGCCGCTATGTTGAATTCAACCTGGTCTACGACCGTGGCACCCTGTTTGGCCTGCAATCGGGCGGGCGCACTGAGTCGATCCTGATGTCGCTGCCACCGCAAGTGCGCTGGAGCTATGACTGGAAGGCCGAGGCTGGCAGCGAAGAAGCGCGCCTTACCGATTATTTCCTGCAAGACCGCGACTGGCTGGGCCTTGCTGCGCCCAAGGCGGCGGTCTGATGGACCGTTATGTGGTGTTCGGCAACCCCATCGGCCACAGCAAGTCGCCGCTGATCCACCGCATGTTCGCAGAGCAGACGGGCGAGCACTTGGACTACAGCACCTTGCTTGCGCCGCTGGAGGATTTCGCCGGCTGCGCCCGTGAGTTTTTCCTACAAGGCCGTGGCGCCAATGTGACTGTGCCGTTCAAGGAAGACGCCTACCGCCTGGCCAACACCCTCACCGAGCGCGCCCAACGCGCAGGCGCGGTGAACACCTTGAGTAAACTCGCCGACGGCACCTTGCTCGGCGACAACACCGACGGCGCCGGCCTGGTGCGCGACCTCAAGGTAAACGCCGGGTTGACGCTGCAAGGCAAACGCATCCTGCTGCTGGGCGCCGGTGGGGCGGTGCGCGGTGCGCTGGAACCGTTACTGGCCGAACAGCCGGCTTCGCTGATCATCGCCAACCGCACGGTGGAAAAGGCTGAGTTGCTCGCCGAGTTGTTTGACGATCTGGGCCCCGTATCTGCCAGTGGGTTCGACTGGCTGCGTGAGCCGGTAGACGTGATCATCAACGCTACGTCGGCCAGCCTGTCAGGCGATGTACCGCCGATTGCTGGCAGCCTGATCGAGCCGGGTAAGACCTTTTGCTACGACATGATGTATGCCAAGGAACCTACCCCGTTCTGCCGCTGGGCGACTGAACAAGGCGCAGCCTTGGCAATGGATGGGTTGGGCATGTTGGTGGAGCAAGCGGCGGAAGCGTTCTACCTGTGGCGCGGTGTGCGCCCGGCGTCGGCGGCGGTGTTGGCTGAATTGCGCAGACAGTTAGTCAGTCAGTAAGCAATTTATACTTCTCTCGATATAGCTTCAATGAGGAGGATTTTCAGTTCATCGCTGTAATCTTCTTCATATAGCAACGATTCAAGAACTTTTCCCAAAAGAACTTTGTTGATTTTTCCTTCAGCAACCCATACTGCGTACAAAATGATGTACGCAATACGCGTAACCATTTAACTCAAGGAAATACGCTCCTAATGCGATGCTACTACGCTTGTTGCCATCAGCAAATGCATGTGATTTATTTACTGCAAAAACTAGGTGCAGGAGCTTCTCTTCAAAGCTTGGATAATAGTCATCGTTCTGAATGTGGTTCAAAAGACTATCTAATAGACCCAAGTCGTTAGCACCCGCTCTACCCCCAGTATTTTCAATTATCCAATCATGGACGCCTACAGCATGCTCCAAGTCGAAGTATAGAAAATAGCTGCTCATTATTATCTATCTTTTAGGCGCTTAAAAACTTCCAATGTTTTCGGATCAGACAACCGACTTTCCAAGGATTGACTGGTCTCCCCTAAAAATCTTTCAAAATCAGCGATAGGAACGCATTGAACGTAGGATTCTAGTTTTTGGTGCAAGGCGTCACGGAAATGCAAATCCCGACTGGCCATGCGCGTTCGTGCGGCATCAAGTTGAGGTGCTAAGTAAGGATTTCGTTCGACGCCAGCTATCATTTCATCTAGTTCTTTTGGAACTAGCTTTCGTTTCAATGTGCTAGACTTTTCGACCATTTGATTGGCTAAGCCGTTTTCAATGCTCGCTATCGCCTGCAACACTTCTGCATACATTGTTTCTCTTGGGTTGTCCTTTTCTGCAAGATTAAGAATCTTTTTATATTCTTTGGATCTCTCCTTAAACACAACTTGGTATATTCGGTCGGTGTAAATTCCGTACTTTATATTTCCCATTTCAAGGCAGTCGCGTAGCGCGTTGGTGAAAATTTTTCGGTAGCTAAATTCTTGGTATGCTGCTGGTAAATACGCTTCATCTCTTTGATTAATGAAGCGGGTGTGACCTCCAGCTCGTTCAGCTAATACATCCATGACAATATCAAGCATTCTGGTTCGAATGGCTTGGGCTCGATCGCTTTCAGTCAATAGCATTGCTAGGTTCAGGACTGCTCGGAAGCTAAAGATGCCCAGCGCTGGTGCTTTGTTGCCCTCACCAATGAGGGAGACATCCACCAACCCCTTGAAATTCTTGAGTTTTGTCCCTTTTAGGACGGTGTATCCGTTGAGGCGGAGCTCATCATCGTGAGTAGCAAGGTATCGCTCAACGGTGGCATCGCTGATATTGAAAAGCGCGACAATCTGAGCCTTCGTAAAGACGGTTTCGCCAGCGAAGGCCGTCCCACCCAGCGCGAGATATTCCTCTGCCTTCACAAGCGCATATTGATTGTTCAGAACATTTTGGCGATCTATAGCAGAATTGGTTAAATCTTTGCTCATTTTTATTCGCATAGACTAAATAATTTAAGAACTGATATTTTCTCAGAAAAATTTAAACATAAACTCTGCTAAGAATGCACTTGCTCCCACGAAACCACAAGAGCTGTGAGGGTACGCGTGTATGGCGCCATCCATGAACTTAAAGATTTTTTGAAAAAATCACTCTTGAAAGTTAATGGGACATTGGTCGGCCCCTTCCAGTTTTTTCAACTCATCCACCACCTGCGGCCTAGCTCGGCGCAACGTCAAACTTCGCCCCAACCCCTTCAACCTCCGCGCTTCCTGGTGCAGCATCTCCACCCCCGAATAATCGATGAAATTGATTTGCTGCGCCTCAATCACCACCCGCTCGCCCTGCAAACTTTGCAGGCGTACTTGCAGATAATGGCTGGCGCCAAAAAAGATTGAGCCGCCCACCCGCAGCACATCCTCATCCCCGTCTCGCCATTGCTGAACCCGAGGTTGCGACGTGCGTTTGAGATAGAAAAACAGCGATGCCAGCACCCCGGCGTAAATCGCGGTTTGCAGCTCTAGGAGTAAGGTGGCGACGCACGTCAGGCTCATTACCACAAACTCTGCGCGACTGACGCGGAACAACGCGCGAATGCCGCGATGGTCCACCAACCCCCAGCAAATCAGCAGGATGCTCGCGGCCATGCTCGGGATTGGAATGTGCGCGATCAGCGCCGCACCAAACAAGGCGAACAACGCCACCCACAGCGCAGAAAACACGCCGGCCAACGGCGAGCAGGCGCCCGCCTCATAGCTGAGGCCCGAACGGGTAAAGGAGCCGGCCGACAGATAACCAGAGAAAAATCCGCCAACGATATTGGATAGACCTTGCGCACGAACTTCTTGGTTGGCATCAAGCAATTGCTGCGAACGCGCCGACAGCGAGCGGGCAATCGACAGGCTGGTCACCAGCCCCAGCATGCCCACCGCCACGGCGCTGGGCAGCAGGCGCAGGATCATGTCCAAGTCCATCGGCAACGGGCTGAACGGCGGTAGCTTGCCAATAAACGAACTGACCAGCGCCACATGCCCGAACATCGCCGGCCACAACCACGCCACCAGGCTGCCCAAAGCCAGCGCGATCAACAGCGTCGGCCAGCGGGGCACCAGGTACTTGAGCAGTGCGCCCACCAGCAGAGTTCCCAGCCCCAGGGCAAGGGATGCGTGGTCCCATTCGCCGCTGTGGTGGATCAGTGCCAGCAGGCTATTGATCGCCGTGGCCTGGCTCGGTAGATCCAGCCCCAACAGGTTGGGCAATTGCCCCACGGCAATCACCACGGCGGCGCCCAGGGTGAAACCGAGCACCACCGAGTGGGAGACAAAATTCACCAGCGCGCCGAAGCGCAGCATGCCCAGCAGCCACTGGAAAACCCCGGCGAGGAAGGTGAGCAGCAAAATCAGGGTGATGTAGTCCTGGGAGCCCGGCACGGCCAAGGGACTGACGCTGGCATACAGCACAATGGAAATCGCCGCCGTGGGGCCGCAGATCAGGTGCCAGGATGAACCCCAGAGGCACGCGATCAGCACCGGGATGATCGCAGCGTACAGGCCGTATTCGGGGGGCAGACCGGCGATCAGTGCGTAGGCAATCGACTGTGGCAGGGCGAGCACGGCGCCGCTGAGGCCGACCAGTGCGTCCCGACCGACGCTGGCGCGGGTCTGGCGCGGGAGCCAGGCGAGGAAGGGGAAGAGTGTATGGCGGTTGGGCCGGGGCATCGCGAACTCGGTTTAAAGGTTTGGCGCAGAATATCAGTACTGATTAGTTCCCGTGGGAGGGGGCTTGCCCCCTCCCACATTTGGATTGCATCAAGCCTTAGAGTTTGGCTTTAACTGCAGATAGTGCGTCTTTGCCGTCCAGTGTTTTTACACCATCCAGCCATTTGTCCAACACCGCCGGGTTGGCTTTGATCCACGCCTTCGCCGCCTCAGCGTTGCTGACCTTGTTATTGGCCACCTGCGCCATGATTGCGTTCTCCATCTCCTGAGTAAAGCTCAGGTTGTTCAGCAATTTCCCTACATTCGGGCAGGCCTGTGCATAGCCCTTGCGGGTCAGGGTGTACACGCTGCCGGTGTCGCCAAAGTATTTCTCGCCTCCTTTGAGGTAGTGCATTTTCAACTGCACGTTCATCGGGTGCGGGGTCCAGCCAAGGAAGGTGACGAATTTCTGCTTCTTAACAGCCCGTGATACTTCGGCGAGCATCGCCTGTTCGCTGGACTCCACCAGCTTCCACTGGCCGAGATCAAAGTCGTTTTTCTTGATGATTTCCTGCAGCGAGATATTCGCCGGCGCACCGGAGCCGATGCCATAGATTTTCTTGCCGAACTTGTCGGCAAACTTGTTCAAGTCGGCGAAGTCATGCACCCCGGCGTCCCATACGTAGTCGGGCACGGCGAGGGTGAACTCGGTGCCGTCGAGGTTTTTCGCCAGTTGCACCACATCGCCGTTGGCCACGAACTTGTCGTAGAAGCCTTGCTGCGCCGGCATCCAGTTACCCAGGAACACATCCACCTGGCCGTCCTTGAGCCCGCCGAAGATGATCGGGACCGCGAGGGTGTCGACCTTGGCCTTGTAGCCCATGCCGGTCAGTAAAAAACCGGTGATGGCATTGGTGGCCGCAATATCGCTCCAGCCTGGATCGGCCATCTTTATCGTTTCGCAGCTGGCGTCCGCGTACACATTGGCGCTACTCAACACCAACATACCCAGCACTACAGTCAACTTTTGCATGGCCTTCCCTCAGTCTATTATTGGTTTTGGCAGGGTTGTGGATAACGTGCCTTGCGCTCCAGGTCGTCGAGGTCGATGTGGTTGCGCATGTACTGCTGACTGGCGTCCACCCATGGCTGGTGATCCCAGCTCTTCAGCTTGCCTTGGGTCAGTGCTTCAAACACCAGACGGCGGCGGCGTTGGCTGGCGAGCACCTGTTGGTGGATCGCCGGGATGTCCCATTTGGCCCGCGCCTCGTCAAGGAAGGCTGCAAACAGCGCCTGATGCTGCGGCGACTGGCTGAGTTCTTCCTGTTCCCGAGAGTCGTTGTGTACATCGAACAGTAGACAAGGGTCGTCTTCGCTGTAGATGAATTTGTACGCGCCACGGCGAATCATCATCAGCGGGCTGATGGTGCCTTCAGCCATGTATTCGCCGAACACCTCGTCGTGCCCCCCCTGCCCTTGCAAGTGTGGGACCAGCGAACGGCCGTCCAGCGGCAGGCGCGGGTCCAGCTCGCCGCCGGCCAGTTCCACCAGGGTCGGCAACAGGTCGGCGGTGGACACGGCTTTGGACACGCGGCCTGCCGCGAATTGCCCCGGCGCACTCACCAGCAGTGGCACGCGGGCGGCCATTTCGAACCAGTGCATTTTGTACCAGAGGCCACGCTCGCCGAGCATGTCGCCGTGGTCGCCGGAGAAGATGATGATCGTGTCGTCGGCCAGGCCGGTGTCTTCCAGGGTTTGCATGAGCTTGCCGACATTGCTGTCGATGTAGCTGCACGCGCCGAAATAGGCACGGCGCGCATCACGAATCTTATCCACAGGCAGCGGCTTGTCCCACAGGTCGTAGACCTTGAGCAGGCGCTGGGAATGCGG
Organism: Pseudomonas sp. RA_15y_Pfl1_P11; assembly: GCF_963970975.1. Classification (NCBI taxonomy): domain Bacteria; kingdom Pseudomonadati; phylum Pseudomonadota; class Gammaproteobacteria; order Pseudomonadales; family Pseudomonadaceae; genus Pseudomonas; species Pseudomonas sp. RA_15y_Pfl1_P11. The sequence goes on from NZ_CAXAOY010000004.1 coordinate 268,929, forward strand.
GTCGAGATCACCTTGCGCGGGTGTTGCAGGCAACGGGATGTCGGCGTCGTCGTACAGGTCCCAGAATGGCTTGGGAATCGTGTACGGATCGTGTGGGTGAGTCATCGACACGGTCAGGCAGAACGGCTGGTCGCCGTCCTCGCGGATGTGATCGAACAGGTATTGCTGCGCCTTGAACACCACTTCTTCGTCGAAATCCAGCTGGTTGGTGCGCACGCACGGGCCGGCTTGCAGCACCGAGGACATGTTGTGATACCAAGTGGGTCGTACGTCCGGCTCATCCCAGTTCACCGCCCAGCCGTAGTCGGCGGGGTAAATGTCGCTGGTCAGGCGTTCTTCATAACCGTGCAGTTGATCTGGTCCGCAGAAGTGCATCTTGCCCGACAACGCGGTGCGGTAGCCGAGGCGCCGAAGGTAGTGGGCATAGGTCGGCACATCGGCGGGGAAATCGGCGGCGTTGTCGTAGGCGCCTATCTTGCTCGGCAACTGGCCGCTGACCAGCGTGAAACGCGACGGTGCACACAGCGGGCTGTTGCAGTACGCCGCGTCGAACACCACGCCCTGCGTAGCGAGGCGGCTTAGATTAGGCAGCTTGATAGGCGAAGAACCGTAGAACGGAAGCAACGGCGCGGCCATTTGATCGGCCATGATAAAAAGAATGTTCTTGCGCTTCATGGGTTCTCGGCATTCCATAGGCGATGTTTATGCGAATGAGCATGCAGCCCATGCAAACTGGGGTAAAGCCCATGAAAAGCAATGTCTAGGATAAGCACAGCTTATGTATGAAGCCCTCGGTGACGTGTCCCTCGATTTGCTGCGCGCCTTCGAAGCCGCAGCGCGCCACCGCAGCTTCACCGCCGCCGCGATGGAGCTGGGCACCACCCAACCGGCCATCAGCCAGCAGATCAAGCGCCTGGAAGAGCAACTGGCGATCCGCTTGTTTGATCGGATCTACCGTGGCATTGAGCTGACCGACGCCGGCGCCCTGTTGTTCGAGCATGTGCAAGGTGGCTTGCAGGCCATCAACCAAGGTCTGAGCGCAATCGCCGAACAGGATCAACATGAAGTGCTGCAAGTCGCGACGGACTTTGCGTTTGCCGCCTACTGGTTGATGCCGCGCCTGCACCGCTTTCACCACGCCAATCCCCAGGTAGACGTAAGCCTGGTGACCAGCGAACGCAACCACGCCACCCTGCGCAGCGATATCGATGTGGCGGTGCTGTTTGGCGATGGCCGTTTCAAGCAGGGCGACAGCCTGTGGCTGTTCAACGAAGAAGTGTTCCCGGTGTGCAGCCCGCAATGGCTGAAGAACCAGGCGTCACCGCTGACTGTACAAAATTTGCACGATGTTCCTCTGCTGCACCTGCGTCAGGAAAACAACAGCCAGTGGTTCGACTGGAGCGGTGTGTTTCGCGAGCTGGGTATCACCACTGCACCCACACCCGGCCAACTGCGCTTCGATAATTACACCCTGCTTATCCAGGCCGCGATTGCCGGCCAGGGCGTAGCCATCGGCTGGCGCCACCTGGTGGATAACTTGCTGGAGCAGGGCTGGTTGTGCCGGCCGGTGAGCGGTACGGTGATCTCACGTTTCGGCTATTACGTGGTGCAGCCACAGCGCAAACGCCGGAGGCAATTGGTCGAGCGGTTTGTCGACTGGCTGGTGGCCGAGCAGGCCAGCAGCGCGCAGTCGCTGACCGGGCTGGCCCTGCCGTCCATTGCGGTCTAGGATTTTGCGCACATTGGATCCGGAGTCGGTCATGCAACGTATCAAGGGCTATCACGCCCATATCTACTTTGACGCCAGCACCATTGAGCAGGCGCGCACCTTGTGCGAAGACGCCGCCAAACTCTTCCCGCTGCGCATGGGCCGTGTACACGAACGGCCCGTGGGCCCTCACCCGGACTGGAGCTGCCAGCTGGCGTTCGACGCCGAATACATTGGCGTGGTGTTGCCGTGGTTGGTGATCCATCGCAATGGGCTGGTGGTGTTCCTGCACCCCAATACCGGCGATGAGCTGAAGGATCACACCGACTACGCGGTGTGGATGGGGGCGGTGCGCGAGCTGGATCTGTCTGTTTTGTAACCTCTTTCTAATCCGCAACCCCCTGCTGCCTTAAAGGGGTGTGGGATTTTGCGCGCTCAACTCCCAGTATGTGGGACTGATATTTATATATTGAGATATTACTGGTCATAGGTTTATATTCGCCCATCTGCTTTTTTCAGCACCCACTCATTTCAGGTGAAGCGATGCAGGCGCAATTGATCGCGCTCGATTGGGGAACCAGTTCCCTTCGTGCTTATAAACTCGGCCCCGCAGGCGTAGTGCTGGAACAGCGCTCGCTGGCGTGGGGCATCATGCATTTGCCCAGCGAGCCCCGCGACATCGCCGGCGTGCGCTGCAGCGATGGCTTCGAGTTGGCGTTCGACGCGGCATGCGGGGATTGGCTCGAAGCGCACCCCGACCTCCCGGTGATCGCCTGCGGTATGGTCGGCAGCGCCCAGGGTTGGAGCGAAGCGGCTTATCGCAATACGCCCGTCGACGTCGCCCGCTTGGGCCAGGCGCTGCATAAGGTGCGCAGCCAGCGCGGGGTTGATGTGCATATCGTGCCCGGTGTGATCGAGCAAAGCGGTTTGCCCAACGTGATGCGCGGCGAAGAAACCCAAGTATTGGGCGTGCTGCAAGGGTTGGGCGCCGATGTATTGATCGGCCTGCCCGGCAGCCATTCCAAGTGGGTCGAGGTGGTCGATGGCTGCATCACTCACTTCGATACCTTCATGACCGGTGAGCTGTTTGCAGTGCTGAGCAAGCACAGCATCCTTGGCCGTACCCAGCAACCGTCCGAAATATTCCAGGCCGAAGCGTTTGACCGAGGCGTGCAAGTGGCGCTCTCCAAAGACGGCCAGCGCGGCGTGCTGTCGACCTTGTTCAGCGCGCGCACCCTTGGGCTCACCGCCCAACTCGCCCCAGACGAACAGCCCGATTACCTCTCGGGTTTGCTCATCGGCCATGAACTCGCCGGCTTGCCCGGCAAAGCCAAACACACGCCGATCATTCTGGTCGGTGCAGCGCCGCTCTGCGCCCGCTATCAACGCGCCCTCGCCCTCTGCGGCTTCGCCCACGTCAGCCTGGCGCAGGAAGCCAGCGAACGCGGCCTGTGGCAACTGGCAGTGGCGGCGGGGCTCACTCAACCTGTATCGGAGGCCTGACATGCTCAAGCAAGCACTCGCGCAAAACGGTTTGATCGCCATCCTGCGCGGCATCCGCCCGGACGAAGCCAAGGCCGTTGGCCAGGTGCTGTACGAGGCCGGGTTTCGGGTGATCGAAGTCCCGCTGAATTCGCCCGACCCTTACACCAGCATTCGTATTCTGCGCGACAGCCTGCCCGCCGATTGCCTGATCGGTGCCGGTACGGTGTTGCTGCCTGAGCAGGTCGAGCAGGTGAAAGCCGCTGGTGGCCAGGTGATCGTGATGCCTCACAGCGATGCCAAGGTGTTGCGTGCCGCGAAAACGGCGGGGCTGTTCCTGTCGCCGGGTGTGGCGACGCCGACCGAAGCCTTCGCCGCATTGGCCGAAGGCGCCGACGTATTGAAGCTGTTCCCGGCCGAGCAAATGGGCCCGGCGGTGATCAAGGCGTGGCTGGCGGTATTGCCGGCAGGCACCTTGCTGCTGCCGGTGGGTGGCATCACCCCGGACAACATGCAGGTGTTCATCGACGCCGGCGCTAAAGGCTTCGGGCTGGGTTCCGGGTTGTTCAAACCGGGTATGACAGTGGATCAGGTAGCGAGCCGCGCCCAGGCTTATGTCGCCGCCTGGAAAGCCCTGAGCTGACTATAAGTTCCGCGCCCACAGGCGCTGCATCTATAAGAGAGATAACAGATGAAAATCACCAAACTGACGACCTTTATCGTCCCGCCGCGCTGGTGCTTCCTCAAGGTCGAGACCGACCAAGGTGTGACCGGCTGGGGTGAGCCCGTGGTAGAGGGCCGCGCCCACACCGTGGCGGCTGCCGTCGAAGAACTGTCCGACTACCTGATCGGCAAAGACCCACGCAACATCGAAGACATCTGGACCGTGCTCTATCGCGGTGGCTTCTACCGCGGCGGCGCCGTGCACATGAGCGCCCTCGCCGGTATCGACCAGGCGTTGTGGGACATCAAGGGCAAGGCTCTTGGCGTGTCGGTCAGCGACTTGCTCGGTGGTCAGGTGCGCGACAAGATCCGCGTGTACTCGTGGATCGGAGGCGACCGCCCGGCCGACACCGCTCGTGCTGCCCAGGAAGCCGTGTCCCGTGGCTTCACTGCGGTGAAAATGAACGGCACCGAGGAGTTGCAGTTCGTCGACAGCTTCGAAAAAGTCGACTTGGCGTTGGCCAACGTCGCCGCCGTGCGTGATGCCGTCGGCCCGAACGTCGGCATTGGCGTCGACTTCCATGGCCGGGTGCACAAGCCCATGGCCAAGGTGCTGATGAAAGAACTGGACCCGTACAAACTGATGTTTATCGAAGAGCCGGTGCTCAGCGAAAACTACGAAGCCCTCAAGGAACTGGCGCCACTGACCAGCACCCCGATTGCGCTGGGCGAGCGCCTGTTCTCGCGCTGGGACTTCAAGCGCGTGCTCAGCGAAGGCTACGTCGACATCATCCAGCCGGACGCCTCTCACGCCGGCGGCATCACCGAAACCCGCAAGATCGCGAACATGGCCGAAGCCTACGACGTGGCCCTGGCCCTGCACTGCCCGCTGGGCCCGATTGCCTTGGCGGCTTGCCTGCAGCTGGACGCGGTTTGCTACAACGCGTTTATCCAGGAGCAAAGCCTGGGCATTCACTACAACGAGAGCAACGACTTGCTCGACTATGTGAAGGACCCGCGTGTATTCGATTACGACAAAGGCTTCGTGAAAATCCCTAACGGACCGGGCCTGGGTATCGAGATCAACGAGGAATACGTGATCGAACGCGCGGCCATCGGCCATCGCTGGCGCAACCCGATCTGGCGCCATGCCGACGGCAGCTTCGCCGAGTGGTGAGTCCTGACTGAAGGCGCGCGGTCAGAAATGTGGGAGCCGGCTTGCTCGCGCCCACATTTCTGATCCGGTTTCTTCAGTCAGCGCCATTCCAGACCTCAATAAACATAAGAAGAGGCACCCCCTCATGCACCCTGCATCCTCCACCGGGCAGGCGTCTTTAGTCACGCCTACCAGAAAGCGTTTTTTCATCATGGTGCTGCTGTTCATCACCGTGGTGATCAACTACCTCGACCGCAGCAACCTGTCGATCGCCGCCCCGGCGCTGACCAGTGAACTGGGGATCGACCCGGTGCACGTCGGCCTGATCTTCTCGGCCTTCGGCTGGACCTACGCCGCCATGCAAATCCCCGGTGGCTGGCTGGTCGACCGCGTGCCTCCGCGCATCCTCTACACCGCTGCGCTGCTGTTGTGGTCCATCGCCACTGTGATGCTCGGCTTCGCCGCCAGCTTTATCGCGTTGTTCGTGCTGCGCATGGCGGTGGGCGCGCTGGAAGCGCCGGCCTACCCGATCAACAGCCGCGTGGTCACCACTTGGTTTCCCGAGCGCGAGCGCGCCACGGCGATTGGCGTCTACACCTCGGGCCAGTTTGTCGGGCTGGCGTTTCTCACGCCGGTACTGGCTTGGCTGCAGCACGCATTTGGTTGGCACATGGTGTTTGTCGCGACCGGTGGCGTGGGCATTGTGTGGGCGCTGATCTGGTACGCGGTGTACCGCGAGCCCAAGGATTTCAAAGGCGCGAACGCTGCGGAAATCGAGCTGATCCGTGAAGGCGGCGGGCTGGTGGACATGCAGGAAAAAACCGTCAAGGCGCCGTTCAGTTGGGTCGACCTGGGCATCGTGTTGAGCAAGCGCAAACTCTGGGGGATCTACCTGGGGCAGTTCTGCCTCAACTCCACGCTGTGGTTCTTCCTGACCTGGTTCCCGACCTATTTGGTGAAGTATCGCGGCATGGACTTCATCAAGTCCGGCCTGCTGGCGTCCTTGCCATTTCTGGCGGCGTTTGTTGGTGTGCTGTGTTCCGGGATCTTTTCCGACTGGCTGATTCGCCGAGGTGCGTCGGTGGGCTTCGCACGCAAGTTGCCGATCATCAGCGGGCTGTTGATTTCCACGGCGATCATCGGCGCCAACTACGTGGACTCGACCGCGTGGGTAATTGCGTTCCTGGCCGTGGCGTTCTTTGGTAATGGCCTGGCGTCGATCACCTGGTCGCTGGTCTCGACTCTCGCGCCTGCACGGTTGCTAGGTTTGACCGGTGGGGTGTTCAACTTCATCGGCAACCTGTCGGCGATTGCTACGCCGATCGTGATTGGCTTTCTGGCCAGCGGTGATTCGTTCGCGCCGGCGATTACCTATGTTGCGGTGCTGGCGTTGCTTGGGGCGCTGTCCTACATCTTGCTGGTCGGCAAGGTCGAGCGGATAGAATTGAATGAGTAGCGCGTAGTGAGCGGGCTTGACCCGCGCTGGGATGTGCAGCAGCCCAAAACCACACACCATATTCTGTCAGGCAGAAAGCGGTGTCTTCATTGGGGCGGCTTCGCCATCCATCGCGGGTCAAGCCCGCTCAAAGCTATTACTCGGCGTTAGTTGAGCACACCATCCAAAATCTCGTAGACGACGCCCGTACCCACGGCGATCAGCACCACATCCGGCCCCGAACGGCGCCATTCATAGCCCGGGTACACCGGCAGGCGTGCCAGGGCACGACCGTCGAGGCGTTCACCGTAGTAACCACGCGGCAATGGCTGGCCACGTACCAGGCGCACGTTCGGCGGAGGCGGTGCGCCACGGGAGAACTGGCCGTGATTGTCGTGGATGATCTGCCGCACCGGGCCGAAGTCCTTGGGTGGGCCGCCGCGACGGTTGTCCTGAGGGCCGCGATGCTCGTCGCCACGTTGTTCGTGCTGGCCTTGTGGGCCGCCACGGTCAGGGCCGCCTTGTTCATATGGCGCGGCTTGCACCAGGGCGCTGGCGCCGAGCACTAGCACGCCAAGGCCTGCAATCACGGATTTGGGCATTTTCATCGGGTATTCCTCAGGGCACACACACAAAAAAGGGATCTCGAACGAGGTTCGAGATCCCTTGGTCTTGCTGTTTAGGCTGTGTCCGAGCGGGTTGATTCCTCTGTATCAGGAACTTTACCTACTGGTTACGGGGCCTTTACTTACGGGCGTTACGTACGCCTTCCGACAGCGCCGCGCAGAGGGTCAACACACCGTCAATGGCTTGTTGGTCATTGCTGGCATTGGCGATGTGATCGATCAGCGCCGAACCCACCACCACACCGTCCGCCAACCGCGCGATATCCGCTGCTTGTTCCGGTGTACGAATACCGAAACCAATGCTGATCGGCAGGTCGGTATGCCGACGCAGGCGGGTCACGGCTTCTTCGACGTGCTCCAGGGTAGCGGCGCCGGCACCGGTCACACCAGCCACCGACACGTAGTACACAAAGCCGGAGCTGCCGTTGAGGACGGTCGGCAGGCGCACGTCATCGGTGGTCGGCGTGGTCAGGCGGATAAAGTCGATACCGGCGGCCTGGGCCGGGTCGCACAGTTCGCCGTTATGCTCAGGCGGCATGTCGACCACGATCACGCCATCCACGCCGGCTTCCTTGGCGTCGGCGATGAACTGCGGTACGCCGTATTTGTGGATCGGGTTGAAGTAGCCCATCAATACCAGCGGCGTGTCGTTGTTGTCCTTGCGGAACTCGCGGACCATTTGCAGGGTTTTCGCCAGGTTCTGCTTGGCTTCCAGCGCACGGATGTTAGCCAGCTGGATCGCCGGGCCGTCGGCCATCGGGTCGGTGAAAGGCATGCCCAGCTCGATCACGTCGGCGCCAGCGGTGGGCAAGCCCTTGAGGATCGCCAGCGAGGTGTCATAACCGGGGTCGCCGGCGGTGACGAAGGTCACCAGGGCGGCACGGTTTTGTTCTTTCAGCTGCGCAAAGCGGGTTTGCAGGCGGCTCATTAGTGTTTCTCCTGCTGGGACTGTTCCATGTGGTGCATCACGGTCTGCATGTCTTTGTCGCCACGGCCGGACAAGTTCACCACCATCAGGTGATCTTTCGGCAGGGTCGGTGCGCGTTTGAATACTTCGGCCAGGGCGTGGGCAGTTTCCAGAGCGGGAATAATCCCTTCCAGGCGGCAGCATTTGTGAAACGCTTCCAGGGCTTCGTGGTCGGTCACCGACGTGTACTGGGCGCGGCCGATGTCATGCAACCAGGCGTGTTCCGGGCCGATGCCGGGGTAGTCGAGGCCGGCGGAAATCGAGTGGGCGTCGATGATCTGGCCGTCGTCGTCCTGCAGCAGGAAGGTACGGTTGCCGTGCAGCACACCCGGTACGCCGCCGTTGAGGCTGGCGGCATGCTTGCCGGTTTCGATGCCATAGCCTGCCGCTTCAACGCCGATGATTTCGACGCTGGTGTCATTCAGGAACGGGTGGAACAGGCCCATGGCGTTCGAGCCACCGCCGATACACGCCACCAGGCTGTCCGGCAGGCGACCTTCCTGGGCTTGCATCTGGTCACGGGTTTCCTTGCCGATCACTGCCTGGAAGTCGCGCACCATTGCAGGGTACGGGTGCGGGCCAGCCACGGTGCCGATCAGGTAGAAGGTGTCATCAACGTTGGTCACCCAGTCGCGCAGGGCTTCGTTCATCGCGTCTTTGAGCGTGCCGGTGCCGGACACTACCGGGATCACTTTGGCGCCCAACAGTTTCATGCGGAACACGTTGGCCTGTTGGCGCTCGATGTCGGTGGTGCCCATGTAGATCACGCAGTCGAGGCCGAAGCGCGCAGCCACGGTGGCGGTGGCCACACCGTGCATGCCGGCGCCGGTCTCGGCGATGATGCGTTTTTTGCCCATGCGCCGCGCCAGCAGGATCTGGCCGATGCAGTTGTTGATCTTGTGCGCGCCGGTGTGGTTTAGCTCTTCGCGCTTGAGGTAAATCTTGGCGCCGCCGCAGAACTCGGTCAGCCGCTCGGCGAAATACAGCGGGCTTGGTCGACCGACGTAGTCGCGCTGGAAGTAGGCCAATTCCTCGTTGAAAGCCGGATCAATCTTGGCCGCTTCGTATTCACGGGCCAGCTCAAGGATCAACGGCATCAGGGTTTCAGCGACGTAGCGGCCGCCGAACGCGCCAAACAGGCCGTTGGCGTCAGGGCCGTTGCGTAGATCGGTCTGGGACTGAGTCATGGGACGCTCCAGGAAAAGAATCGGTGTGAGAAACAATGAGGGCCACTCTACCCCTGACGGCCTATGCTGAAAACCGATAAGATCGCCGTAACCTGTCAGGAAAACTCACAGATGAGCCGAGACCTTCCACCCCTCAATGCCCTTCGCGCGTTTGAAGCCACCGCGCGGTTGAACAGCGTCAGCCAAGCGGCTGAGCAATTGCACGTGACCCACGGTGCCGTCAGTCGGCAGTTGAAGGTGTTGGAGGAGCACCTCGGTGTCAGCTTGTTCGTCAAGGATGGGCGCGGCCTTAAACTCACAGATTCCGGCGTGCGGCTTCGGGATGCGAGTGCTGAGGCGTTTGAGCGATTACGGGATGTATGCGCTGAACTGACCCAAAGCAGCGCCGATGCGCCGTTCGTGCTGGGTTGCTCCGGCAGCCTGCTGGCGCGTTGGTTGATCCCGCGCCTGGGTCGCTTGAATGCGGACCTGCCGGATTTGCGCCTGCACCTGTCGGCAGGTGACGGTGATCTTGATCCTCGCCGCCCGGGCCTGGACGCCCTGCTGGTGTTTGCCGAACCGCCTTGGCCGGCGGATATGCAGGTGTATGAACTGGCCAGCGAACGCATCGGCCCGGTGATGAGCCCGCGTTTTGCTGGCTACGAGCGTTTGCGCGAGGCGCCCGCCGCTGCGTTGTGCGATGAGGCGTTACTGCACACCACATCGCGCCCGCAAGCTTGGCCCAGTTGGGCGCAGCAACACGGCATCAAGCCGGACGCGTTGAAACACGGCCAGGGTTTTGAGCATTTGTATTATTTACTGGAGGCGGCGGTGGCCGGGCTGGGTGTGGCGATTGCGCCGCAACCGCTGGTAGCAGAGGACTTGCGGGCGGGCCGCCTAGTGGCGCCGTGGGGGTTCAGCGAAACCCCGGCGCACCTGGCGTTGTGGCTACCCAAGCGCGCCGCAGACGGGCGCGCCGGGCAACTGGCGCAGTGGCTCAAGGCTGAGCTGTTGCGCCAGCCTATTTAGTCACCACGTTTGCACAGCAGATAGGCCGCCAGCAGACCCAATGCGCCTACAGCAACGCCGGCTGTAGTCCATGGGTGCTCTTGCGCGTAATCACGGGTAGCAACACTGGTTTCGCGAATTTTGACTTTGCTTTCTTCGTAGGCATCGCTGATCAGATGACGGGAATGCTTGAGGGCATTCTCGGCATTGCTTTTCAGGGCCTTCAACGTTTTGCGCGACTCGTCGGACGCATCGTCCTTGAGGCTCTCAAGGGACTTGAGCAGGCTCGAAATCTCGGCTTCCATGCTTTCCAGCGATGCTTTGCGTAAAGAAGTGTTGGCCATGTGGACATCTCCTGAAGTGATTGAGTGGCGTGTGTAGATACCGACTGCGGCCTATTCAAAAAGTGCAGTAAATCTGAACTTTCGAGGACGAATCGTCGACAGAAGCAGTAGGAACATTGACTGCTACGCTCACTAGAGACCTCAGGAGAAACGCCATGTCTGATCATCACACCTACAAGAAAGTCGAATTGGTGGGTTCGTCCACCACCAGTATCGAAGACGCCATCAACAATGCGGTGGCTGAAGCCAACAAGAGCATCAAGCACCTGGAATGGTTTGAGGTGACTGAAACCCGCGGCCATATCGAGAATGGCAAGGTCGCGCACTATCAGGTCACGCTCAAGGTAGGGTTCCGAATTGCCAGCAGTTGATCCTGTGAGTTGAACTTGCTGACTGGCCGATTGCCATAACCTGCGCTACAACGTTGGGGTGCCGAGGCGACAGCGTCGGCACGTTCTATTCGATCAGCGTAAGGAAGTAACGGATGAAGAAGTTTCTGTTAGCAGTCGGTCTGTTGAGCATTGCAGGTACAGCCCTGGCGGCGGGCAAGCCATGCGAAGAGCTGAAAAGCGAAATCGCAGCGAAAATCGACGCCAAGGGCGCTTCAGGTTATTCCCTCGAAGTGGTGGATAAAGGCGCTTCTACCGACGCTCAAGTGGTCGGTAGCTGCGAAGGCGGCACCAAGGAAATCGTCTACAAGCGCGGTTAATCTCGTGCTCCAGACATAAAAAACCGACGCGGGTGCGTCGGTTTTTTTCGCCTCGGTTTTAGCCTTTCATTACTTGCGCGAGCAGCTCGTAGGAATGAATCCGGTCAGCATGTTCGTACAGGTCGCTGGTGAAAATCAGCTCATCGGCGCCGGTTTGCTCGATCAACACCTCCAGCTTGGCGCGGATCTTCGCCGGGCCGCCGACCATCGCCAGGCCCAGGAAGCTGCCGACCGCGTCTTTCTCGTGAGGGAGCCACAGGCCATCCATGGTGTTCACCGGTGGGCGCTGCACCAGGCTCTGGCCGCGCATCAGTGCAAGGATGCGTTGGTACACCGAAGTGGCCAAGTAGTCGGCCTGCTCATCAGTGTCTGCGGCGACCAGCGGAATGCCGAGCATCACGTAGGGTTTGTCCAGCACGGCTGAAGGCTTGAAGTGGTTGCGGTAGACGCGAATCGCTTCATGCATCAAGCGCGGTGCGAAATGCGAGGCGAATGCGTAGGGCAAACCGCGTTCGCCTGCCAATTGTGCGCTGAACAGGCTGGAACCGAGCAGCCAGACCGGCACATTGGTACCGCTGCCGGGCACCGCAATAACCCGTTGGTCAGGTGTGCGTGGACCCAAGTACGCCATCAGTTCGGCCACATCATCGGGGAAGTCATCTGCGCTGCCGGAGCGTTCACGGCGCAGCGCGCGGGCGGTCATCTGGTCGGAGCCGGGCGCGCGGCCCAGGCCCAGGTCGATACGCCCGGGGTAGAGGCTTTCCAGGGTGCCGAACTGTTCGGCAATCACCAATGGCGCGTGGTTGGGCAGCATGACGCCGCCGGAGCCGACGCGAATGGTCGAGGTGCCGCCGGCCAGGTAACCGAGCAATACCGAGGTGGCAGAGCTGGCGATGCCGTCCATGTTGTGGTGTTCGGCCACCCAGAAACGGTTATAGCCAAACTTCTCCACATGCTGGGCCAGGTCCAGGGAATTACGCAGCGCCTGCGCCGGGCTGCCGTTGGCGCGCACGGGCACGAGGTCAAGGGTCGAGAATTTTACGTCGGACAGCGATTTCATAAGCCTGCTTCTCCAATGGGGGCGCAGGCTTCTTAGACGAACCAAAACCTGCCGCTTCATGTGCATGGTCTATGCAATGAGGGCATATACCCGAGATTCAATAGCGGAATGGAAATTTCCTACTAAATTGCTAGGTTTCTCCGACAAGATGAACTTTGCCACGCCAACTATCCTCAGAACCCTTACTGAAGCAAAACCACCGTTCGAGGAGACCGCTATGAGTATTGTTAAAAAAGCATCCGCGCATTGGGAAGGTGACCTGAAGACTGGCCTGGGTTCCATTTCTACGGAGACCGGCGTATTGCGTGAAGCGCCCTACGGCTTCAAGGCCCGTTTCGAAGGCGGCAAAGGCACCAACCCTGAAGAGTTGATTGGCGCGGCCCACGCTGGCTGTTTCTCCATGGCGTTTTCCATGATTCTCGGCGACGCCGGGCTCAAGGCTGACAGCATCGACACCCAGGCTGACGTCACTCTGGATCAGGTCGAGGGTGGTTTTGCGATCACCGCCGTGCACTTGACCCTCAAGGCCAAGATCCCTGGCGCGAGCCAGGCGCAGTTCGATGAGCTGAGCAAGAAGGCCAAGGAAGGATGCCCGGTGTCCAAGGTGTTGAATGCAACCATCACCCTGGATGGCACGCTGGTTAACTGACACAGCAGATCCAATGTGGGAGCTGACTTGTCGAATCGTCGATCCGACAAGTCAGCTCCCACACTTAGTTATGCGTTAAATCAGAACTCGTGTTTCACAAATGTGGTCCTATAGCCATTGCAGCCTTAGCCACACACTCGTGCGCAATGCATTCAGGGAGCTTCACACATGAAACGTTTTGCCTTGGCGATCTTCTGCGGTGTATTGGCCACATCGGCTGTGGCCGCTCCGAAAGATTGTGAAGAGCTCAGGAAAGAGATCGAGGTAAAGATCCAGGCCAAGGCTATTCCCTCCTACACTCTGGAAATCATTACCGCCGAAGAAGCCAAGAATCACGACAGGGCGATGCTTGTCGGTTCGTGCGAAAACGGCACCAAGCGTATCCTCTACCAGAAGAACAACGACTGATCAGATGCAGTTGACGCTACGTTCTTGCGCGAGCAACTGACGCGCCGAGTCATACAGCCGGATATTAGGTGTGAAGGCCAGCGAGCGCCCTTCCAGCACATAGCGCTGGCCAGCCTGGAAGTGGTCGTATTGCAGGGTCATGAAGCAGGTGCGATACATCATCGAGCTGAGTCCGCCCAGACCACCGCCTGCCGGCACTTCAAAATCGAAGCGCACCATTAATTCGTGACTGCCGGGCGGCATTTGGAAGTAACGCCCATCATTGAGGTTCTTACCGTCCAAACGCTGTGCCATCACCAGCCTGGATCCCGGCGTCGGCGTAGTGAAATCGACCCAGGCCTGTTGCGGGTCTGCCGGTGGCACAGGGGTTGTGGTGCAGGCACTGAGGAATAGGGCGGCGACGGGAAGCAAGAGCTGACGCATGGCAGGCACTCAACGGGATGAGAGAATTAAGCCTGGCGCCGACGGCAACAGACTCCCTATGAGTATAAACACGTCATGCCATGGAAAAATTCCGCGCAGGCGCGATAGTCTGGCGAGCAAATTTCCCAGGAGCGGTCGGGGCATGGTCAGGCGTTTTCTTCCAGGGCTCATGGTGGTGCTGCTCAGCGGCTGCTCGAGCTTGAGCTATTACAGCCAATTGGCGAGTGGCCAGTGGCAATTGCTGCGGGCCCGGGAGCCGGTGGCGCAGGTCATCGCCGACCCTTCCCGCCCACCGCTGCTGCGCGAGCACCTGGCGCAATCGCAAAAAGCGCGAACGTTCGCCAGTGAGCATCTGCACCTGCCTGACAACCAGAGTTACAGGCTGTACGCCGATATCGGCCGGCCTTATGTGGTCTGGAATGTCTTCGCCACGCAAGAATTTTCCCTTTCACCTGAAACCCATTGCTTCCCTATCGCCGGTTGCGTGGCCTATCGCGGTTACTACAACCAGGGCGCGGCGCGGGGCGAGGCGGCGTTGTTGAGGCAGCGTGGCATGGATGTGTCGATTGGCGGCGTCGAGGCTTACTCCACATTGGGTTGGTTTAATGACCCGATCATGAATTCGATGTTGAGCTGGGGGGATGAACGCCTGGCCACGCTGATTTTTCATGAGCTGGCGCACCAGCGCTTCTATGTGAAGGACGACACCGAGTTCAATGAATCATTTGCCAACTTCGTTGAGCAGGAAGGCACTCGCCAGTGGCGAGCCGTGCGAGGTTTGGCACCGCTCAGCAGTGCAATACTGCAGCAGCGCGACCAATTTATCCGCCTGATTCTCGATACCCGTAAACGCCTGGAAGCGCTCTACGCCAAGCCCTTGGCGGCCGCCATGATGCGCCAGGCCAAGGCCGCGCAGTTCGAGCGCTTGCGCAGTGATTACCGACAATTGCGCGATAGCCAGTGGGGCGGTGATAAGCGGTATGACGCCTGGATCAACCAGCCGATGAACAATGCGCGGCTGTTGCCGTTTGGGTTGTATGACAGGTGGGTACCGGCGTTTGCGGCGTTGTTTGCGCAGGAGGGTGGGGATTGGGTGAGGTTTTATGCGGCGGTGGAGAAGATGGGCGAGTTGTCGGTGGAGCAGCGTAGAGCGGCGTTGAAACAGTTGGAAGGTGTTGGGCTTTAGGGCCTCATCGCAGGCAAGCCAGCTCCCACATGGGTCCTGTGTACACCGGTCAAAATGTGCGAGCTGGCTTGCCTGCGAACGCTATCTCAAGAACGCTGCATAAACGCCTGATGCATCTGGGCCAATGTCTCAAAATGCCAAGTCGGCGCCTCGGCATTCAACTCCTCAAAGCTGCCAAACCCGTACCCCACCGCCGCCGAATCCAGCCCGTTGCTGCGCGCGCCGATCAGGTCATGCTTGCGATCACCAATCATCAAGGTGGTGGCCCGGTCCAGGCCTTCCTCACTGATCAGGTGGGCGATCAACTCGACTTTATTGGTGCGCGTGCCGTCCAGCTCGCTGCCGTAGATCACGTTAAAATGCCTGGCAAAATCGAAGTGCCGGGCGATCTCGCGGGCAAACACCCAAGGCTTGGACGTCGCCACATACAGTTGGCGGCCCTGGCTATTCAGGTCATCCAATAGCGGCATCACGCCGTCGAACACGCGGTTCTCATACAAACCGGTCACTTTGAAACGCTCGCGATAGAAATTCACCGCCTCCCAGGCCTTGGCTTCATCGAAGTCGTAGAACTGCATAAAGGCTTGCAGCAACGGCGGGCCGATAAAATGCTCCAGCTTTGTCAGGTCCGGCTCGTCGATACCCAGCTTGCCGAGGGCGTACTGGATCGAACGGGTGATGCCCTCGCGCGGGTCGGTGAGGGTGCCGTCCAAGTCGAACAGGACGGTTTGGTAGGGCAGGCTCATCGGTCGAATCCTTCAGCCAGGTGCAGGTCTTTGAGCTTCACGTAGTTCGCGGCGCTGTAGGTGAAAAAGGCGCGCTCCTTGTCAGTCAATGCGCGGACTTTTTTAACCGGGCTGCCAACATACAAAAAACCGCTTTCGAGCTTCTTGCCCGGTGGCACCAGGCTACCGGCGCCGATGATCACGTCATCTTCCACCACTGCGCCGTCCATCACGATGCTGCCCATGCCGATCAGGATGCGGTTGCCCACGGTGCAGCCGTGCAACATGACTTTGTGGGCGATGGTTACATCGTCGCCGATCAACAGCGGGAAGCCGTCCGGGTTGAACGGCCCGGCGTGAGTAATGTGCAATACGCAGCCATCCTGCACGCTGGTGCGTGCACCGATGCGGATGCGGTGCATGTCGCCACGAATCACGGTCAGCGGCCAAACCGAGCTGTCGGCGCCGATTTCGACATCGCCGATCACCACCGCCGAAACATCGACAAAAGCCCCGGCGCACAGGGTTGGCGTGTGGTTCTGATAGGTGCGAAGGGTCACGATAGCCTCTCTCTCTTCTGCTGATAGCTGCGGTGGGTGTTGATTGTAATTAAGATGGCCCCATCTTTGTCTTATCAGTTTCTTCAGCGAAGGTGCCAACCGTGAGCGCGAACAACCCTCTTCTGCAGTCCTACGACCTGCCGCCGTTCTCGGCGATCCGTGCCGAGCACGTCCAGCCGGCCATCGAACAGATCCTTGCCGATAACCGCGTTGCCATCGAAGGCATCCTGCAAAGCCAGGGGGAAAATCCGACATGGGCCGGCCTGGTCCTGGCGATGGATGAACTGAATGACCGCCTGGGTGCCGCCTGGAGCCCGGTCAGCCACCTCAACGCCGTGTGCAACAGCGCTGAACTGCGCGAAGCCTACGAAGGCTGCCTGCCCGCGTTGAGCGCCTATTCCACAGAGATGGGCCAGAACCGCGCGCTGTTCCAGGCTTTTGAAGCCCTCGCCAATAGCCCGGAAGCCGCCGGTTTCGACGTGGCGCAAAAAACCATCCTGGAACACGCCCTGCGTGATTTCCGCCTGTCGGGCATCGATTTGCCGCCGGAACAGCAAAAGCGCTACGCGCAAGTGCAAAGCAAACTGTCCGAGTTGGGCAGCAAGTTCTCCAACCAGTTGCTGGATGCTACCCAGGCGTGGACCAAGCACGTTGCCGAGGAAGCCACCCTCGCCGGCCTGACCGACTCGGCCAAGGCGCAAATGGCTGCCGCTGCCCAGGCCAAGGGCCTCGACGGTTGGTTGATCACCCTGGAATTCCCCAGCTACTACGCGGTAATGACGTACGCCCAGGATCGCGCGCTGCGAGAAGAAGTCTACGCGGCTTACTGCACCCGCGCGTCGGACCAAGGCCCGAATGCCGGTCAGAACGATAACGGCCCGGTGATGGAGCAGATCCTCGACTTGCGTCAGGAACTGGCTCAACTGCTGGGCTACGCGTCCTTCTCCGAGCTGAGCCTGGCCACCAAAATGGCCGAGTCCAGCGACCAGGTGCTCAGCTTCCTGCGTGACCTGGCCAAGCGCAGCAAACCGTTTGCCGCCCAAGACCTGCAACAGCTCAAGGCTTACGCCGCTGAACAAGGCTGCGCCGACCTGCAAAGTTGGGACAGCGGCTTCTATGGCGAGAAACTGCGTGAGCAGCGCTACAGCGTGTCCCAGGAAGCCCTGCGCGCCTACTTCCCCATCGACAAAGTGCTCGGTGGTCTGTTCGCCATCGTCCAGCGCCTGTACGGCATCGAGATCGCCGAGCAAAAAGGCTTCGACACCTGGCACCCGGATGTCCGCCTGTTTGAAATCAAGGAAAGCGGCCAGCACGTCGGTCGCTTCTTCTTCGACCTGTACGCCCGCGCCAACAAGCGTGGCGGTGCCTGGATGGACGGCGCGCGCGACCGTCGCCGCACGGTTGATGGCGTGCTGCAAAGCCCGGTGGCCAACCTGGTGTGCAATTTCACCCCGGCCGACAGCGGAAAGCCTGCCCTGCTGACCCATGATGAAGTCACCACGCTGTTCCACGAATTCGGCCACGGCCTGCATCACTTGCTGACCCGCGTCGAGCATGCCGGTGTGTCCGGCATCAACGGCGTGGCCTGGGATGCGGTGGAATTGCCTAGCCAGTTCATGGAGAACTGGTGCTGGGAGCCGGAAGGCCTGGCGCTGATCTCTGGCCATTACGAAACCGGCGAGCCGCTGCCCCAAGACCTGCTGGAAAAAATGCTCGCGGCGAAGAACTTCCAGTCCGGCCTGATGATGGTGCGCCAGCTGGAATTCTCGCTGTTCGACTTCGAACTGCACGCCACCCACGGTGATGGCCGCAGCGTGGCGCAAGTACTGGAAGGCGTGCGCGATGAAGTCTCGGTGATGCGTCCGCCGGCCTACAACCGCTTCCCCAACAGTTTTGCGCACATCTTCGCTGGTGGTTATGCGGCGGGTTACTACAGCTACAAATGGGCTGAAGTGCTCTCGGCGGATGCCTTCTCCAAGTTTGAAGAAGACGGCGTACTCAATGCCGAAACCGGCCGTGCTTTCCGCGAGGCGATCCTGGCCCGTGGCGGTTCCCAGGCGCCGATGGTGCTGTTCGTCGACTTCCGCGGACGTGCGCCGTCGATTGACGCACTCTTGCGCCACAGCGGCCTGAGTGAGGACGCGGCAGCATGAGCGAAGGGCCTGTGATGACCAAAAAGCAATTCATCGCCGGGGCGGTCTGCCCGGCGTGCAGCGAGCCGGACAAGTTGAAAATGTGGACCGAGGACAACGTGCCGCATCGCGAGTGCGTGGCCTGCGGTTATACCGACACACTGAATGACCAGGGTCTGTCGGTGCCCAAGGAATTGGGTACGCGGGTCAACACCTCAGCGCTGAAAGCGCCGGCTGATCCTAACACTCAAGCCGTACAGTTTTTCCCCAACCCGAAGCTGAAAAAAGACTAGGCGTTATTCGCTGATCTAGCGTGGGCGCTGCTTGTTTGGGGAGCTGGCTTGCCTGCGATAGCATCACCTCGGCCTGATAGGACGATTGAGGTGTTTGCATCGCAGGCAAGCCAGCTCCCAAATAAGCAGCGCCCACTTTTTTTGCCCGCATTTACTCGACTTAGGTCACTGAATCGATTCCCCTCATCCTTAGCCTGCTATCCTTTGTAACTATTGATTGCCAAAAAAAAGCTCACTAGAAGCTGATAACCTGTGACCACATGATGAGGTGCCACCATGTCTGATCAAGATCAAGACAACCCCCGGCGTGACTTTCTGCGCAAATCCTTGACCTTGATCCCGGTGGTCACGGTTGCCAGCACTGGCCTCGGCGGCTCGATGCTGATTGCTACGCCAGAGCCAGCGCAGGCCGCGCCCGCCAAGCCTGCGGCCAGCGACAAAGCCTATGAGCCTACGTATTTCACCGCCGAGGAATGGTCGTTTATCAATGCCGCCGTCGAGCGCCTGATTCCCGCCGATGCCCAAGGCCCAGGTGCCCTGGAAGCGGGTGCACCGGAATACATCGACCGGCAGATGAACACGCCTTACGCCAGTGGTGCCCTGTGGTTCATGCAAGGCCCGTTCAACGCTGACGCACCGCCCGAGATGGGCTGGCAGAGCAAATTGGTACCCAAAGAAATCTATCGTCTGGGCATTGCCGCGACGGATGCATGGTCGAGGGCGTTCAACGGTAAAGCTTTTGCTGCGCAAGACAGCGCTACCCGAGACGATATGCTGCGCCGCCTCGAGGCTGGCGGTAGCGAAGTTGCTGCGCATTTCGAGACGGTGCCGCCGAAGATGTTCTTCAACCTGCTGTTGCAAAACACCAAGGAAGGCTTCTTCTGCGACCCGTTCCACGGCGGCAACAAAGGCATGGTCGGTTGGACCATGATTGGCTTCCCCGGCGCTCGCGCCGACTTCATGGACTGGGTTGAACGCAACGAGCAATACCCCTTCCCGGCAGTTTCCATCCGCGGCGAGAGGGCATAAACGTGGCGACCATCATGAAAAAAGTAGATGCAGTGATCGTCGGCTTCGGCTGGACCGGCGCGATCATGGCCAAGGAGCTGACGGAAGCGGGTCTAAACGTGGTCGCGCTGGAACGCGGCCCGATGCAGGACACTTACCCGGACGGCAACTATCCGCAGGTCATCGACGAATTGACCTACAGCGTGCGTAAAAAACTCTTCCAGGACATTTCCAAAGAGACGGTGACCATTCGCCATAGCGTGAATGACGTGGCCCTGCCTAACCGTCAGTTGGGTGCGTTCTTGCCGGGCAATGGCGTCGGCGGTGCAGGCCTGCACTGGTCCGGCGTGCATTTTCGCGTCGACCCGATGGAGTTGCGCATCCGTAGCCATTACGAAGAGCGTTACGGCAAAAACTTTATCCCCAAGGACATGACAATCCAGGACTTCGGCGTGAGCTATGAAGAGCTGGAGCCGTTTTTCGACTACGCGGAAAAAGTCTTCGGCACCTCCGGCCAGGCCTGGACGGTGAAAGGTCAAGTCGTTGGTGAGGGCCGTGGCGGCAACCCATATGCACCGGACCGTTCCAATCCGTTCCCGTTGGAAGCACAGAAAATCACCGTTTCCGCACAGCTGTTTCAGAAAGCTGCTAGCGATGTGGGTTACAAACCCTACAACCTGCCGTCGGCCAATACCTCGGGGCCTTACACCAACCCCTATGGTGCGCAGATGGGCCCGTGCAATTTCTGCGGGTTTTGCAGTGGCTATGTTTGCTACATGTATTCCAAAGCCTCGCCGAACGTGAACATCCTGCCAGCGTTGCGCCAGGTGCCGAATTTCGAACTGCGGCCTAATTCTCACGTGCTCAAGGTCAACCTCGACAGCACCAAGAGCAAGGCCACCGGCGTGACTTATATCGACGCCCAGGGCCGGGAATGCGAGCAGCCGGCGGACCTGGTGATCCTCGGCGCGTTCCAGTTCCACAATGTGCGTTTGATGCTGCTGTCCGGTATCGGCAAGCCTTACGACCCGATTACCAATGAAGGTGTGGTGGGCAGGAACTTCGCCTACCAGAACATGGCGACCATCAAGGCGTTCTTCGACAAGGACACCCACACCAACAACTTCATCGGTGCGGGCGGCAATGGCGTGGCCATTGATGACTTCAATGCCGACAACTTCGACCATGGCCCTCACGGCTTTGTGGGCGGCTCGCCGATGTGGGTCAACCAGGCGGGAAGTCGGCCTATTGCAGGCACCTCGAATCCACCGGGAACCCCGGCCTGGGGCAGCGCGTGGAAGCGCGCGACCGCCGATTACTACACCCACCAGGTGTCGATGGATGCCCATGGCGCCCATCAATCCTACCGGGGCAACTACCTGGATCTGGACCCGGTTTATCGTGATGCCTACGGCCAGCCGCTGCTGCGGATGACATTCGATTGGCAAGAAAACGACATCAAGATGAACCGCTTCATGGTAGAGAAAATGGGCAAAGTCGCCGAAGCGATGAACCCCAAGGCAATTGCCGTGCTGGGCAAAAAGGTCGGTGAGCACTTCAACACCGCGTCGTACCAGACCACCCACCTCAACGGCGGCGCGATCATGGGCACCGACCCGAAAACCAGTGCCTTGAATCGTTACCTGCAGTGCTGGGATGTACACAACGTGTTTGTGCCAGGCGCATCCGCTTTCCCACAAGGTTTGGGCTACAACCCTACCGGCCTGGTGGCGGCGCTGACCTATTGGTCGGCCCGGGCGATCCGCGAGCAGTACCTGAAAAACCCCGGCCCACTGGTTCAGGCATAAGGAGCGATGACCATGAAAGCACTTGTTATCGCGACGTTTGCCCTATTGAGCAGTTGCTCGATCAGCGCGGCTGAAACCGACCTGGTCAAGCAGGGCGAGTACCTGGCCCGCGCCGGTGACTGCGTGGCCTGCCACACCGCCAAGGGCGGTAAGCCCTTTGCCGGCGGCCTGCCGATGGAAACCCCCATCGGCGTGATCTATTCCACCAACATCACCCCGGACAAGACCGGCCTGGGCGACTACAGCTTTGAAGACTTCGACAAGGCCGTGCGCCATGGCGTCGCCAAGAGCGGTAGTACGCTTTACCCGGCGATGCCCTACCCGTCTTACGCACGTGTCAGCGAAAACGATATGCAGGCGTTGTATGCGTATTTCATGAAGGGTGTTGAACCGGTCGCCCAGGAGAACAAGGACAGCGATATTCCCTGGCCACTGAGCATGCGCTGGCCGTTGGCGGCATGGCGCTGGATGTTTGCGCCCGAGGTGGCAGACTACCAGGCACCGGCTAATGCTGATCCGGTGATCAGCCGGGGTGCTTATTTGGTGGAAGGCCTTGGCCACTGCGGCGCTTGCCATACGCCACGGGCTTTGACCATGCAGGAAAAAGCCCTGAGTGCCACTGATGGCAACGCGTTCCTGTCTGGCAGCGCGCCGTTGGAGGGCTGGATCGCCAAGAGCCTGCGCGGCGACCACAAGGACGGCCTCGGCAGTTGGAGCGAGGCGCAACTGGTGCAATTCCTCAAGACCGGCCGCAGTGATCGCAGTGCGGTGTTTGGTGGCATGAGCGATGTTGTGGTCCACAGCATGCAGTACATGTCGGAAAATGACCTGACGGCTATCGCCCGTTACCTTAAGAGCCTGCCGGCGGTGGACCCCAAGGACCAGCCGCATCAGTACGACAAGCAGGTGGCTGATGCCCTGTGGAAAGGTGATGACAGCAAGCCAGGTGCGTCGGTGTACATCGACAACTGTGCGGCCTGCCACCGTACTGACGGCCATGGCTACACGCGGGTGTTCCCGGCGCTGGCGGGCAACCCGGTGTTGCAGACGGCGGATGCCACGTCGCTGATCAACATCGTGTTGAACGGCGACACGTTGCCGGCCACGCACGCGGCGCCGTCGACCTTCACCATGCCAGCATTTGCCTGGCGCCTGTCGGACCAGGAAGTGGCGGATGTGGTCAGTTTCATCCGCGGCAGTTGGGGCAATCAGGGCGCGCCGGTCAACGCCAGCGATGTGGCGGACCTGCGCGAGAAAGATCTGCGCACCACTTCAGGCGATGACTTGGGACAGGTGACGCAAAAGCACTGATCCTTCCCTGACCGCCAAACGGCACTGGTCAGAAACCTCGCGCCTCTATACTGTATATAAAAACAGTATAGAGGCGTTTTCATGTCTACTCCGCTGCCGCCCCGTGGCCGTGGCACGGCCACTAACCTGCATAACCGCTTTGCGCCCACCGTCAGCGTGGTCGAGGACGACGGCTGGTATCAGGAAGTGCCGCCGACCCAGGGCACCGAAGTGCGTATCGAAACGGCCAAGACCCTCATCACCCGCAACAACTCGCCGGACTTGCCGTTCGACCGTTCGATCAACCCGTACCGTGGCTGCGAGCATGGCTGCATTTACTGCTATGCGCGGCCCAGCCATGCTTATTGGGACATGTCGCCGGGGCTCGATTTCGAAACCAAATTGATTGCCAAGGCCAACGCCGCCGATGTGCTGGAGCAGCAACTGTCGAAACCGGGGTATGTGTGCGCGCCGATCAACCTGGGTTCCAACACCGACCCGTACCAGCCGATCGAGCGCGAGTACACGATCACTCGGCAAACCCTTGAAGTGTTGCTGCGCTACCGGCATCCGGTGACCATCATCACTAAGGGCTCATTGATTCTGCGCGATCTGGATTTGCTCACTGAGTTGGCGCGTCAGCGGCTGGTGGCGGTGATGATCAGCCTCACCAGCCTGGACGACGAGCTCAAGCGCATCCTGGAGCCGCGCACGGCGGCGCCGAAGGCGCGGTTGCGAGCGATTCGGGTAATGCGCGAGGCGGGGATCCCGGTGGGCGTGCTGTGTTCGCCCATGATTCCGATGATCAATGACAGTGAGCTGGAAAGCCTGCTGACCGAAGCCCACGCCGCTGGCGCGCAGAGTGCGGCGTACATGATGCTGCGCCTGCCGTTGGAGGTGGCGCCGCTGTTCGAGGAGTGGCTGGCGGCGCATTACCCGCAGCGTGCGGCCCATGTGATGAGCTTGGTACGTCAGGTGCGCGGCGGTGAGGTATACGACAGCCGCTTCGGCGTGCGCATGCGTGGTGAAGGGCCATTTGCCGATCTGCTGGCGCAGCGCTTCAGCAAGGCGATCAAGCGCTTGGGGCTCAACCAGCGGGAGGGCTTCAATCTGGATTGCACGGCGTTCTGTCCGCCAGGCAGGCAGATGGCTTTGTTGTAGACTGAAGAGGCGATTTGCGAAGTTCGTGTAGGAATAGTCGCTTTTTGACATCACTGAAACCCGCGGACTAGAGCGGTTCATTCAGTTTGAGTTAAGTTTCGGCGGTTAACGTGTTCTGCGAGTGACTGATGAGTCGGCGTCCCGCTTTGTGGCTTTTGCAACTGTTCCACACGCCCGGCGTCGAACTGACCTGAAAGCTCCCCTGTATTTAATCAAGAGGATGAATCATGAGTGACCAGGATAAACAGCCGTTGGCTGCGTCGGCTTCAGCCCCTCAGGTGGCGGAAACCGCCGATGCAGCGCTTAAGCATATTGTTGACGGCTTTTTGCATTTCCATCACGACGTCTTTCCCCAACAGGAAGAACTCTTCAAGAAACTCGCCACGGCCCAAAGCCCACGAGCGATGTTCATTACGTGCGCCGACTCGCGCATCGTGCCCGAGCTGATCACCCAAAGCTCTCCGGGCGACCTGTTCGTGACGCGTAACGTCGGTAACGTGGTTCCGCCTTACGGCCAGATGAATGGCGGCGTTTCTACTGCCATCGAGTACGCCGTACTCGCCCTGGGCGTGCAGCACATCATTGTCTGCGGGCACTCTGATTGCGGCGCCATGCGCGCGGTACTCAACCCCGATAGCCTGGAGAAGATGCCGACGGTCAGGGCCTGGCTGCGGCACGCCGAGGTCGCCAAGGCCATGGTCCATGACAACTGCGACTGCGCCAACGAAGGCGAAAGCATGAAGGTGCTGACCGAAGAAAACGTCATCGCCCAGCTGCAACATTTGCGCACCCACCCTTCGGTGGCTTCGCGCATGGCCAATGGTCATTTGTTTATCCATGGTTGGATCTACAACATCGAGACCAGCGAAATCCGCGCCTACGATGCGGATCAGTCGACCTTCCTGCCGTTGGGCGGCGAAGGGCCGATTCCTTCAGCGACGCCTAAAGCGCGCTTCTAAAACACTTCCCTGCCGGGTTTAGCGGTGGCTGCCATGGATGCAGCCAGGCTTTACCGCGCCCGGCCAATGCCTCGGGAGAGTCATCATGCGTGCTGCTCAATTGAAAGCTGTATTGCCACGGGAGCTGCTCGCTTCGGTGGTTGTGTTTCTGGTCGCCCTGCCCTTGTGCATGGGTATTGCGATCGCCTCCGGCATGCCGCCGGCCAAAGGCCTGATTACCGGGATCATCGGTGGCTTGGTGGTGGGTTGGTTGGCGGGTTCACCGTTGCAGGTCAGTGGCCCGGCGGCGGGTTTGGCGGTGTTGGTGTTCGAACTGGTACGCCAGCACGGCATGCTGATGCTTGGGCCAATCCTGTTGCTGGCAGGCTTTCTGCAACTGGTCGCCGGGCGTTTGCGTCTGGGCTGCTGGTTCCGTGTTACGGCGCCGGCGGTGGTGTACGGCATGCTGGCAGGGATTGGCGTGCTGATCGTGCTGTCGCAGATCCACGTGATGCTCGACGGCGCGCCCAAACCTTCGGGGCTGGATAACCTGGCAGGCTTCCCTGCGGCGTTGGCTGAAGCGATCCCGACCCTGGGCGGCGGCCTGGGCTGGCAGGCGGGGTTGCTCGGTTTATCGACAATGCTGGTGATGTACACCTGGGACAAATTACGCCCGCAACGCCTGCGCTTTGTGCCGGGCGCCTTGTTGGGCGTGGGCCTGACCACCGTTGTCAGTTTGGTGCTGGCGTTGCAGGTCAAACGTGTGGAGGTGCCGGAAAATCTCGCCGATGCCATCGACTGGCTGCGTCCCAGCGACTTGCTGAACCTCGCTGATCCGCAACTGTTGATCGCCGCGTTCGCCGTAGCGTTTATCGCGAGTGCCGAGACCCTGCTCTCCGCTGCGGCGGTCGACCGCATGCACAGCGGTCAGCGTTCTGATTTTGACAGGGAATTGTCCGCTCAAGGTGTAGGCAACATGCTCTGCGGCCTGGTCGGCGCCTTGCCGATGACTGGCGTGATCGTACGCAGCTCGGCCAATGTGCAGGCCGGTGCAACTACGCGCTTGTCGGCGATGTTCCATGGCCTCTGGCTGCTGGGGTTCGTACTGTTGTTGTCGAGTGTGCTGCAGAGCATTCCGGTGGCGAGCCTGGCGGGTGTGCTGGTGTATACCGGGATCAAGCTGGTGGACATCAAGGCGTTCAAGGCGCTGGGGCGCTATGGGCGGATGCCAATGTTTACCTATGCGGCCACGGCGTTGGCGATCATCTTTACCGACCTGCTGACCGGCGTGCTGGTGGGCTTTGGGTTGACGTTGGTCAAGCTGGCGTTCAAGGCGTCACGGCTTAAAGTCAGCCTGATCGACTTGCCCCAGGTCGGTGAGATGGAGCTGCGCCTGGCGGGGGCTGCGACCTTCCTGAAAGTGCCGGCATTGACCCAAGTGCTGGCGACAGTGCCCGCTGGGACGACCTTGCACGTACCGCTGAACAACCTGAATTATATTGACCATTCTTGCCTGGAGTTACTGGAAGAATGGGGGCGAGCCAATGCGGCGAAGGGTTCGACGCTGGTGATCGAGGCGCGTGGGTTGAAGCGCCGGTTGGAAGGGCGGGTGCGAATGACGACGGGGATAGGTTCGGCGCCATCTGTGAGCTGACGAAACCGGATCAAAATGTGTGCGGGCTTGCTCGCGAAGGCGTGTCAGTCACCGGAAGTGTTGACTGAACCATAGCATTCGCGAGCAAGCCCGCTCCCACATGGGTTTTGTATTAGATCTAAGATCTAGGCCGGCTGATCCAACGCCAACTCAACCCCCAACTGCCGCGACAGGCACGGCCAGCGCTTCCACGCGGCCTCGGTGTTCGGGCTCTTGAGCGTTTCGCGGTAAGCCTCCACCGACTCCAGCGCAAAGCTCTCTTCGTTCAGCATCTCATCCACTGCTTGATGCACCGCCTCATCCAGTTGATTAGCGAATGTTTCGCCAATCAGTTGGTGGGCAATCACGTTAGCCACAGTGGTATCCGCCGGAATCAACGGCTGACCGAAATGCTTGATATACAGATCGTTGACCTCTTCCACCAGGCGATGGGCCAGGTAAGCCTCATCCAGCAGGCCGTCGAGCCCCTCGTGGCCTGCCAGGATCGCAGGCGGCTGCAGGAAGAAATGCTCGGCGATCTTCAGCACCGGCTTGATCTGGCTTTCGATACCGGCCTCGCGGGCTACGTCGTTGGCAGCGTCGAGCAAATCCGGGACGAGGTCGATGTAGGCGGTGACAAAGCGGGTCATGACAACGTTGCGATCACCGTCAGCCAGGGCAATGGCCGAATGCAGGTGCGGCAATTGTTTTTCCAGTTGCTGGGCAAGCTGGCCCGTGCTGGTTTCGTGTTGGTGGGCACGGGAAATCTGCTCGCGCAATGCGGCGGTGTTCATGAAGGCTCCAGTGATGCAGGTGTAGGAAAAGGGAGAGGATAAGGTAGCTCGTTTGTACGAGCGCCTCAGACGCATTTGTCATAATTATTTCATGGTTATGCGCAGGCGTTATATCGAATCGCGATAGCGCACCGCATAAACGATTCCGCAGCCTGTTTCATTAAGCCCAAGTGCCTCATTTCAGCTCATTTACCCCTACACATTGCGGGGTTGCAGAGCCTGTCTATACTCGGATTTGTACGCGATTAGCTGATGACGCCAGACTGCATAAGCAGGCAAGGCTAAGCGGTTGTAAGCAGTATGGAAGCCGCTCCCTTCGACGCAGGTGCAAACCGGCGGGATAACAAGAACGATAAGGGGAACCCGCAATGATGCGACATCCACACGTTTGGATGGGCCTCCTGTTGTGGTCAGTATTCGGCCAGGCACATGCCGCCTGGACAACGAATATGGCGCCAGGGGCGACAGAAGTCAGTCACGCTGTGTTCGACCTGCACATGACCATTTTCTGGATATGTGTGGTGATCGGCATCATCGTGTTTGGCGCGATGTTCTGGTCGATGATCGTTCATCGCCGGTCCACGGGCCAGGTCGCGGCGAAGTTCCACGAGAGCACCACCGTGGAGATCCTCTGGACCGTAGTGCCCTTGCTGATCCTGATCGCGATGGCCATTCCTGCGACCAAGACCCTCATCAATATCTACGACAGCAGTGAATCGGATATCGATATCCAGGTCACCGGCTACCAGTGGAAGTGGCATTACAAATACCTGGGCCAGGACGTGGAGTTCTTCAGCAACCTGGCCACGCCCGCCGAACAGATCCACAACCAGGCGACCAAGGGCGAACATTACCTGCTGGAAGTCGACCAGCCGCTGGTGTTACCGGTGGGGGCCAAGGTGCGCTTCCTGGTGACGGCCGCGGACGTGATCCACTCGTGGTGGGTGCCGGCCTTTGCGGTCAAGCGCGACGCCATTCCCGGCTTCGTCAACGAGGCCTGGACGCGTGTCGAGAAGCCCGGCATCTACCGTGGCCAGTGCGCCGAACTGTGCGGCAAGGACCACGGCTTCATGCCCATCGTGGTCGAGGTCAAGTCCAAGGCCGATTACGAAACCTGGCTCGGCGAGCGCAAGGCAGAGGCCGCCAAGCTCAAGGAGCTGACCTCCAAAGAGTGGACCCTGGAAGAACTCGTGGCGCGTGGCGATAAGGTCTACCACACCACCTGCGTGGCGTGTCACCAGGCTGAAGGCCAAGGCCTGCCGCCGATGTTCCCGGCGCTCAAAGGCTCGAAAATCGCCATCGGCCCGAAAGACGGCCACCTGAGCATCGTCTATCACGGCAAGCCCGGCACCGCGATGGCCGCGTTCGGCAAGCAGCTCTCTGAAGTGGATATCGCCGCCGTGGTGACCTACGAGCGCAACGCGTGGGGCAACAACAAAGGCGACATGGTCACGCCTAAAGACGTGCTGGCCATCAAGCAGGCGGAAAGCCAATGAACTCTTTCATGGCGTTTACCTCGACCTGCCCTGCCCACTTGCTCTCAGGAGAACGGCCATGAGCGCTGTGATTGATGACCATGGTCACGCTGACCATGCCCACGGCCCCGCCAAGGGTTTGATGCGCTGGGTGCTGACCACCAACCATAAAGACATTGGCACGCTGTACCTGTGGTTCGCCTTCACCATGTTTCTGCTCGGCGGTTCGTTCGCCATGGTGATCCGTGCCGAACTGTTCCAGCCCGGCTTGCAGATTGTGGAGCCGGCGTTTTTCAACCAGATGACCACCATGCACGGGCTGATCATGGTGTTCGGCGCGGTCATGCCGGCGTTTGTCGGCCTGGCCAATTGGATGATTCCGCTGATGATCGGCGCGCCCGACATGGCCCTGCCGCGCATGAACAACTTCAGCTTCTGGCTGCTGCCGGCGGCATTCCTGCTGCTGGTATCGACCCTATTCGCCCCCGGTGGTGGGCCGAATTTCGGCTGGACCTTCTACGCGCCGCTCTCCACCACCTATGCACCGGAAAGCGTGACGTTCTTTATCTTCGCCATTCACCTGATGGGCATCAGTTCGATCATGGGCGCCATCAACGTGGTCGCCACCATCCTCAATCTGCGCGCTCCAGGCATGACGTTGATGAAAATGCCGCTGTTCGTCTGGACCTGGCTGATCACCGCGTTCCTGTTGATCGCGGTAATGCCGGTGCTGGCAGGCTGCGTGACCATGATGCTGATGGATATCCACTTCGGCACCAGCTTCTTCAGTGCGGCCGGTGGCGGTGACCCAGTGCTGTTCCAGCATGTGTTCTGGTTCTTCGGCCATCCCGAGGTGTACATCATGATCCTGCCGGCGTTTGGTGCCGTGAGCTCGATCATCCCGACCTTTTCTCGCAAGCCACTGTTTGGCTACACCTCGATGGTCTACGCCACGGCGAGCATCGCGTTCCTGTCGTTCATCGTATGGGCGCACCACATGTTCGTGGTCGGTATTCCGTTGGTGGGCGAGCTGTTCTTCATGTATGCCACGCTGCTGATCGCCGTGCCGACCGGGGTGAAGGTGTTCAACTGGGTCAGCACCATGTGGCAAGGCTCTCTGACGTTTGAGACGCCCATGCTGTTTGCGGTGGCCTTCGTAATCTTGTTCACCATCGGCGGGTTTTCCGGGCTGATGCTGGCGATTGCCCCGGCCGACTTCCAGTACCACGACACCTACTTCGTGGTGGCGCACTTCCATTACGTACTGGTGCCCGGCGCGATCTTCGGCATTTTTGCCTCGGCCTACTACTGGCTGCCGAAATGGACCGGCCACATGTACGACGAAACCCTGGGCAAGCTGCATTTCTGGCTGTCCTTCGTGGGCATGAACCTGGCGTTCTTCCCGATGCACTTCGTCGGGCTGGCGGGCATGCCGCGGCGGGTGCCGGACTACAACCTGCAGTTCGCCGACTTCAACATGGTCTCGTCGATTGGTGCCTTCATGTTCGGCGCCACGCAGATCTTCTTCCTGTTCATTGTGATCAAGTGCATCCGTGGCGGTACACCCGCACCGGCCAAGCCTTGGGATGGCGCCGAAGGCCTGGAGTGGAGCATCCCTTCGCCTGCGCCGTACCACACGTTCACTACGCCGCCGGAGGTCAAATGAACCTGACGCCGCAAATCCCCTGTGGGAGCGGCCTTTCTCGCGAAGACGGTGTGTCAGTCAGCCTCATCATTGGCTGTGAAACCGCATTCGCGAGCAAGCCCGCTCCCACATTGATCGCGTTCGTCTCAGGTGAGCATCATGGCTGACTCCGCTGCGCTCAAACGCCTGGTCACCCGCCTGCTGATCCTGGTGGTGGCGATGTTCGCCTTTGGCTTTGCGCTGGTGCCGATCTATGACGTGATGTGCAAGGCGTTCGGCATTAACGGCAAGACGGCCGGACAGTACGAGGGCTCGCAGGTGGTGGACGCCTCACGCCAGGTGCGGGTGCAGTTCTTGTCCACCAATGCCATCGACATGGTTTGGGATTTTTATGCCAAGGCTGACGAAGTGGTGGTCAACCCGGGTGCGGTGACCGAGATGCTGTTCGTGGCCTACAACCCTACCGACAAACCGATGACTGCCCAAGCCGTGCCGAGTATTTCGCCGGCTGAAGCGGCGATGTACTTCCACAAGACCGAGTGCTTTTGCTTCACCCAGCAAGTGCTGCAGCCAGGCCAGCGCATTGAGATGCCGGTGCGCTTCATTGTCGACCGCGACATGCCCAAGGATGTGAAGCATCTGACCCTGGCGTACACGCTGTTTGACATCACTGCGCGCCAACCGCCCGTGGCTGTCCATACCGGCGGCTAGCTACTGTTTGCCCGCTCAATCAGGAGAGCGAATACATGTCGACTCATGATACGTACTACGTACCAGCGCAAAGCAAATGGCCGATAATTGCCACCTTTGGCCTGTTGATCACTGTGTATGGCTTGGGTGTGTGGTTTAACGACTTGAAGGCGGCGCGCCCGGAATCCCACGGCCCGTGGATCTTTTTCGTCGGTGGCCTACTGTTGGCCTACATGATGTTTGGCTGGTTCGGCGCGGTGATCAAGGAAAGCCGCGCCGGTTTGTACAGTTCGCAGATGGACCGCTCGTTTCGATGGGGCATGAGCTGGTTCATCTTTTCCGAAGTGATGTTTTTTATCGCGTTCTTCGGTGCGCTGTTTTACGTGCGGCACATGTCCGGCCCGTGGCTGGGCGGGGAAGGCCACAAGGGCATCGCGCATATGCTGTGGCCGAACTTCGAATTTGCCTGGCCTTTGCTCAACAACCCAGACCCGAAAATGTATCCGGCGCCGGAAGGCACCATCAGTCCTTGGGGCCTGCCACTGGTCAATACCATTCTGCTCGTGAGTTCCAGCGTGACCATCACCATCGCCCACCATGCCTTGCGCAAAGGCCATCGCGGCGCGCTGAAGATTTGGCTGGCGATCACCGTGCTGCTGGGCCTTGCATTTCTTGGGTTCCAGGCCGAGGAATATATCCACGCTTATAAAGAGTTGGGGCTCACGCTCGGTTCGGGCGTGTACGGCGCGACCTTCTTCATGCTCACCGGCTTTCATGGTGCGCACGTCACCATCGGCACCATCATTCTGTTCGTGATGCTGATGCGCATCCTGAAGGGGCATTTCAATGCCGAGCACCAGTTCGGCTTCGAAGCGGCGAGTTGGTATTGGCACTTTGTGGACGTGGTGTGGATCGGGCTGTTTTTCTTCGTCTATGTGCTGTGAGGCGCCTTACCACGGCGCATGAGAAACCAGCTGGCCGCTAAAAAAGCCCCAGGCGATCAGCGCCACGGTGATCACGGCCAGTACCACGCGCACGGTCAGGGCAGTGACGAGGCGGTTGGAGTTGCCCTCGTCCTTGACCAGATAGAACAAGCCACTGAACAGGCTCACGACAGTCGCGATCAGCATCAGGGCAATAGCGGCTTTGAGCATGGTCTGGCTCCAATTGGATGGGCGGGCAATGAAAACAAGTATAGCCAGCGCCATAAAAAGCTTTCGCCCCGGGATTGCGCCGACGCTGGTGGTGTTGGTGCTGCTGCCGTTGATGGTGGGCCTGGGGTTCTGGCAATTGTCCCGAGGCCATGAAAAACAGCTGATGGTGGACAGTTATGCCGAGCGGCGCGCGGCTGATCCGATCAGCAGTGCACAGCTTAACGAACTGGCTGACCCGGCTTTTCGCCGTGTGCGCCTGCGCGGGCAATTCGACGCCGAACACAGTGTGTTTCTCGATAACCGCCTGCGTGACGGCAAGGCCGGCGTAGAGCTGCTGCAACCCTTCCACGACCAGGCCAGCGGCCTGTGGCTCTTGCTCAATCGCGGCTGGCTGCCTTGGCCGGATCGGCGCACGCCGCCCGTCTTTGCCACCCCTGAGCAGCCCTTGAACCTGGATGCCTGGGTTTACGTCGCCCCCGGCGAAACCTTCCAACTGCATGCTGACCCGACGAGCGCGCAATGGCCGCGCTTGCTGACCGCCCTGCATCCGGCCGCGCTGTGGGCTGAACTGGGGCGCAGTGGTTTCGCCTACGAGCTACGGGCCGAAGCAGGCCCCGGCACCTACGAAACCACCTGGCCCATCGTGGCCATGGGGCCTGAAAAACACCTGGCTTATGCCGTGCAGTGGTTCGCCATGTCGCTGGCCCTGCTGGCGCTTTACCTCTACCTCGGATGGCACAACAAAAAGGAGAAGCCCCATGGGAGCGGCCATGAATCCACTCAACATGTCTGACGTGCCTGATCGGCGCAAAGGCCGTTGGCAGCTGTTGCTGATCCTGATGATGGTAATCGGCCCGATGGCGCTGGCGACCTTCATGTACAAATTGCAGTTCTGGGTGCCGGAAAGCCGCAGCTACCATGGCGAGATAATCGGCAACGGCCAGACCCGCGCCGATATTGGCGTGCAAGCCGATGAACAGCGTTGGCAACTGCTGGTCACCGCGCCCGCTGCCTGTGCCGCAGATTGCCAGCAACTGGTGTACCTCGCGCGCCAGTTGCAGATCGGCCTCGGCCGCGACGCCTCCCGTGCCAGCCACGCCTTGGCCAGTGCGCAGCCGGTCACCACCGACTACGAGGCCAAGCTCAAGGCGCAATATCCGCAACTGCAGCGTTACCCGCTGGACCTGGCGACCTTCACCAAGGACGCCGGCGCGCCGGGCGATGCACAGCTGTGGATCGTCGATCCCCACGGCAACCTGGTGCTGCGCTATGACGCCAAGGTCAAGGGCAAGGACGTGCTCAACGACCTGCGCCATCTGCTGAAACTGTCGAATATCGGATAAGGGCATCGTCATGGCCAAACCTGGATTTCGCCTCGCGTTGTTTGCCACCTTGCTGGCGCTGATCGTCGTGCTGCTGGGCGCTTATACCCGCCTGACCCATGCTGGACTGGGGTGCCCGGACTGGCCCGGCTGTTACGGTTTTATCAGCGTGCCGCAAAGCGAGACTCAGCTGGCCCATGCCGAACTGCATTTCCCCGATACACCGGTTGAGGCGGACAAGGGCTGGAGCGAGATGATTCACCGCTACTTCGCAGGCACTTTGGGCCTACTGATCTTGCTGCTCGCGGCGCGCTCGTGGAGCCATCGGCGTGATCCCGGTCAGCCGGTGAAATTGCCGCTGTTTCTATTGGCGGTAGTGTTTGCACAGGCGGCGTTTGGCATGTGGACGGTCACGTTGAAGCTGTGGCCGCAGGTGGTGACGGGGCATTTGCTCGGGGGCTTTGCGACCTTGAGCCTGCTGTTTCTGCTGACCCTGCGATTGTCGGGCGTGCTGCCTGCGTTGATTGTCCCCAAGCGCCTGCAATATTGGGCGACGGCAGGCTTGGTGCTGGTGATCGGGCAGATTGCGCTGGGCGGCTGGGTCAGCTCCAACTACGCGGCCGTGGCCTGTGTTGATCTGCCAACGTGCCATGGCGAATGGTGGCCGGCGGCGGATTTTGCCAATGGCTTTCATCTTACCCAGCATATTGGCCCTAATTACCTTGGCGGGCAGTTGGACAGCGAAGCGCGCACGGCCATTCACTTGACCCACCGCATCGGCGCCGTGATCGTCAGCCTGGTATTGCTTGGCCTGGCCTGGCAACTGCGCGCGGTCGGCATGACGCGGCTAGCGGGTTTGTTGCTGATCGCCCTGGCTGCACAAATCTGCCTGGGCCTGAGCAATGTGGCGTTCGGGCTGCCGCTGGCAATAGCTGTAGGCCATAACGCAGGAGGCGCCGTGTTGTTGCTGAGCCTGGTGCTGGTCAATTACCACGCCCGCACCAGCCTGGTCCGGGTGCGTAATCAACGGCCGTTCGGCTGGCGTTTTATCCCGCGCAAACACGTATCGGGCCTCATCACCCTTAAAGGAGAGATGCCATGGCGACCTTGAGCGGCGCGCGTCACGGCCAGGCGATCTGGCGTGACTACCTGGAGCTGACCAAGCCGAAAGTGGTGGTGCTGATGCTTATCACCTCGCTGGTGGGGATGTTTCTCGCAACGCGCGCGGGTGTGCCGTGGACAGTGCTGGTGTTCGGCAACTTGGGCATTGCCCTGTGTGCCGGTGGCGCGGCGGTGGTGAACCACGTGGTGGACCGGCGGATTGATGCGGTGATGGCGCGCACCCATAAGCGGCCGCTGGCGCAGGGGCGTGTGTCGCCGTTGGCTGCTTTGGCCTTTGCATTGTTCCTGGCTGTTGCGGGATTGGCGCTATTGCTGGCCTTTACCAACCCATTGGCGGCATGGCTGACCTTGGCTTCGCTGCTGGGGTACGCAGTGATTTACACCGGTTTCCTGAAGCGTGCGACGCCTCAAAATATCGTCATCGGCGGCCTCGCCGGTGCTGCGCCGCCATTATTGGGCTGGGTCGCCGTCACCGGCCATGTCAGTGCCGAACCGCTGCTGCTGGTGCTGATCATCTTCGCCTGGACCCCGCCGCACTTCTGGGCGCTGGCCATCCACCGCAAGGAGGAATACGCCAAGGCCGATATCCCCATGCTGCCGGTCACCCATGGCGAGCACTACACCAAGGTGCACATCCTGCTCTATACCTTCGCCCTGCTGGCGGTGAGCCTGATGCCCTATGTGATCCATATGAGCGGCGTGTTGTACCTTGCGTGCGCGCTGATATTGGGCGGGCGCTTTCTGCAATGGGCCTGGGTGTTGTACCGTGGCGCTCGGCCGCACGCGGCGATCAACACGTTCAAGTACTCTATTTGGTACTTGCTGCTGCTGTTCATCGCCCTGCTCGTAGACCACTACCTACTGTTGAATCTATGACTCGAACTCAAAAAACTGTCTTCATCCTGGTGGCCCTGGTGGCATTGATCATGGGCCTGACCGTCAACAAAGTGCTCTCGGGCAAAGGCCAGGGCGACCCCACCGCTTTGATCGACGCCGGTATCATCCTGCTGCCGCAAAGCCGTCAGCTACCGCCGGTGACCATGACCAATCAGGAAGGCCAACCGGTGCAGGTTAATGAGTTGAAAGGCAAGTGGAGCCTGCTGTTCTTCGGCTACACCTTTTGCCCGGACATCTGTCCGACGACCCTCGCCCAGCTGCGCCAGATCAAAAGCGAACTGCCCAAGGACGTTGTGGATAAGTTGCAGGTGATCCTGGTCAGCGTCGACCCGCACCGCGACACGCCGACTCAGCTCAAGCAGTACCTGGGCTACTTCGACCCGCAGTTCCAGGGCCTGACCGGCGCGAATGTCGAGGATGTGCAGAAGGTTTCAAATGCGGTGAGCATTCCGTTCATTCCGGCGGATACCAGCAAGCCGAACTACACCGTCGACCACAGCGGCAACCTGGCGCTGATCGGACCGGATGGGACGCAGCGTGGGTTTATCCGGGCGCCGTTGAACAATCAGAAGCTGGTGGTGCAACTGCCGGTGTTGCTACAGCGCAAATAGGCCGGACGCCAACCCAGCCAACACCACAAAACAAATGTGGGAGTGGGCTTGCTCGCGAATGCGGGGTATCAGTCGACGAAGATGTTGACTGGTCCAGCGCATTCGCGAGCAAGCCCGCTCCCACATTTTTTGATCTCCAGTGTTTGGGAGATCGAGTCAGGTCAGAACGCCGGCTTGATCGCGCCTTTGTACTTCTCTTCGATGAATTTCTTCACTTCAGGCGTGTGCAGGGCTGCGACCAGCTTCTTCACGGCGTCCGAGTCTTTGTTGTCTTCGCGGGTGACCAGGATGTTCACGTAAGGCGAGTCGCTGCCTTCGATGACCAGCGCGTCCTTGGACGGGTCCAGCTTGGCTTCCAGCGCGTAGTTCGTGTTGATCAGCGCCAGGTCAACCTGGGTCAGCACGCGCGGCAGGGTGGCGGCTTCGAGTTCGCGAAACTTCAGGTTTTTCGGGTTGGCGGTGATGTCTTTGATGGTCGACAGGATGTCTGTCGGATCCTTCAGGGTGATCAGGTTGTGCTTGGCCAGCAGCAACAGCGCACGGCCGCCGTTGGTGGCGTCGTTCGGGATCACCACGTTGGCACCATCAGGCAACTCGTCCAGTTTCTTGTATTTGCTGGAGTAAGCGCCCAGGGGTTCCAGGTGTACACCGGCTACGCTCACCAGGTGAGTGCCCTTGGTTTTGTTGAACTCATCCAGGTACGGCTGATGCTGGAAGAAGTTGGCGTCCAGGCGCTTTTCAGCCACCTGTACGTTCGGCTGCACGTAGTCGGTGAAGACTTTGACCTGCAGGTCCACGCCTTCTTTAGCCAGGGCAGGTTTCACGAATTCCAGGATTTCCGCGTGCGGGACCGGCGAAGCGGCGACCGTAATGGTCTCGGCGTGGGCGGAAAACGCGGCAACGGCGGCGAAAGCAACCAGTAGTTTTTTCATCCAGCAAGCTCCTTGTTCGGGCATAGCCGGCGGGGGCCGGCAATGGCCGTTATTTTCGAGAATAGTGCGTCACCAGCTTATCGCCGATGGTCTGCAGAATTTGTACCAGCACAATCAACATCACCACGGTGACGACCATGACGTCGTCCTGAAAACGCTGGTATCCATAACGAATGGCCAGGTCACCCAAGCCTCCGGCGCCCACTACACCGGCCATCGCGGTGTAGCCTACCAGTGCGATCGCAGTGACTGTGATTGCAGCAATGATACCGGGCTTAGCCTCCGGCAAAAGCGCCTTGATGATGATCTGCCGGGTGGTGGCGCCCATTGCTTGAGTCGCCTCGATGATGCCGCGGTCCACTTCGCGTAGGGCGGTTTCCACCAGCCGTGCGAAGAACGTCGAAGCTCCTACCACCAGCGGTGGAATGGCCCCGGCCACGCCAAGCGATGTGCCTGTGATAAAGATCGTCGTAGGGATCATCACAATCAGCAGAATGATAAATGGCAGAGAGCGTATGGCGTTGACCACGAATGCCAGTACTGCGTAGGTGTTCTTCTGCTCCAGCAACTGTCGAGGGCTGAAGAGAAACAGCAGAACGCCCAGCGGCAGGCCCACCAGCACGGTGAACAGCAGCGAGGTACTGAGCATCAGCATGGTGTCGCCGGTGGCAACCCAGATGTCAGCCCAGTCAACTTTGTCGAAGTAATGCAGTAAAACGTCCATTAACGCAGGATCTCCATGTGCACATCGGCTGCGGTAAAGCGGGCGAAGGCCGCTTCCATGTCACCGCCGGTAATGGCCAGGGTCAATTGCCCGTAGGGAATGTCTTTGATGCGGTCGATACGCCCGGCAAGGATGCTGTAGTCCACACCCGTTTCGCGGGCGACGGTACCCAGCAACGGCGCGTAGGTCGATTCACCTTGGAACGTCAGGCGCACGATGCGGCCTGGGACGTGGGCGAAATCATCGCGCTGTTCACCTTCGTCGACCTGCTCGGATTCTTGTACGAAGCGCTTGGTGGTCGGGTGCTTGGGGTGCAGGAACACATCGGCGACCGAGCCTTGCTCGACGATCACGCCGGCGTCCATTACCGCCACCTGGTCGCAGACGCGGCGGATCACGTCCATTTCATGGGTGATCAGCACGATGGTCAGCTTCAACTCGCGGTTGATCTCGGCCAGCAGTTGCAACACCGAAGCGGTGGTTTGCGGGTCGAGGGCGCTGGTGGCTTCGTCGCACAGCAGGATCTTTGGCTTGGTCGCCAAGGCACGAGCGATGCCGACGCGTTGCTTCTGGCCGCCGGACAACTGCGCCGGGTACTTCTTGGCGTGGTCTGACAGGCCGACACGGGCGAGCAATTCGGCGACGCGCTGGTCGATTTCCTTGCGCGACAATTCGCCGGCCAGGGTCAGAGGCAGCGCCACGTTGTCGGCAACGGTCTTGGACGCGAGCAGGTTGAAGTGCTGGAAGATCATCCCGACCTGCTGGCGGAAACGGCGCAGGCCGTTGGCGTCCAGGGCGGTGACTTCTTCGCCATCAACCGTGATCTGGCCGCCGCTCGGTTCTTCGAGGCGGTTGATCAGGCGCAGCAGTGTGCTTTTGCCTGCACCGGAGTGGCCAATCAGGCCGAACACCTGGCCGTTTTCGACACTCAGGCTGGTGGCATGCAGTGCGGGAATATCCTTACCGGCGACGCGGTAGGTTTTATGGACGTTATGAAACTCGATCACGTAGCGAACCTTGTGGGGCGCATGGAAAAGGGATCAGCGGTTAGCCGGGCGCGCATTTTAGCCTGTCCGTATAGCGTTTCTTAGCATTTATTTCGCATTCAACCAGCGATTTGGCAATAACGCGATCAAAGGTCATAAAAAAGGAACGGCCCAAAACCTCATCAGTCACTACTTAAGCAACGCGATATCCCAGGTGCCGTGCCTGGGGTTTTTGCTCAAACGAGCCGGGGATCGCTCTGGCCACTTTGAATAAGGAGTTTTGTCTGATGAGTACCAAGAAGCCAGCCACCCCGTCGAAGAGTGAGCTCGCGGGCACCGATACCCTGGACCGTGGCAACACCAACGCCAAGCTGCAGGCCTTGGAGGAATTCCGTTCCGATGCGACCGGCCAGGCCCTGCGTACCAACCAAGGCGTCAAGATCTCCGATAACCAGAACACGTTGAAAGTCGGCTCCCGTGGCCCGTCGCTGCTGGAAGACTTCATCATGCGTGAAAAAATCACGCACTTTGACCATGAGCGCATCCCGGAGCGCATCGTGCATGCCCGTGGCACTGGCGCTCATGGCTATTTCCAGACGTATGAGAACCATTCGGCGCTGACCAAGGCCGGGTTCCTGCGTGACCCAGGCCACAAGACGCCGGTATTTACCCGGTTTTCGACTGTGCAGGGGCCACGCGGCTCTGGCGATACGGTGCGAGATGTACGGGGTTTTGCCGTGAAGTTCTTCACCGAAGAAGGCAACT
This sequence comes from Pseudomonas sp. RA_15y_Pfl1_P11, assembly GCF_963970975.1. NCBI lineage: Bacteria > Pseudomonadati > Pseudomonadota > Gammaproteobacteria > Pseudomonadales > Pseudomonadaceae > Pseudomonas > Pseudomonas sp. RA_15y_Pfl1_P11. The sequence goes on from NZ_CAXAOY010000004.1 coordinate 308,584, forward strand.
TCGACCTGGTGGGCAACAACATGCCGGTGTTTTTCATTCAGGACGCGATCAAGTTCCCTGACTTTGTGCACGCCGTTAAGCCAGAGCCTCACAACGAGATTCCTACAGGCGGCTCGGCTCACGATACGTTCTGGGACTTCGTCTCGTTGCAGCCTGAATCTGCCCACATGGTGATCTGGGCAATGTCTGACCGCGCCATTCCAAAAAGCCTGCGCAGCATGCAGGGTTTTGGTGTGCACACCTTCCGCTTGGTGAATGCCGAGGGTAAATCCAACTTCGTCAAATTCCACTGGCGTCCTACCGCGGGTACTTGCTCGCTGGTGTGGGATGAAGCGCAAAAGCTCGCCGGTAAAGACACCGACTACCACCGCCGCGATCTCTGGGAAGCCATTGAGATGGGCGATTACCCTGAGTGGGAATTGGGCGTGCAGGTGATTCCTGAGGATAAGGAGCATGCGTTTGACTTCGACATTCTCGACCCGACCAAGCTGATTCCTGAGGAGCTGGTGCCGATCACCCCGCTGGGCAAAATGGTGCTGAACCGTAATCCGGACAACTTCTTCGCTGAAGTCGAGCAGGTCGCGTTCTGCCCCGGGCATATCGTGCCGGGTATCGACTTCTCTAATGATCCATTGCTGCAAGGTCGGCTGTTTTCGTACACCGATACACAGATCAGCCGACTGGGTGGCCCGAACTTTCACCAGTTGCCGATCAACCAGCCGGTCGTGCCGTTCCATAACAACCAGCGCGATGCCATGCACCGCACCACCATTGATAAAGGTCGTGCGGCTTACGAGCCAAACTCGATCGATGGCGGCTGGCCGAAAGAAACCCCGCCAGCGGCGCAGGATGGCGGCTTCGAGACGTACCCAGAGCGCATCGACGCCCACAAGATCCGTGAGCGCAGCGAGTCGTTCGGCGATCACTTCTCTCAGGCCCGCCTGTTCTTCCGCAGCATGAGCAAGCACGAGCAGGAGCACATCATTGCGGCCTACAGCTTTGAGCTGGGTAAGGTTGAGCGTGAGTTTATTCGTGCGCGCCAGGTCAATGAGATCCTGGCCAACATCGACTTGGAACTGGCCAAGCGCGTGGCGCATAACCTGGGGCTGCCAGCACCGACCAAAGGTACTGTGCCTGAGCGCCAAACCAAGCCGGAACGTTCGCCAGCGTTGAGCCAGGCGAACTTGCTGCCGGGTGATATCAAAACCCGCAAGGTGGCGATCCTGGCGGCGAATGGTGCGGACGGCGTGGCGATTGCCGCGTTGAAGAAGGCACTCGCAGCGCAAGGCGCACATGCCAAGCTGCTGGGGCCGACGTCAGCGCCGGTGAAGACGGCTGATGGCAAGAGCCTGCCAGTCGACGCGTCGATGGAGGGTATGCCGTCCATTGCGTTTGATGCGGTGTTTATCCCGGGTGGGAAAGAGTCGGTGAAGGCGCTGAGCGGCGACGGCGTTGCACTGCATTACGTGCTGGAGGCGTACAAGCACCTGAAGGCGATTGCGGTGGCCAGTGACGTGAAGCCGTTGCTGGATCTGCTGAAGCTGGAGGCGGATGCGGGGTTGATCGTGGGGTCGGATGCCAAAGCGTTCAAGGCATTCTTTGCTGCGATTGGCCAGCATCGGGTTTGGGATCGTGAGGTGAAGGCGAAGGCGATTCCGGCTTAAGTCATCTGTTGTTTGTTAGATCGCTATCGCGGGCAAGCCCGCTCCCCCACTTGAAGTGTTCACCGTTCAAATGTGGGAGCGGGCTTGCCCGCGATGCGTTTAGTCCGCTTTGCGCGGAATCAACACAACTTGCGCCGGAATGTGCTTCAGAATCTGCCGGTGAATCTTCAGGTCATACCCCGAATCAATACGCTTCACCCGTTTGGTCAGTAACGTGGCCAGCCACGGGTAATCCTCGGTGCGCGGCGCCTGGATGCTCACGTCGCACTGGTAATTCACGACGTCGGTGGCGATTGCATCCAGCTGATGGCGCAGTGCTTCGATGTCGGTGAGGTTCAGTGCCACGGTGGTGCTTGGCGCTGCCGGGTCGATGACCTTGGCGGCGGGCTGAGTTTCAGCGGCTTTCAGGGCGGCTTCGGCTTTATCCAGCTCGGCTTTGCGGGCGTGGCTGATGGCGCTGTTAACGCCGCCAGTGAGTGCCGGTGCCTTTGGCATCAGCGCACGCGCTCGGCTTAGCGCAGTGGCAGCTGCGTTGACGTCACCTTTTTGCAACACTATCTGGCTGCGCTGCAGGTAGGCCTCGGCCAATTGGCGTTGGTAGCCCTCAAGCGTCGGGTCGTTGGGCGACTGGGCTTGCAGGGTGGCCAACTGATCTTCGGCGGTAGCCAGCTCGCTGCTGGCCAGGTTTTGCTCCAGTTGCGTGATGGCCACAGCACGTGCGTCCTGTGCCTGTGGGGCGGCGGGCGGTGTGCTTTGACAGGCGCCCAGCAGCAGGGAAAATGCGGCAAGGAGCAGATATCGGGCGGTGAACGGCTTCATTCCTGCGACTCTCTATTTGCGCAAAAAGCGAGCAAGTCTACACCCCTCGACGGGGCAGGACAAAACTCAGCAGAAACAGGGCGGCGGCCGTGACCACAATCGATGGCCCGGCAGGCGTGTCCTTGAACCAGGACAGCGCCAAGCCCCCGCACACTGCAAACACCCCCAACAGGCTGGCGCCGATCGCCATTTGCTCCGGCGAACGGGCATGGCGCTGAGCGGCGGCGGCGGGAATGATCAGCAGCGATGTGATCAACAATACGCCGACAATCTTCATCGCGACAGCAATCACCACGGCGATCAGCAACATCAGGGCCATGCGCAGCGCGGGTACGGGCAAACCCTCCACCCTGGCCAGCTCTTCATGCACGGTGATCGCCAGCAATGGGCGCCACAGGGCCACCAGCAACACCAGTACGGTCGCGCTGCCGCCGAGGATCCAGGTCAGGTCAGTGGGGCTGATCGCCAGCAGATCGCCGAACAGATAGGCCATGAGGTCGATGCGCACTTCGTGCATAAAGCTCAGCACCACCAGGCCCAAAGACAGGGTGCTTGGTGCCAGGATGCCCAACAGGGTGTCGGAGGCCAGTGGCTGGCGCTGTTGCAGGGTCACCAGCAGCACCGCCAGGAGCAGGCAGCCTACGGTCACCGCGATGGTCGGGCTTACATCGAGCAAAAAGCCCATGGCCACGCCCAGCAACGCGGCATGCGACAAGGTGTCGCCGAAATACGCCATGCGCCGCCAGACCACGAAGGAGCCCAACGGGCCTGCAACCAGTGCCAAAGCCAAGCCTGCCAGCAGGGCGTAGAGCAGAAAATCAGCCATGCTTGCAGCTATCTCCATGAACGTGAGGGGTAGAAGGATCATCCACGACCGCGCCATGCAGGTCATGCGCGTGGTCGTGGTGGTGGTGATAGATCGCCAGGCTCTGCGCGTTTTTGCCGAACAGCTCGACGAACGCCGGGTCGCCGCTGACCTGCTCCGGGTGGCCGGAGCAGCACACGTGCCGATTGAGGCAGACCACCTGGTCGGTGGTGCTCATCACCAAGTGCAAGTCGTGGGACACCATCAGCACGCCGCAGCCATGGCGGTCGCGCAGGCGCGTGATCAGGCTGTACAGCTCGGCTTGGCCGGCGACGTCGACGCCTTGCACGGGTTCATCCAGTACCAGCAGTTCCGGCTCTCGCAACAAGGCGCGGGCCAGCAGCACGCGCTGCATTTCGCCGCCGGAGATACTTTGTACCGGGCTGTCGATCACCTGTTCGGCGCCGACCTCCTTGAGCGCAGCCTGCGCGCGGGCTCGGTCCACGCCCGGCACCAGGCGAAGGAATCGCAACACCGAGAGTGGCAGCGTCGCGTCGACGTGCAGCTTCTGCGGCATGTAGCCGACGCGTAGCTTCGGCTTGCGCCAGACGCTGCCGGTGTCGGGCTTGAGCAGGCCGAGCACGGCGCGCACCAGCGTGGTCTTGCCGGCGCCGTTAGGGCCGATCAGGGTGACGATCTGCCCCGGCTCCACGCTCAGTGCGATGTTATCCAGCACGTGTTGCCCGGCGAACGTGACCCCGACCTGTTCCAGGCGGATTAACGCATTGCTCATCAAGCCCCCTGGCAGCCCGAGCACAGGCCGACTACTTCGACCGTTTGCCCTTCGACCGTAAAGCCGACATCGGCAGCGCTGCTGATAATGGCGTCGCTGATGCTTTTTTGTTCAAGTTCGATGGCGGCATGGCACGCGCGGCAGATCAGGAATTGACCTTGATGCGCGTGTTCCGGGTGGTTGCAGCCAACAAAGGCGTTGAGCGAGGCAATGCGGTGCACCAAGCCGTTTTCCAGCAGGAAATCCAGCGCACGGTAGACCGTGGGTGGCGCTGCACGGCGGCCGTCCTGCTCACTGAGCACCCCGAGAATGTCGTAGGCACCCAGCGGCTTGTGGCTCTGCCACACCAGTTCCAGTACCCGCCGACGCAAGGCGGTCAGGCGCAACCCCTTTTGTGCGCAGAGGGTATCGGCCTCCGACAGCGCGGTATGCACGCAGTGGGAGTGATCGTGGGGACGGCTGGCAAGCGGTGTAATAGGCATGAGCGGCGACAGACATTTGATAGAGACGTTATTATGTTACCCGTTCCTACGCCATTGAGTGGTCATCGTGTCCCGACTTTTTCCCGTTTTTATCGTATTTGTCACCAGTTTGTTCATCAATGGCGCCGCTCAGGCCGAGGTCAAGGTGCTGACCAGCATCAAGCCATTGCAGTTGATAGCCGCGGCTGTGCAGGACGGCGTGGCGGTACCGGAGGTGTTGCTGCCGCCGGGTGCGTCGCCGCATAACTACGCGCTGCGTCCATCCGACGTACGGCGCGTGCAGTCGGTGGACCTGCTGTACTGGATCGGTCCGGATATGGAGAGTTTCCTGCCGCGCGTGCTGAAAGGTCGTACGGCAACAACGGTGGCGGTGCAGGATCTTCCGGGTATGAAGCTGCGGCGCTTCGCCGAAGATAGCCACTCCCATAGCGACGATGCCGACGAACATGATCATGATCACCGCCCAGGCAGCCTGGATTCGCACTTGTGGCTGTCGACCGTGAATGCTCGTGTGATTGCGGCGCGCATGGCTGCTGATCTGGCGGCCGCAGACCCGGCCAATGCCGTGCGTTACCAGGGTAATGTGAAAGCCTTTGATGAGCGCCTGGATGTTTTGGATGCTCGCCTGAAAGCCCGCCTGGCGCCGGTTGGCGGCAAACCTTACTTCGTGTTCCACGAAGCCTTCGATTACTTCGAAGACGCTTATGGGCTCAAACATGCCGGTGTGTTCAGTGTCGCCGCTGAAGTGCAGCCCGGCGCCCAGCACGTAGCGGCGATGCGTACGCGTTTGCAGGAAGTGGGTAAGACCTGCGTGTTCAGCGAGCCGCCGTTGCGTCCGCGTTTGGCTGAAACGCTGGTGGCGGGCTTGCCGGTGAAGCTGGCGGAGTTGGATGCGTTGGGCGGGTATACCCCGGCTACGGCTCAGGGTTATGAGCAGGTGTTGGAAAAGTTGGGGAATGACTTGGCTGGGTGCCTGGAGTCGTTGTAACAGACCGCGCAGGTCTAATGTGGGAGCAGGCAAGCCAGCTCCCACATTGACCGAGTTGGGGCTTTAGAGGGCGAACGGCAGTTGGATCGTGACCTGCTGGCGTTGTGCCAAGCGATACTCGAACTCCGCCGGGTCATGGATCAACACATCCTGCCCTGCAAACGACTCGGCGGCGATCAGGCGTGACAGCCAGAACCGCACGCACGCCACCCGCAACATCGTCGGCCACAGTTCGGCTTCCTTGGCGGTGAACGGTCGCAGGCCGGCATAGGCGCCGAGCAGCGCACGGGCGCGTTGCCCGTCAATCACGCCGTCGGCATCCGAGCACCAGTCATTCAGGGCGATCGCCACGTCGTACAGCATCGGCCCGGAGCAGGCGTTGTAGAAGTCGATCAGGCCTGTGAGGTGCGTGCCTTCGAACATCGCGTTGTCGCGGAACAGGTCGGCGTGGACGTTGGCGCGCGGCAGGGCGAGGATCTGGATCTTGTGGGCTTCGATTTCCGTCAGTGCAGCTTTCAGCAGGTGTTGCTGTGCGTCATTCAGGTGCGAGATCAGTTGCGTGCCTTCAGTCAGCATCCAATCCAGGCCACGATCGGTCTTGCGTTCCAGCACCTTTTCGCCTTGAGTCGCTAGGTGCAGGTGGCCAAGCAGGTCGCCGACCTGGGTACAGTGCTGGGCGTTGGCGTCCTTGATGTGCTTGCCGGCCAGGCGCGGTTGCAGCAGTGCCGGTTTGCCTTTCAGCTCGCGCAGTGCCACGCCGTCGGTTGTACGCAGGGCATAAGGCACGGGTAGGTCAGCGTCGTGGAGCACGTCGAGCAGTTCGATGAAGAACGGCATTTCTGCGACCGGGCCGCGCTCAACCAGTGTCAGGACATACTCGCCCCGCTCAAGGCTGACAAAGAAATTGGTGTTTTCACTACCGGCGGCAATCCCCTGGAAATCAATCAGGCGGCCGAGCCCGTAAGGGGCGAGAAAGGTTTCCAGCTCGGGCCGAGCCAGGGGGGTGAACACAGACATGGTTAAAACTGCCAGTACGGGCGCCGCTGTGCGCGGCGCCAATTTAAGTTAAGAAATCACTTCCATTCGAAGATCTTCCATGACGGGATCAGCATATCCGGCTGGTCAGAGCGGATGAAGTTCGCATCGGTTCCGTCCGCGCGCACCAGGAAATACGGAGGCGCCCCTTTCGGAGTGACCTTGATTGCGTACAGGAACCCGTTCTGACGGTACTCCTGGATGGTCTTGTCGCCTTCCGTGCGAATGGTCACTTGCGGATCACCCCCAGGCGCATCGTCTGCCGCCATGGCAGCCAACGGAGTGAGTGAAATCAAGCCGGTCAACAGCAGGCGATTAAATGTACGCATGATAACCTTGTCCCTTTGTCGTCATTGGTCTGGCTATTCTAGCGCCTGACCCGCCGAAAAGGTTGATTCTGCTCATGAGCCAAGCACCCCTCGTCCTGGTGGACGGTTCTTCTTATCTGTACCGCGCTTTTCATGCGCTGCCACCGCTGACCACCTCCAAAGGCCTGCCGACTGGTGCGGTCAAGGGCGTGTTGAACATGCTCAAAAGCCTGCGCAGGCAGTACCCGGACAGCCCGTTCGCGGTGGTGTTCGACGCCAAGGGTGGGACCTTTCGCGATGACATGTACGCCGAATACAAGGCCAATCGCCCCAGCATGCCTGATGACATGCGCCTGCAAATCGAGCCATTGCATCAAAGCGTGATCGCGCTGGGCTTCCCGCTGCTATGCGTCGAAGGCGTCGAGGCCGATGACGTGATCGGCACCCTGGCCCGCAGCAGCGCCGCCGCTGACCGCCCGGTGGTGATTTCGACCGGTGACAAGGACATGGCGCAATTGGTGGACGGCCACATTACCTTGGTCAATACCATGACCGGTAGTGCGATGGATATCGAGGGCGTAAAGGAGAAATTCGGCGTCGCACCGGAGCAGATCATCGACTATCTGGCGTTGATGGGCGATTCGTCCGACAACATTCCGGGTGTTCCTGGTATCGGTCCTAAGACCGCGTCCGGCTTGCTTGTCGGTGTGAACGGCGGCCTTAAAGAGCTTTATGAGCAGTTGGATATCGTGCCGACCCTGCCTATCCGTGGCGCGAAGACGCTGCCGGCCAAGCTGGAAGAGCATCGAGAGATGGCGTTCCTTTCCTACCAGCTGGCGACGATCAAGATTGATGTGCCACTGGATGTGGGCCTGGATGATCTGCACCTGATCGAACCGGACCGTGAAAAACTGCTGGAGCTGTATACGCTGCTGGAGTTCAAGAGCTGGATTGACGAGATCCAGCGCGACGCCAAGCGAGTGGAGCTCAAGGCTGCTCCTGTTGTTGAAGCAGTCGTTGAACCCGTGGCGCCAGCGCAGACCACCTACACCACCATCCTCGACCAGGCGACCTTCGATAGCTGGTTGAAAAAGCTCAACGACGCGAAGTTGTTCGCCTTCGACACCGAAACCACCGGCATCGACGCCCAACAGGCACAGTTGGTCGGTGTTTCCTTCGCCGTGCAGCCCCATGAAGCCGCCTACATCCCGCTGACCCACGCCTATGTCGGCGTGCCTGAGCAGTTGGACCGTGACACCGTGCTGCTGGCCCTGAAACCGTTGCTGGAAGACCCGACCAAGCTCAAGGTCGGCCAGCACGCCAAGTTCGACATGAATATCCTGGCCAACTGCGCCATCGGCGGCGACCCCGCACACGGCATTACGGTGCGGGGCATCGCCTTTGACACCATGCTCGAATCCTATGTGTTAAACGCCACCGCAACCCGGCATGACATGGACAGCCTGGCGAAGAAGTACCTGGATTACGACACTGTCAGTTTCCAGGACATCGCCGGCAGGGGCGCCAAGCAGCTCACCTTCAACCAGATCGCATTGGAGCAGGCCGGCCCTTATGCGGCTGAAGATGCCGATGTGACCTTGCGCCTGCATCAGGAGCTGTTCGCGCAACTGTCAGCAATCCCGAGCCTGGTGAGTGTGCTCAAGGATATCGAGATTCCGTTGGTACCGGTGCTGGCCCGTATCGAGCGCCAGGGTGCGCTGGTGGACAAGGAGCTGCTGGGTATCCAGAGCATCGAACTGGGCAACAAGATGGTCGAACTGGAGCGCGAGGCGTTCGAGATCGCCGGCGAGGAATTCAACTTGGGTTCGCCCAAGCAGCTCGGCGCGATCCTTTACGAAAAACTCGGCCTGCCGGTGTTGAAAAAAACCGGTAAGGGCCAGGCGTCGACTGCCGAAGAAGTGCTGGCCAAGCTGGCCGAAGATGACTATCCGCTGCCCAAGGTGCTGATGCAGTACCGCAGCATGAGCAAGCTGAAAAGCACTTACACCGATCGCTTGCCGGAACAGATCAACCCGCGCACCGGGCGGATCCACACGTCCTATCACCAGGCCGTGGCGGCTACCGGGCGCTTGTCCTCGAGTGACCCGAATCTGCAGAATATTCCGGTGCGCACCGCCGAAGGGCGGCGGATTCGCCAGGCGTTTGTTGCGCCTAAGGGCTACAAACTGCTGGCGGCGGACTATTCGCAAATCGAGCTGCGGATCATGGCGCACCTGTCGAAGGACGAAGGGTTGATGAACGCCTTCCGTCACAACCTCGACGTGCACACGGCGACGGCCGCCGAGGTGTTCAAGGTTGAGCTGGGTGAGGTTACGTCTGACCAGCGCCGCAGCGCGAAGGCGATCAACTTCGGTTTGATCTATGGCATGGGCGCGCAGAAGCTTGGCAAGGATATCGGCGTCGATACCAAGACGGCCAAAGCGTACATCGATGTGTACTTCGCCCGTTATCCCGGGGTTCGCGAGTACATGGAGCGCACCCGCGCCCAGGCTTCCGACCAGGGTTACGTCGAAACCTTCTTCGGGCGCCGGCTGTATTTGCCGGATATCCATTCCAACAAGCCACAGGAGCGCGCGGCGGCAGAACGCACCGCGATCAACGCGCCAATGCAGGGCACGGCGGCGGATATCATCAAGAAAGCCATGGTGCTGGTGGACAATTGGCTGACCGATTCGGGCCTGGATGCCAGGGTCATCCTGCAGGTGCACGATGAATTGGTGCTGGAAGTGCGTGAGGACTTGGTGGCCGAAGTCAGCGAGAGGATCCGTGAGCACATGAGTGCGGCTGCTCAGTTGGATGTGCCACTGCTGGTGGAAGTAGGTGTGGGCGATAACTGGGACGAAGCGCACTGATTACGAGGCTTTGCCACCACCTTGGGTGGTGGCACAGTGCTTTAGTCCGGAAGTCGCTGTCAGTTATTTCCAATAGTTTTGAGCCTGCCGGAACTTAACCTGTGAACTGCCACTCAGAGTTACTGAATGGGTGGTGAAGCCCTTCAATGCTCCTATGTTGTGTTAAGTGTTGGCAGATATCTGGGCCTCGCCCTAGCGGTCCGGAACTTGAACCCCGAACTTCCCCTCCCCATACGAAGTCCGGGGTTTTTTTTTGCCTGCAGAAAAGTTACTCCGCGATTTCCGCGCCCTTGTCGGCCAATTCCATCCAGCCGGCCAGCACGGTGTAGGCGTCTTCCAGGCCCATACGCTTCGGCGCCGAGAACAGTTGGATAGTGATCGCGTCACCCCAGCCTTTACGGATTTCGGCCTGCACTTTGAGCAGGGTGTTCTTGGCGGCGCCGTAGGTCAGTTTGTCTGCCTTGGTCAGCAGGATATGCATCGGCATGCCGCTGGCAACAGCCCAATCGAGCATCAACAGGTCGAAATCGGTCATCGGATGGCGGATGTCCATCATCAAAATCAAACCCTTCAAGCTCTCGCGGCCACCCAGATAAGCCTCGAGGTGACGCTGCCAGTGCAGCTTCAGCGGGATGGGTACTTTTGCGTAACCGTAGCCCGGAAGGTCGACCAGACGCCGATCATCGTCTAGCTTGAAGAAGTTGAGGAGTTGCGTGCGGCCCGGGGTTTTCGAGGTACGTGCCAGGCTGGCGTGAGTCAGGGTGTTCAGTGCGCTGGATTTACCGGCGTTGGAACGACCGGCAAAGGCGACTTCAAAGCCTTCGTCATCGGGGCATTGGTCAACTTTGGCGGCGCTGAGCATGAACGTGGACTGTTGGCACAGGCCGAGGATGGGATTCTTGAGTTGCATGAGATTTCCGATGTGGGCGATGCCGAGAAAGGGTGCGGCAAGCGGTGTCGTTTCCGTTTCAGTAGCGCCAGTATATAATGCCGCAGATTTTGTGTGTGCTTTGTCCCAGCGAAGGACGAAGTTCACGGGAGCGAAAGACCTTTATTGCGCATTAGAACGCAAAACGCTCTCAAACCCTGAATGGTCGACGTCTGACCAAGTGGTTGCGCGCTGTCGGTGTCCTGGTCCCGCTTTAGGGTGCTCAGGCTACACAGGATCCGGAAGCGGTGTACAACCGAGTTTACGTGGTCACGCGGGTGCAACACGTGACCCAGGGTTTCAAGGCAATGCCGCCGCGTGGTTTGTGCATGGACTGCAGTACTGAGGATTACCAGGCCATCATTGAGTTGATGGTGAGTAAACCCGGTAGATAACTCTTAAACCCTTAGCCGTAGTTGGATTAGCTGATGAACAAACTGATCGTGAGTCTGCTGTTGACCTTGGGCATCACTGGTGTTGCCCATGCTGCAGGCGACGCTACAGCGGGCCAGGCGAAAGCCGCCGTGTGTGGTGCTTGCCATGGACCGGATGGTAACAGCCCGGCGCCGAACTTCCCCAAACTGGCCGGCCAGGGAGAGCGCTACCTGACCAAGCAGATGCAGGATATCAAGTCTGGCAAGCGCACGGTCCTGGAAATGACCGGCTTGCTGACCAATCTCAGCGATCAGGACCTGGCAGACATCGCCGCGTATTTTGCCAGCCAGAAAGGCAGTGTGGGAGCTGCCGATCCGAAACTGGTGGCCCGTGGTGAGAAACTGTTCCGCGGCGGCGACCTGGAGAAAGGTCTTCCTGCCTGCACCGGCTGCCACTCGCCAAATGGCGCCGGTATAGCAGCCGCAGGCTTCCCGCACTTGAGTGGCCAGCACGCAACCTACATCGCCAAACAGTTGACCGATTTCCGTAAGGAAGAGGCCGGGCGAAGCAACGACGGCGATGCGATGATCATGCGCACAATTGCTCGCAAGCTGAGTGATGAAGACATTGCGGCGGTCTCCAGCTACATCCAGGGGCTGCACTGAGGCGCACACGACGTTAACGCTCGATTAATCCATCGATGCAAGCATAAAAAGGGTGGCTTAGGCTGCCCTTTTTTGTGGCCGCTACCGTTACACTAACGAACTCATGCCCGCGTAGACCTGTCACAACAAAGGTCGCGTGAGGCGACTTTATTTGTCCAGGAGTAAAGCATGCGTAATCTGATCCTCAGCGCCGCTCTCGTCACTGCCAGCCTCTTCGGCATGACCGCACAAGCTGCCGACGTGCCGCTTGAAGCCGGGAAAACCTATGTTGAATTGGCCAACCCGGTTCCGGTTTCGGTGCCAGGCAAGATCGAAGTGGTGGAGCTGTTCTGGTATGGCTGCCCGCATTGCTACGCTTTTGAGCCGACGATCAACCCATGGGTTGAGAAGCTGCCTAAGGACGTAAACTTCAAACGTATCCCTGCCATGTTTGGCGGCCCATGGGATGCTCATGGCCAACTGTTCTTGACCCTGGAAGCCATGGGCGTAGAGCACAAGGTGCACAACGCCGTGTTCAATGCGATTCAGAAAGAAGGCAAACGCCTGACCAAACCAGACGAAATGGCTGACTTCGTTGCCACCCAAGGCGTCGACAAGGACAAGTTCCTGGCCACCTTCAACTCCTTCGCTATACAGGGCCAGATCAAACAGGCCAAGGAACTGGCACAGAAGTATGGCGTGCAAGGTGTACCGACGCTGATCGTCAACGGCAAATACCGTTTTGACCTGGGTACTGCTGGCGGCCCGGAAGCTGTCCTTAATGTTGCCGACCAGCTGATCGCCAAAGAGCGCGCAGCCAAGTAAGGGGCCTGTCATGCGCCGCTGGGGTACCGAACGTGTGGTTGGCCTGCATGATCCGCAGGTCAACGAACATCACCTGGAAACCACAGGTTTGCCGCCGGACAGTCGTCTGCGGCTGCTGAGCTTCAATATCCAGGTGGGCATCAGTACCGAGAAGTATCGGCATTATCTCACCCGTGGCTGGCAACACCTGTTGCCCCACAATGGGCGCGCCGGCAACCTGCAAAAGATCGGCAACCTGTTGAATGACTTCGACCTAGTTGCCCTGCAGGAAGCCGATGGCGGCAGCATGCGCTCCGGCTATATCAATCAGGTGGAGCACTTGGCCCAGCTGGGTGCCTTCCCTTATTGGTACCAGCAGCTTAATCGCAACCTCGGGCGTCTGGCGCAGCACAGCAATGGTGTGCTCAGCCGCTTGAAGCCTTCTGCCATCGAAGACCACCCGCTACCAGGCCCCAAGGGCCGGGGCGCTATCCTTGTGCGTTTTGGCGAGGGGCCAGAGGCTTTGGTCGTGGTGATGATGCACCTGGCGCTGGGTGCACGCACCCGGACCCTGCAATTGGCCTACATCCGAGAGCTGATTGGCAATTACAAACACCAGGTGCTGATGGGGGACATGAACACCCATGCCAGCGACCTGCTGCTGAATTCTCCGTTGCGCGACCTTGGCCTACTGGCACCGCAAGCCGAAGCTACGTTTCCCAGCTGGCGCCCGCAACGCTGTCTTGACCATATCCTGCTAAGCCCGACCCTCACACTCGAGAGTGTGCAGGTGCTGGCGCAGCCCATCTCCGATCACCTGCCGGTCGCGGTAGAGATTCGTCTGCCGGGTTCGCTCACGGCCGATGCATTCCCCGCGCTGAGTCCCGGCCCTCACGGACCCCTTGCATGAGCGACGACGCCCAGCGCTGGAAAGAGAAGTACCTTAAAAGCATCGAGCAACAGGAAAAGCTCGAACGTCGCTGGGCCGCCCGCCTTGACCTGCTGCGTCGTGGGCTCGTACGCAGTACGTTGGCGGCTGAGGGCACCGATCGCGTGGTTGACCAATGCATGAAGGAAATGCGCGACGTTGTCCGCACGGATGACATGGACGCCGCCCTCGCCGCGTTGCTGCCGCGTCTGGAAAAGGCCGTTCTTGAGTCAGAGCAGCGCCGCGAAACCCGGGTCGACCAGATCAGCACTGCGCTGACCTCCTTGGTCACGCAACTGCAAAAGCTGCCGTTGCCCCGTGAGGTCATCCGTCCGCTGAAGGCGTTTGCCAAGCAGTTGGACGGGCGCGTCGGCCAGGCACGTGAGATCCCGTTGTTGCTGAGCGAGTTGAGTGGCCTGCAAAGCCAGGCGCTGAATAACCTGGAGCCCGGCGGCGAAACCACGCGCGCAGGGCCTGGGCTCTTGCAGCGTCTGTTTGGTTCCAAGGATGTCGCGAACGAGGCGCTAGCAAACGAACCGGTCCCCATCCCGGCATCGCAAACCCCTGTGGCCAAGCCCGTCGCCGAGCCTCAGCAGCCCGAGCAGTCCGAGCAGTCCGAGCAGTCCGAGGAGCTGACGCAAGCCTTGCGCGCCTTTGCGCCACAGCCTCAAGAGCCGGTTGTCCTTGCAGTTGAATCGGATGCACCGGCAAAGGTTGCCGAGGCCTCCAGTGAAGCGTTCGTCTACGAGGCCGCCGCTCAAGCCGCTCCTATTGAAGCGCTCGCAGCGCCCTTGGCGCGTGTGGAGCCCGAGGTCGAACTTCAGGCAGAACAACTGGCGCCGGAAAGCGCCCTTGCCGCCTTCATCGAAACCCCCGAACCTCAGGTCGAAACCCCGGATAAAACTGTCATCGGCAGCCTGTCGCTCCCGCCTGTGCTGGAGGTCGAAGAGTCCGACCCCGACGAGCTGCAATCGGATGGCGCGTATTCCCTACCCGACTCGCCGGAGCCGTCCTACAGCTTCGTGGCCAAGCACATCGAAGACACCCTGCTCGGCCTGCTGGAAGAGCTGGCATTGCCCGAGCGCCATCGGCCCCAGGCCGAAGCCATGCGTGAGCGTCTGGCCCACGGCCTGAACTGGTACGAACTGCTGCCTATCCTCGACGACCTGGCAGTCTTGATGCTGGCGATCACCGACAGCGGCCAGCATGAGTTCGAGGCTTACCTTAAGCAGCTCAACGAGCGCCTCGAAGCGTTCCAGGGGCATTTACAGGTCGCCAGCGACGGCCACGCCGATAGCCGTTCCGCCGCCCGGGAACTGGACACGCAGATCCGCGAACAGGTCGACGGCCTGCAAAGCAGCGTGCAGGAAGCCGCCGACCTGGACAGCCTCAAGCACGTATTGGAAAGCCATCTCGAAGGCCTGTTAGGTACCATGGATGAGCACCAGCAGCAGCGCGATCAACGTGAGCAGGAAACGGCTGCACGTCTGAAGGGCCTGGCCGAACGGGTTGCCAATATGGAGCAGGAAGCCCAAGGCTATCGCGAGCACTTGGAGGTTCAACGCCAGAAGGCCCTGATCGATCCGCTCACCGGCTTGCCCAATCGCGCAGCGTGGAGTGAGCGCCTGGATCAGGAGGTCAACACTTGGCTCCAACGCGGCAACAACCTGTCGCTGGCGATGCTGGACCTGGATCACTTCAAGCGCATCAACGATGGCTACGGCCACCTGGCTGGCGACAGGGTGCTGAAAATCATCGCCACTGTGCTGCGCAAACGCCTGCGACCGACTGATTTTATCGCGCGCTTTGGCGGTGAAGAGTTCGTCTTGCTGATGCCTGACTCATCCTTGAAGGATGCCCTGGCGGCGGGCGAGGTGTTGCGCGCAGCGATTGAGGCGTGCCCGTTTCACTTCAAGGGCGAGCCGGTGACGATCACGGTCTCCATGGGCGTGGCGCAGTTCCAGCCGGCAGAGCGCAGTGACCTGGCGCTCAAACGCGCCGATGCGGCGCTATATCGGGCAAAGGCAGCGGGACGGAATCAGGTGCAGGCAGCCTAAAAAATGTTCCATTTTGTAATTTGACCGCCGGGCCACAACCGGTACGTTACACTGTTGCATTATCGTCTTCAGTGTAACGTCTTCCGCCATGAAATCCTTGTACTTTGCTTTTGTGTTCCTTCTGCTTGCGGGCTGCGCCAGCGGCCCTCGCCTGGACACCAACCACCCCTCGGTGAATCACGACAACCGCGTGCAGTTCGTGGTCGTCCATTACACCTCCACCAACCTTGAACGCTCCCTGGCATTGCTCACCCACGGCCAGGTCAGCAGCCACTACCTGATCGGCGACGATGCCTCCGCCACCATTTACAAGCTGGTAGATGAGAGCCAGCGCGCCTGGCATGCCGGGGAAAGCGAGTGGATGGGGCGCACCTGGCTTAACTCCAGCTCCATCGGTATCGAGATCGTGAACCCTGGCTACAAGGACACACCGACTGGCCGACTCTGGTACCCGTACTCTGAGGCGCAGGTGAAATCCCTGGTGGTCTTGCTCAAAGATATCAGTAAGCGCAACGGCATCGACCCCAAAAACATTATTGGTCACAGCGATATCGCACCGCTGCGCAAGTTGGACCCGGGCCCGCTATTCCCTTGGAAGCGCCTGGCTGCTGAAGGGCTGGGCGTATGGCCGGATGCCCAGGCTTTCGCGCGCTACCAGGTGCAATACGCCACCGAGCTGCCGAGCATCACCTGGTTTCAGGAAGAGTTGGCGCGTCTGGGCTACCAGGCACCCCAGACCGGAGAGCTGGATGTGGCCACGCGTCACGTGATCGCGGCGTTCCAGATGCATTTCCGGCCATCGCTATTTGACGGCGCGCCGGATGCGGAGAGTGCAGCGATCCTGCGAGCGTTGAACCACCGTTAAAGCGGTAACGCCATATAGAACTGAGTGCCTTGCCCCGGCCGCGAATACACGCCCATGCGGCCGCCGTGCAATTGCACGATCTCCTTGCACAGCGCCAGCCCCAGGCCGGCGCCGCCTTTCTTGCGGCCTACCTGGACGAAGGGCTCGAAGATCCGCCCCTGTTGCCCGTAAGCGATGCCTTCGCCGTTATCTTCGACGCTGACAATCACCCGCTCACCATGGCGGCGCGCATGCAGGCGAATCTGCCCGCCAGTGGCTGTATGGCGCAGGGCGTTACCCAGCAGGTTATCGAGCACCCGCTCCAGTTGTGCCTGGTCTGCATACAATCTGGGCAGGTCGGATTGAGTTTCTACCAGCAGTTCGACGTTTTGCGCTTTGGCTGGCTCGACGAAGCGCGCCCGGGCGTGTTCCAGCAGGTCAGTCACATCGCACGGCCCCAGCGTGAGTTTCTGCAGGCCGTTCTGGTACCGCGAGAAATTGAGCAGGTCGTTGATCAACTGCATCAGGCGCTGCATCTCTTCATTAACCGTGTCCAGCAGGTCCGCTTCACGGGACTCTGCGGGAAACTTCGCGCGTTCGCGGAACAGTCCGAATGCCATGTGCATGCCGGTCACCGGCGTACGCAGTTCATGGGAGGCGCGTAGTACGAACTCGCTGCGCACCCGCTCGAATGCCCGTTGTTCGGTGACGTCATGCAGCACCATCACCGCGCCGAGGATATGCCCCTCGGTATGGCTCACGGGGGTCAAGCTGTAGGTCAGCAGGCGCAGTTCGCCTTCGACTTCCACTTCCAGATCGTCCGGCGCCCGCTCCAGGTTACCGCCTCGCAATACCAGTTGCAGTTGCTCGTCCAGTTCCGGACGCACCAACGCCTCGCCCAGGCCCTGGCCGAGGCGTTCCTCGTCCCAACCTAATTGCCGCTGGGCGACAGGGTTGAGATGCTCCAGGCGGCCTTGGCGGTCGATCATCAGCAAGCCATCGTCGATGCTGTCGAGCACCGCTTGCAGGCGCTGCTGGCCCGCCAGCAGTTCATCGACATTGGTCGCCTGATGCTGGCGCAACGCTTCGGCCATGATGCCGAAGCGCCGGGTCAACAGGTTCATTTCCGCGGCAGAGGAGAGGGGCAGCGTCACCTCGAAATCGCCCTGCCCGATCTTGTCCGCCGCCTTGGCCAGGGCTTCGATCGGCCCGCCAAAACGCCTGGCAATGCCATGAGCCGTAATGAATCCGATGATCAGCACCGCGAGCCCCACCAATCCCAGAACGCCGGCGATCAGCAAGGCGCGCGCGCGGGACTTTTGTTCGCTGGCGCTGATGCTTTCCAGGGCGTGCTTGTGTTCGGCGATCAGGCCGTTACGCAGCACGTTGAAGGTTTCGTGGAGTTTTTCCTTGCTGCCCGGCGGCGGCGAAGCCTGCTGAGACTCATCGAAAGCCTCGAGGAAACTCAGGTAGTCCGCCTTGGCCTCGCTGAAGCCGCTTCCGGTGTGAGCTTGCCGCTCATGGGCAATCCCCTGGTCCAGCAAATCAAAGTAGCGTCCTTTCGAGGCTTCCAGGGCTTCCGGATTAGGTCGCGCCTCCAGCATCATCATCAACTGGTCGCCCAGGCTCTGACGCAGCTTGAGCCCCAAGTCGAGGGTAACGAAGTTGCTGCGAATTGAAGACTCCTGGGTCTTGGCCATTTGCATGACGCTGACCAAGCCCAGGATCAAACCTAGCAGGGCAACGGTGATCAGCGCGGAGATGCTCAGGAATAACCGAGTGCGCAGTTTCATCGCTAACTTCATAGGTTACAGCTCACAGGTTGTACTGTTTACGTTTGCGATACAGGGTCGACGCGTCGATACCCAGGGTGCGAGCCGCCTGGTCCAGGGTGTCGCTGGTCGCGAGGACGGCGCCGATGTGTGCCTTCTCCAGCTCGTCGAGGCTCAGCGCCGCACCGATACGCGGCGCATTGTTGGTCGGCTGCTCAGACATCCCGAGGTGGCTGATTTCGACCTTATCCTGGGGACAAATGATGCTGGCGCGTTCCACTACGTTGCGCAGCTCACGGATATTCCCCGGCCAGCGATAGTTGAGCAGCGCTTCGCGCGCTTCATCGCTGAAGCCGCGTGCAGGTCGGGCGTATTCCTTGACGAAGCGCGCCAGGAAACGGTCGGCCAGGGTCAGGATGTCTTCACTTCGCTCGCGCAGCGGCGGCAGGTGCAAGGTGATCACGTTGAGGCGATAGAGCAAGTCCTCTCGGAAGCGGCCGTCGCGCACCATGTCTTCCAGATTCAGGTTGGTGGCCGCGAGGATACGTACATCGGCACGACGGGTGACAGGGTCGCCCACACGCTCGTATTCCTTGTCTTGGATGAATCGTAGCAATTTAGGTTGCAACGTGAGTGGAAAGTCGCCGATCTCGTCGAGAAACAGCGTGCCGCCATCTGCTTGGTTGACGCGGCCCAAGGTGCTTTCACTGGCACCGGTAAAGGCCCCACGGCTATGACCGAACAACTCACTTTCCATCAGCTCTGCGGTCAGCGATGGGCAGTTAATGGTCACACAGGATTTCTTTGAGCGCTTGCTCCAGCCGTGAATGGCTCGCGCCAGCTCACCTTTACCGGTACCGGATTCACCCAGGATCAAGATGTTGGCATCTGTCCCGGCCACCTGGCGTGCGGTTTCCAGTACCACCATCATCGACGGGCTGTGGGAGTCGAGGCCATCTTTCGGTTGGCGCACTTCGCCTTCGAGGGCCTCGAGGCGCGCAGAGAGTTGACGCACTTCCAGTTGCTTGGCGGTGGCGAGGCGCAGTTGGTCGGGGCTGCAAGGCTTCACCAAGTAGTCGGCGGCGCCAGCCTGGATGGCATCAACAGCGGTGTCGACCGCCGAATGGGCGGTCACAATCACCACGCGCATCCAGGGCGCCTGGATCCGCATCTGGGCCAATACATCCAGGCCATTGTCTTCGCCCAGGCGCAAGTCCAGGAAGCACAGGTCGAACACCTGGCGCTGCATCAAGGTATCGGCCTGGGCAGCGCTGTTCGCGGTAGCCACTGTGTAGCCTTCATCTTCCAGGCAATAGCGGAAGGTGCGGAGGATCGCGGATTCGTCATCCACTAAAAGAATGCGGCCTTGAAGTTCCTTGGCTGATTCCATCTGTCCCGCGCTCCCTAAAAGTATGAATGATGGTGTTTAGTCCCGGAATAATCGGGCAAGTTGCATGGTTTATTCTGATTGATAAATGGCGACGTCGTGCAGGTATCTGCAACCCTGTCTAAAAAGCGCCGTCTGATGGCGTTTTCAAGCCGTCTTGCCACTTCGGCAACACACCTTGCGCTTTCTATCCCTTGATCCGACCGCTGGCCATCGTGCATTTCGCACGGCGCCAAGTAGGGGATCGTGCAGGATGCTGGGTTCATGGTGATCTATTAATAGATAACCTATTGATTTTGTTGATATTTATTTTGTAAAAAAACTGGCATGCGCTCTGCAATATCCCTCTCACGAATAATCAAAATGTGGGAGAACAGCAGCATGACTCGCCAAAGCCTTAGCCAATTGCGTGTATCGCCACTGCGCTTGCAGCAAGGGCTGTTTGCCAGCTTGGCGCTGATTGTCACGTTGATTGGTGTTCAGCAGTTGCAACATTGGCAGCAGAGTCAGCAGCAGGTTCCTCAGTTTGAGCGTCCGGCCATGACCCAGACCCATTTCCGTTCCGTTGGCAGCGTTGCTCCCAGCGCAACAGCCCCGCAATTGCGGATGGTTGACCAGGCGTCTTCCCTGAGTGAACTGCCATCCCAAGAGCGTTGGGTGTTCTAGGCAACACAAAGGCTACTCGTGTTGAGTGGCTGTACGGCACCACAGCTGTTACCTCTTAAAGAACGATAAGGAGAATCACCATGTTGAGTTGGGCAATCACATTTCTGATCATCGCCATTGTGGCTGCAGTCTTGGGCTTCGGTGGCATCGCGGGCACCGCGACGGGTATCGCAAAAATCCTGTTTGTGGTCTTCCTGGTGATGTTCATCGTTTCTTTCTTCTTTGGTCGTCGCGGCCGAGGCTGAAAATGACCACTCTGTCCTTCAAAGCCATTACTGCCGCCCTGCTTCTGGGCGGTAGCAGCTTGGTGATGGCCGCCAATGACGGCCAATCCCGAGCCAACGAATTGCTCAGCTCGGACCCGCAATACCGTGAAACCTGGCAAGGCGTGGTGAAGAAAGAAGAGCGTCTGCCAGAATGGGTATTGAACCTGTCGGGCACGGCCGAGCAAATGAATGCCGTGGAAGAAGACGGTGATAAGTATTTGGTTGGGCCGCTCTGCGAAACCGCTGACACGTGCCTGAACAAGCGCTTGATCGTTGCCTTCAGCTTCGACAAGGAAGATGCCTACGCCATGTTGGTTGAGGTCCCGGCCGGCCTGCCGGCGGACAAATCGCCCACGCGGCATGCCGACTACCGTTTTATCGGCAAGCCGGACGAAGGTATGCAGAAGCTCCTGATGGAGCAATTGAAGAAAGATCCGAATTGGTACTAGGTTCCGCCTGACGCGATGTCGTCTGCGGAGCTGGCGTCCACTGAAAGAAGCGCCTCGCTTCTTTCTGTCTGCACAGCACGCCAAGTGCTGTGCATGACCAAGGGGCCGGGTTGTGCTGATCAATCGCGATCGGCGTGACCTACGGGTACAGGGAGTGCCTGCGAAAGGGCCGGGTCAGGCGAAAGGCTGCGACGCAGGTTCACAAGCTTATGGCTTGCTGAATTTGCGGCGCGCTTATGACGTAAATGCTTTGCCTCTTTGCCCCTCTCCATATACCTGCCTATACCTTCCATAGTCGCAAATTTCCGTTCTGCTCGATCCCAACCATTTCTTAGTGTGTCGGCTCGACCATCTATCGAGAAAATTAATGTGGGCCTTTAAGGTATTTCTGACACTAAACAGCGGAATTCCCAAGTATTTATGGCAATGCTCGCGACACGTGCTGAATCTCTGCGCGAGCCGGGTTTGGCAGGTTCACGGCATGTTTGTCGGACAAAATGTCACATTTGAACTGACCGTTCGGACAGTTATTATGAAAAAAGACCATGCCGATTCGGCATAGGGTAGGCGTTTACGGCATTAGACGTCGCTCCCTTGCATGGGAATAGTTGCGCCTTTTTTCGCCTGCCAGTAAGCCATTTCGGCCACGCTGCGGTGACCTTCCATGGAGGCAGATGCACACACTTTTTCGCCCTCGGGCGTTGCAGCTGGCGCGTTTGCCTTAAGTTCACTTGAAGTAAGGGTAATGACATGAAGAAGGCAAAGCTAAGCCTCGCCTGGCAGATCCTCATCGGTTTGGTGCTGGGGATCGCAATCGGTGCTGTGCTCAACCATTTCAGCGCTGAAAAGGCCTGGTGGATCAGCAATGTGTTGCAGCCAGCGGGCGATATCTTTATCCGTCTGATCAAGATGATCGTGATCCCGATTGTGATCTCCTCGCTGATCGTCGGCATTGCCGGTGTCGGTGACGCGAAAAAACTCGGGCGTATCGGCGTCAAAACCATCCTTTACTTCGAAATCGTCACCACCATCGCCATCGTGGTTGGCCTGCTGCTGGCCAACCTGTTCCACCCGGGTGCTGGCATCGACATGAGTACCCTGGGTACCGTGGATATCTCCAAGTACCAGGCGACTGCCGCCGAGGTGCAGCATGAGCATGCGTTCATCGAGACCATCCTCAACCTGATCCCATCGAACATCTTCGCCGCCGTGGCCCGTGGCGAAATGTTGCCGATCATCTTCTTCTCCGTGCTGTTTGGCCTGGGCTTGTCGAGCCTCAAGCCTGAGCTGCGTGAGCCGCTGGTGACCCTGTTCCAGGGCGTGTCCGAGAGCATGTTCAAAGTTACCCACATGATCATGAAGTACGCCCCGATCGGCGTATTCGCACTGATCGCCGTGACCGTGGCCAACTTTGGCTTCGCCTCCTTACTGCCGCTGGCCAAGCTGGTGATTCTGGTTTACGTCGCCATCTTGTTCTTCGCTTTCGTGATCCTTGGCCTGATCGCCCGCCTGTTCGGCTTCTCGGTGGTCAAGCTGATGCGCATCTTCAAGGATGAGCTGGTACTGGCCTACTCCACCGCCAGCTCCGAAACCGTGCTGCCGCGCGTGATCGAGAAGATGGAAGCCTACGGCGCGCCGAAGGCTATTTGCAGCTTTGTGGTGCCGACGGGTTACTCGTTCAACCTCGACGGTTCGACCCTGTACCAGAGCATCGCGGCGATCTTCATTGCCCAGCTGTACGGCATCGACCTGTCGATCGGCCAGCAGCTGATGCTGGTGCTGACCCTGATGGTCACCTCCAAAGGTATCGCCGGCGTACCGGGCGTGTCCTTCGTGGTACTGCTGGCTACCCTGGGCAGCGTGGGCATTCCGCTGGAAGGCCTGGCGTTCATCGCCGGCGTCGACCGCATCATGGACATGGCGCGTACTGCGCTTAACGTGATCGGCAACGCCCTGGCCGTACTGGTCATCTCCCGTTGGGAAGGCATGTACGACGATGCCAAGGGCGAGCGTTACTGGAACTCCCTGCCGCACTGGCGCAGCAAGCAAGCGCTGCCGGTCGGCCAAGCCACGCGCAGCTGATAGCACGACGGCTCTTAAACAAACCCCGGAAAATTCCGGGGTTTGTCGTTTCTGCCAGCCCCGTTATCATTCGCCCCATTCTTTGGGGGGTTCAACTGATGCTCAATGGCCTGTGGCTTGGCTTCTTTGTCGTGGCAATGGTGTCAGCACTGGCGCAATGGCTGATTGGCGGTAATGCCGGGATTTTTGCGGCAATGGTCGAAAGCATTTTCGCCATGGCCAAACTGTCGGTGGAAGTGATGGTGCTGCTGTTCGGCACCCTGACGCTGTGGCTGGGCTTTTTGCGCATCGCCGAAAAAGCCGGGATCGTCGAGTGGCTGGCCAAGGCGCTGGGCCCGTTGTTTCGCCGCCTGATGCCTGAAGTGCCCGCCGGCCACCCCGCCATTGGCTTGATCACCCTCAATTTTGCAGCTAACGGCCTGGGCCTGGATAACGCGGCAACGCCCATCGGCTTGAAAGCGATGAAGGCATTGCAGGAACTCAACCCCATCCCCAATACGGCGAGTAACGCGCAGATCCTGTTCCTGGTGCTAAACGCGTCTTCGCTGACGCTGTTGCCGGTGACCATCTTCATGTACCGCGCGCAGCAAGGTGCTGCGGACCCGACGCTGGTGTTTTTGCCGATCCTGCTGGCGACCAGTGCGTCTACATTGGTGGGTCTGTTGTCAGTGGCGATCATACAGCGCCTGCGTCTGTGGGATCCGGTGGTGCTGGCCTATTTGATTCCGGGTGCATTGGTGCTGGGCGGTTTCATGGCGTTGCTGGCGACGCTGTCCGCCACCGCATTGGCTGGCTTGTCGTCGATCCTTGGCAACCTCACGCTGTTCGGCCTGATCATGCTGTTCCTAGTGATCGGCGCGCTGCGTAAGGTGAAGGTGTATGAGGCGTTCGTCGAAGGCGCCAAAGAAGGCTTCGATGTGGCCAAGAATCTGCTGCCGTACCTGGTGGCGATGCTGTGTGCCGTCGGCGTGCTGCGAGCATCCGGCGCGCTGGAGTTTGGTCTGGAAGGTATTCGCCACGTCGTGGCCTGGACCGGCATGGATACGCGGTTTGTGGATGCCTTGCCGACTGCCATGGTCAAGCCGTTCTCCGGCAGTGCCGCGCGGGCGATGCTGATCGAGACTATGCAAACCCAGGGCGTAGACAGCTTCCCGGCATTGGTGGCGGCGGCGATTCAGGGCAGTACCGAGACCACCTTTTACGTGTTGGCGGTTTATTTTGGTTCGGTGGGGATCCAGCGGGCGCGGCATGCGGTGGGATGTGCGTTGCTGGCGGAGTTTGCCGGCGTCGTGGCGGCGATTGCGGTGTGCTACTGGTTCTTTGGCTGAGGCTTAAACCCCTTTCGCAGGCAAGCCAGCTCTCACATTTGGATGCGTGAATACAGTCAAATGTGAGAGCTGGCTTGCCTGCGAAGAGGCCCTCAGCGTTTCGGTGCATTATTGCCCTGCGCAACCACCCAATCCACCACCTGCTTAGTCAGCTGATCCCCTGCCTGCCCAAACCCAGCCACCACGGCCGGCACTTTGGTGTCATTCACCGGCTGCCTCACCTCAAATCGTCGACTGGCAATTATCCGCTGATCGCTCCCCCGCACCAGCCGCGCATCCAGACGTATCACCACCTCTACCGCCCCGCCCCGGTACTCACTCTGGAATGCCTGCAATTGCCCGCCCAGCTCATAGTCGGCCTGCAGATTGGTTTCGTCGGTGCTCAATAACGTTACCCGCCCATCGCGCTGAAACCCGTCCAGCAGGCGATTGCGCAACAGCACCGGCGTCGGATCGCTCCAGCGCGAGTTCGCATAACTGCTGATCAGGTCGCCATTGGGCACCACGGCAATGCGCGGGCTGTCGAGAAATTCGCTGGTCTGCGGCTTGGTCACGCGCAGCGACCAGGCTACCGGGGTGCCCTGTGTGGTGGTCTGGGCCGAGGTCAGGCGATACACATCCGAAGGGTCGGCCTTGGGCAAAATCGAGCACGCGCTCACGAGCGCCAGGGCCACAGGGGCGATCATTTGGTAAGCACGCTTCATGGCGTGAACTCCTTGTTTTTGTCGCTGCCCAGCAGGTAGCCGCTGGGGTTGGCTTCCAAGCGGCGAGAGATGGCGCGCAGTGAGCCGAGGGTTTCGCGCAGTTCGCGCACGGCCGGTGCCAGTTCATTGAGGCCTTGCATGCCGCTGTTTACCGAACTCTTGTTGTCTGTCAGCAAGGTGTTGATGGTGGCGGTGCTCTGTTCAAGAGACTTCATGGCCTGCTCGGCGCTGCCAAAGGCTTGTTTGCCTTGATCGTTGAGCACGCCGTTGGCGTTGCGCATCAGCACTGTGGTTTGCTCCAGGGCGGCAGAGGCCTGCTTGCTCACTTGCATCAGTTGCTGCATCACCACCTTGATGTCGCCACGCTGGTCGGCAATCGACCCCGTGGTTTTTTCCAAGTGGTCCAATGTGTTGCTCAGGCGCTCGACATTCTGCGCGGAGAACATGTCGTTGGCGTTGTGCAGCAGCAGGTTGATGCTGGTCATCAAGTCGTTACTGTTATTGAGCAGGCGCGCGATGGGCGAAGGCGAAGCGATGATTTCCGGCAGGTTGCCGTCTTTGCCTTTGAGTTCGGGGCTTTGGGGCGTGCCGCCGCTGAGCTGGATGATCGAGGTGCCCGTAATACCGGTCAGTGCCAGTTTGGCCAGGGTGTCTTCCTTGATCGGCGTCTGGCCGGCCAGGCGGATGCGCGCGAGGACGCGGCGCGGGTCCTTGGGGTCCAGGCGCAGGCTGATAACGTCACCCACTTTGATGCCGCTGTACTGCACCGAACTGCCCTGGGAAAGCCCGCTGACGGCTTCGTTGAAGACCACTTCGTAATCCTGGAACGCGCTGTCGATGCTGGACTTAGCCAGCCACAGGCCAAACAGCATCGCGCCGACCACCACGATCACGCTGAACAGACCGATCATCACATGATGGGCTCGGGTTTCCATGTCATACCTCGTTAAGCGATTGAGCGGCATCCAATGCCGCGCGGCCCCGAGGGCCGTGGAAATATTCGTGAATCCACACGTTGTCCGTTTCCGAGACGACGTCGATGGCACCGGCGACCAGCACTTTCTTCTGTGCCAGCACCGCCACGCGGTCGGTGATGGTGTACAGCGTATCCAGGTCGTGAGTGACCAGGAGCACACTTAGGCCCAATGCATCGCGCAGGGTGAGGATCAGTTGGTCGAATTGCGCCGCGCCAATCGGGTCGAGGCCGGCGGTGGGTTCGTCGAGAAACAGGATGTCCGGGTCCAGCGCCAGCGCACGGGCCAGGGCCGCGCGCTTGATCATGCCGCCCGACAACGAGGCCGGGTATTTGTCGGCCGCCGACAGCGGCAGCCCGGCCAGGGCCAGCTTGACCGCAGCCAAGTGCTCGGCGTCGCGGCGGCTGAGGCCGGCGTGTTCAATCAGTGGCAGCGCGACGTTTTCGGTGACGGTCAGCGAGGAAAACAGTGCGCCCTTCTGGAACAGCACGCCGAAGCGTCGTTCCATCAGCGAGCGTTCGTGTTCCGAGAGATTGGGCAGGTTTTTACCGAATACCCGCACTTCACCTTCGCTGGGCCTGCGCAGGCCAACAATGCTGCGCAACAGCACCGACTTGCCGCTGCCGGACCCGCCGACGACCGCGAGGATCTCGCCTTGATACAAATCCAAGTCGAGGTTCTCGTGCACGCTCTGGCTGCCAAAGCGATTGCACAGCCCGCGCACTTCGATCACCGCCTCACTGGGCGCCCGGTGCAGACGACTCACCAGCCCATCTCCATGAAGAAAAGCGCAGCCACCGCATCCAGCACGATCACCACGAAAATCGATTGCACCACGCTGGAGGTGGTGTGAGCGCCGACCGATTCGGCACTGCCACTGACCTTGAAGCCTTCCAGGCAACCAATGGCGGCAATCAAGAAGGCGAAGATCGGTGCTTTCACCATGCCCACCAGGAAATGCTGCACACCAATGTCCGATTGCAGCAGCGAGAGAAACATCGCCGGCGATATATCCAACGCCACGGCGCAGACCACGCCGCCACCGACAATCCCGGAGAGCATTGCCAGAAAGGTCAGCATTGGCAATGACACCAGCAACGCCAGCACGCGCGGCAATACCAACAGTTCCATCGGGTCGAGGCCCAGCGTGCGGATGGCGTCAATTTCTTCATTGGCCTTCATTGAGCCGATTTGCGCGGTAAAGGCACTGGCTGTGCGGCCGGCGATCAAGATGGCGGTAAGCAACACGCCGAACTCGCGTAGGAAAGAGAACGCCACCAGGTCCACGGTAAAAATCGTCGCGCCAAAGCTCTTGAGCACCGTGGCGCCCAGGAACGCTACGACGGCGCCGACCAGAAAGGTCAGCAAGGCCACAATGGGCGCAGCGTCGAGGCCGGTTTGTTCGATGTGCGCGACCATCGGTGTGATGCGCCAGCGCTTGGGGCGGAAAATACCGCGAGCGAAGGTTTCGAGAATCAGGCCGATAAAGCCCAGCAGTTTTTTGCTGTCCTGCCAGACGGTGTCCACCGCCCGGCCGATGCGCGCCAGCAGCTGGATGCCGGTGGCTTCTTCCGGTGCTTTCTGCGGCACGCAAAAATCGTTCAGGGAGCGGTAGACGGTCTTCAACAGCGCGCGGTCGGCGGCTGACAGGCTGCAATCGGTCTGCTCGGCGGATTGCTCGATACGGGTCGGCCCCAGCAACTCCACCAGCAGCGAGGCGCCCGCGGTATCCAGCGCGCCGAGGCCATTGAGGTCGATGCGCGCGCCGGCATCGTATTGGCCGTCGAGCTTGTCCGACAGCTTCTTCAGGCTGGCATAGTGGGCAAGCGTCCAGTCCCCCGTAATCCTCAGCTGTGGCGGGGTGGTGGACGTATCGAGGTGGGCTGCGCCGGCGGTCGTACGGGTGGTCATAAGCTCCGAGCTTGTTTGGCTATCCACAATTCCTACGTAATAGCACGATACGTCCTACTTTGGATTGTCCGCTTGTGCTGTGTCGGTGACGTTGAAACGCAGTACGCCGATCACCTGCCCGTCTTCTGTCAAAACCTGCACTTGCCAGCGGCCTACCGAGTCGCTTGGGAAATTCTGTTTATGGGTCCAGGCGCGATAGCCCTCTTTGCGTCCGCCATGGATATCCAAGGCGATGCGGTCGACCTCTTTACCGTTGAACTTCCACACGTGGTAGATCCGTTCATCCAGCCCGCGTGGGGCGTTGATCGCGGTGTAGGCGTACAGCCCGCTGCTTCGCAGCTGCGCGGCGTTGACTTCCTTGAGGTCGTCGCCTGGCGTGCGGTCTTGCAGTTGGGTACTGATGGCGACTTCAGTCATCCACAACGTGGCTGGCGGTACCCAGCTGCGTAGGAACCATCCGGCGCAGCCTATGGCAGCGGTGACCCCGAGCAGCATCGCCCAGCCTTTGACGCTGCGTAGCGGCAGGCTTACCGCCAGGCTTGGAATCGACAGCGCCATCGCGACGCCGAGGGCCAGCTTGTAACTCTCGGCGGTGGTCAAGTGCAGGATGATCGGCAGTGCAGTGAGCAGAGCGGCGAATAGGGTGAAGGTGTGCAGCGCGAGGAACAGTGAACGTTTGGGCGCCAGCCATTTGTAATACAGCGGGTCAACAATCGACACCAGTGCCGCCGCACCGAGCAAGCCGGTAAAAATCGACTGGCCGCTGTTCCATGCTGTGGTGATAAAAAAGAACGGCAGCACAAAAAACAGACTTTCCTGGTGGATCATCTGTGTCGCGTAACGCAACAGGGGTTCGGGGATTTCGCGCTTGAAGACTTTGGTGAACAGCTGGGTAAAACTGTTTTCCAACATCAGCCACAGCCAGCTCACCAGCATGATCACGGCGATCCAACTCGCCATGCCTTGCTGGCGATCCACCAGGATGAAGCTGCACACACCCGAGATAAAACCGCCGAGTGCAATCACCCCTGGGTAGCGCTTCATCAGCTCAAGGATGCGGGTGATTATGCGGGTCAGGTTTAGCATTCGGCGGTTCGCAGTCTTTGTAGGGAAAAATCCGAGACAGAATAGCGTCTTAGCCCGTCGTCCGGTGCCCCATTACGCGATCCGTTTGCGATAAACCCGCACGCCAATCAACACAATGGCGATCAGCCCGAGTACACCGGCGCCGATCCAACTGAGTGCGTCATAGCTCAGCAGCGGTTTCTCGAAGCGCCAGTAGCCTGGCTGCTTGAGCACTTGGAGCATGGCTTGGTTGGTCTGGTCCAGGCTCACCGCCTTGATGCGCTTGACCGGGTCGCTGAAGCGGCCTTTGTTGTAATCGCCAGATGCACTCCAGTAGTAGTCGGCCAACGCGCTGTTGCCTTGCACGGCCCACGCCTGGCGCGCGATGGCAGCTTGTTGCAAGCGCGCGAATACCGCAGGGTCGAGGCCGTCCTTGAGCAGTTGCGCCTTTAGGTCCTGGAGTACCTGTTCGGCTTCGGGGAGGTTTTCCCGCTCAAGGTCGGCGTTCAGGCTGAGGAAGCCTACGCCGCCGAGTACTTCGCGCTCGCTCCAGGGGCCGTAGGACAAGCCGTGCTTGAGGCGCAGTTGGCGGTACAGCGCCCAGTCGAGGTAGTCCTTGAGCAAGTCGTAGGTTTCGTCATGCTGGTCGTCCAGCACCGGCTCGGGAAACAGCCAGTGCAGCTTGGCGCTGTCGCCCACCCAGCCGTGAATCAATTCGCGATGGCTGGCGGCGGCGTGCTGGATGTCGGGCAGCGCGGGGTGTTCAGTCGGCTCGACCGGGTCGAGTTGGCCATAGGTGCGTTCCAGATAAGCCGGTAGCAGTTTGTCGAGGTCGCCGACGATGATCAGCGTCATGTTGTTGGGCGCGTACCAGTTTTTGCGCAGCTTCTCTAATTGGTCGCGGGTCAGGTGATTGACCTCCGCACGTTCAGCACACTTGAGGCCAAGTTCAACGGCCAATTGATTACTGGCAGTGTGGCCCAGGTCCTGGCGGTCCAGCAGGCGTTGCAGGTGTGAATAGTGGCCGCCGTCTTCGCGCTCGACCACGTGTTTGGCGGCGTTGATGTTGGCGTCGGTCAGTTCCGTACGGGTGATGATCGCCAGCAGCAGGTCGAGCACCTTGCGCTGGTTTTGCGCGGGCGCTTCGATCACAAAGGTGGTGTCGGCATTGCTGGTGTAGGCGTTCCACTCGCCGCCCAGTGCCTGCATGCGGTCTTCCAGGTCACCTTCGCCGCCGCCGTCGATGCCGCTGAACAGCAAGTGCTCCAGCAAGTGCGGCAGCTCTTTGTCCTCGCAACTGAAGTCATCCAGCCCTACGCCCACCACCAGGCGAATCGCCACGTGCCCGCGCTCGGTGCCCGGTTTGAGCAGCAATTGCAGGCCGTTGGGCAAGGTGTAGCCCTCGACTTGCAGGCGGTCAAAGGCAAAGGCGTGGGCACAGCTCATGAACAGGCAAGCGAATAACAGGCGACGCATAACAAGCTTCCTGGCGAGTGAGGTCAGCTTTAACTGACTTCACGGGCCATCATCCGTTCAGGGCGAGTGTGTGATGTCGGCAATATCTTCGGCGGAGAGCGCGCCGGTGTCGGACGTTTCCAACACTACATAAGCACTGCTGCAAAACAACGAGTTCAAGCGTTTCATGTCGGCAATCAGTTCCAGATGCAGGGAACTGGTCTCCAGGCTCTGTACGATTTTGTGCTGAAGGCGGCTGACGTGGGCGTGGGCCAGACGGCGTTCCTGGGCGCGGAAACGGCGCTTCTCGCGCAGCAATTGGCGAGCGCTTTCCGGGTCCCCGCTGAGGAATACCGACAAGCCGAGGCGCAGGTTGGCGATCAGTTGGCCGTGCAGGCCGGTCAGTTCTTCCAGGCCCACTTCAGAGAATTGGCGGCGCTGGGAGGTTTTCTGCTGCTGGACTTTGCGTAGCATGCGTTCGATCAAGTCGCCGGCCAGTTTCAGGTTGATCGACAACTCAATGATCTCGGCCCAACGACGGCTGTCCTGTTCGCTGAGGTCTTCGCGGGGCATTTGCGCCAGGTAGAGTTTGATCGCGCTGTAGAGCGCTTCGACATCGTCGCTGAGGCTGCGCATTTCCTGGGTGATAGCGGTCTGTTTGCCGCGCAGTACTTCTTGCATCGAGGTCAGCATGTTGTCGATCAAGTCGCCCAGGCGCAGGGTTTCCCGGGCGGCGTTGGCCAGGGCCAGACTGGGCGTCGCGAGGGCGGTTGGGTCGAGGTGGCGTGGCTTGGCCTTGCCGTTGGCCTCCTGTTGTTCCGGAAGCAACCAGGCGCACAGCCGCGCCATCGGTCCGATGGTGGGCAACAGGATCAGGCAACGACTGACGTTGTAGAGCAGATGGAAGGTGATGACCATGCCTTGGGCGCTGTAGTCCAGGCCATCCATCCAAAGCACCAGTGGGTCGAGTACCGGGATGATCAGCAGCAGGCCGATCAATTTGTATAGCAAGCTGCCCAGGGCCACCTGGCGGCCGGCGGCGTTTTGCATGCTGGTGCTGAGGAAGGCCAGCACGCCGCTGCCGATGTTGGCGCCGATCACCAGGCCGATGGCCACGTGCAGGCCGATCACGCCGGCGCCGGCCAGGGTGGCGGTCAGTAGGACGGCGGCCAGGCTGGAGTAGGAAATCATCGCGAACAAGGCGCCGACCAGGGCGTCGAGCAGGATGTCGCCGGTTAACGAAGCGAACAGCACTTTCACGCCCTGGGCGTGGGTGATCGGCCCGGCGGCTTCGACGATCAGTTGCAGTGCGAGGATGATCAGCCCCAAACCGATCCCGACCCGGCCCAACTGCCCTGCCCGCGTCTGTTTGCGCGACAGGAAGAAAATCACCCCGAGAAAGATCAGCAGCGGTGACAGCCAAGACAAGTCAAAGGTCAGCACGCGCGCCATCAATGCTGTACCGACGTCGGCACCCAGCATGGTCGCCAGGGCGGGCATCAGGCCCATGAGGCCCTGGCCAACAAAGGAAGTCACCAGCATCGCTGTGGCGTTGCTGCTCTGCACCATGGCAGTCACCAGGATACCGGCGACAAATGCCAGCCAGCGCTTGGACATGTTCTGCCCGATGACTTGGCGCAAGTTGGAGCCGTAGACCCGCAGGATGCCGGTCCGGACGATGTGCGTGCCCCAGATAAGCAGGGTCACGGCGGAAAGCAGATTGAGCAAGGTCAGCATGCTCGGCCCCCCGTGTGGGTGTGCGCCAATCGACGCAAATGAGAATTGCCGCTGCCGTTTTACGTCTTGTAATTAAGCTGTAGTTGGCGAATGGGCTCTGCGCCAGCATCGCATAGCTAAAGTGGGGATTGAAACAAAACTGTCATGAAATCAGCTTTTTGCAGACGAGAAAAAAGGGCTCGAAAGCCCCTTTTTCAGCAGCGAGTCAGTTTTATTGACCCGGAATATCTTTGCGCAGTTTCACCGGATCCTGCTGTTTGCGCTTTTTCGCGATGGCGGTACGCATCTTGATGTTCACCGCTTCCACCGCCAGCGAGAACGCCATGGCGAAGTAGACGTAGCCTTTTGGCACGTGCACATCGAACGATTCGGCGATCAGCACGGTACCCACGACCAGCAGGAACGACAGCGCGAGCATCTTCAGTGACGGGTGCTTGTCGATGAATTCGCTGATGGTGCCGGCCGCCAGCATCATCACCAGCACTGCCACGACAATCGCCGCAACCATGACCGGCACATGGGAAACCATGCCGACTGCGGTGATCACCGAGTCCAGGGAGAACACGATGTCGATGATCGCGATCTGGATGATGGTGTAGATGAACTTGCCACCCTTGCCGCCTGGCTCTTCGTGGGTTTCGTCTTCACCTTCCAGCGCGTGGTACATCTCCTGGGAGCTTTTCCACAGTAGGAACAGGCCACCGAAGAACAGGATCAGGTCGCGACCGGAGATGCCTTGGCCGAAGACCACGAACAGGTCGTTGGTCAGTTGCATCACCCAGGTGATCGACAGCAGCAACAGAATGCGCGTGACCATGGCCAGCGCCAGGCCGAAGATCCGGGTGCGCGCCTGCATATGCTTAGGCATGCGGCTGACCAGGATCGAAATCATGATGATGTTATCGATACCCAGGACGATCTCGAGGGCCGTCAGGGTGAAGAAGGCAATCCAGATTTCCGGATTGGTCAGCCATTCCATGTGTATTCCTTTGAGCAAGTGTTAAACCGCGCAAGCTGCAGCGCCGCGCGGTGGGTGAGTCGGTACGATTATAGAGTGCTGAACAGCGGAAAAATCCCCATCAGCAATGCGGCGAACATTATGCACAGGCATACCAGCACTGCCCACTTCAGCGTGAAGCGCTGGTGATCGCCAAATTCGATACCGGCCAGGGCTACCAGCAAGTAGGTCGAAGGTACCAGCGGGCTGAGCAAGTGCACAGGCTGGCCAACAATAGACGCGCGGGCCATTTCGACGGCGGTGATGCCATAGTGGCTGGCGGCTTCGGCGAGCACTGGCAGTACGCCATAGTAGAACGCGTCGTTGGACATGAAGAAGGTGAACGGCATGCTGACCAGCGCGGTGATTACCGCCATGTACGGGCCCATCGCTTCCGGGATGACCGCCAGCAGGCTCTTGGACATGGCGTCGACCATGCCGGTACCGGAAAGAATGCCGGTGAAGATACCGGCGGCGAAGATCAGTCCCACCACCGCCAAGACGCTGCCGGCGTGGGCGGCGACGCGGTCTTTCTGCTGTTGCAGGCACGGGTAGTTGACGATCATTGCGATACTGAACGCCACCATGAACAGCACCGGCAGTGGCAACAGACCGGCGATCAGGGTGCACATCAGCGCCAGGGTGAGCGCGCCGTTGAACCAGATCAGTTTCGGCCGGCGGGCATCCGGGAATTGCGACACGCTGATTTCACTGTGGTCGATCTCGTCACCTTGCAGGTGCAGTTCACCCAAGCGCGCACGTTCGCGCTTGCCGTACATGTAGGCGATCACCAGGATCGCGACCACGCCGGCGGCCATGGCCGGGATCATCGGCACGAAAATATCCGAGGGGTCCACGTGCAGCGCACTGGCGGCACGGGCGGTTGGGCCACCCCAGGGGGTCATGTTCATCACGCCGCCGGCGAGAATGATCAAGCCGGCCATGATCCGCGGGCTCATGCCGATGCGCTGGTACAGCGGTAACATGGCGGCCACGCAGATCATGTAGGTGGTGGCGCCGTCACCGTCGAGGGACACCACCAGGGCTAACACAGCGGTGCCGACGGAGACTTTGAGCGGATCACCCTTGACCATCTTGAGGATCTTGCGCACGGCCGGGTCGAACAGGCCGGAGTCGATCATCAGGGCAAAGTAGAGGATGGCAAACATCAGCATCACGCCGGTCGGCGCGAGCTTGGTAATGCCTTCGAGCATCATCGGGCCGATCTTCGGTGCGAAGCCGCCGAACAGCGCGAACAGGATTGGCACGATGATCAACGCGATCAGCGCGGACAGGCGCTTGGTCATGATCAGGAACATGAACGTGATGACCATGGCAAAGCCAAGGAAAGTCAGCATAGGAATACTCCAGGCGTAGCGCGGCTAGGGAATGGCGAACCGGTGGGGGTCAGCGCAGAACGAAAGGCACGAGGCGTACGGGTGGAGTTGGGGCGAACAGGCGGGTACGGGCGGACATCGGGAATCACCATTGTTGTTGTGTACAGCCGGTCTGTTGCCGGCAGTTGGAGGTGATCCTAGTCGCGAAAGCTTTCAGCCAGCTTTCGCTGATAAAACAGGTGATGGAGGCCAGACATACGGTTTTCAGGTTTACACAGATCAAATGTGGGAGCTGGCTTGCCTGCGATTGCATCACCTCGGTTCAACTGAACGACCGAGGTGTCTGCATCGCAGGCAAGCCAGCTCCCATATTTGAAAGGTGTCTGCCGCGAGTTTTTCAGGGCAGCTCCAAGCCGCCCGCCGCTTTATGCAATGCCCGCAAATGCTCGCCCACCTGCTTGAGGTTGGCTTCGCACGCAGCAATTTCGGCGGAGCGGGAAGGCTCCAGCAGCGCCCTCACCTCTTTATCCAATTCGCCGGTCAGCGATTGCAGTTGCTTCTGGCGCTCGGCACTTTCCGATTCCAGGCGCTTGGATTCCGACGGTTGCGGCAGGCCGTAGCCACCGCTGCCCAGCAGCTCCGCCGGGCGGCTGAGGAAGCCGCTGTTGGCGAGGATCTGTTGCAACGTGGCGTTGGCTTTCTCCATGCCACCGTTTTTCAGCTCGCGAGCGCCGAGGTAGCGTTGTTTGACCTCGTCCTGGGCCAGCATCAACTGTTTACGAAAGCTCGCCTGCTCCAGCAGCAACAACGCGGCGCTGGTGCGCAGGTCGGCCTGGCCGAACCACTGGCGACGTTCCTCTGCGCTGAGAGACAGCCAATCTTCGACCTGGGTTTGTTTGATCGGCAGGTGTTTGCGCAGCACATCGAACATCGCTTGGTAACGCTCGCGGAACGAGTCGAAGTGATAGCCCAGGCGCAGGGCCTTGCGCTTGTCGTCCAGTACAGTTGTGTCGGCCAGGCCGCGAGCGCTCAGGACCTCCAGCAAACCATTGGGGGTGATGTTATCCAGGCCGGTCAGTTGTGGGTTGGCGCTGCCGCTGCGTAACAGCTTGAGGCTTTCCACTGCGCAGTTGTTGGAAATGAAGAAGTAGTTGCCGTCGTAGCTCCAGTGCATTTCGGCGGCATGTTCGACAGTGTCGTTGATTTCCTGGCGGGTCAGTTTCAACGGTACAGAGGCCAAGCCGCGCAACTCGGTCTTGGTGTACTCGTCGATCACTTGTGCCAGCGGCAGTACAAACAGTCGCGATGGGTACTTGCCGACCAGGCCATCCCAGCTCGACAACTGTACATCACCGACAAAAGCGCGGTAGGACAACACCAGATGCTGGTCCAGGTCCAGCCGACAATCCGGCCCTCGCGGGCGCCCCGGCGCGCAAATCACCAGGCGCAGCATGCTGTGACCCCAGCGACTGACCAGGTTCTGGTTGGCCTCGGCCAGCAGGTAGTCAATTTCGTACACGCGCTCCGGGTCGACATGGCCCAGCGGTGTCTTGGCGAAGTCGTTGCCGGCGTTCAGGAATGCGTAGCTCTTGGCGCAGGTGTCTTGTTCGGGCGGGGCCCAGCCGAAGTGTTCCTTGTAATAGCGGAACAGTGAGGGGCGGCGGCAGGCGTAGCTCGGGTCAAGGAGGAAGTACTCCATATTGACGGCCACAAATTCCAGCGGGCTGGTGGTTTCGTAGATGTCCGGGCTGCGGGCGACCTGGTGATTGTTCTGCTCACGCTCGCCGCGACGGCCAACGTATTGCGGCCAGCCGGCAAGGTCCAGCAGGCGTGGGTCATCGCTGAGGGTAAAGCGTCGGCCATTCTGGCCACGGCATTGATCAGGCAGACCGATGAGGCCGGTGAGGTTGTTCTGGCGGCTGCAACGATTGATCAGCGCACGGTCTTCTTTGGACCACAGGCGCGCACGGTCATAGATGTGGGTCAGTTCATGCAGCACGGTGGCGAGCATTTCCCGGCGCACAGTGCCGTGGGGGCGATTGGTTTTTTGGGTGGCGGCGCTGCCGTCGGTGAGGCTGGCGAGCAGGTTGCCGTTGAGGTCCAGCTCGGACACCAGGGAGGCTTGGCCATAGGCGTTTTCGGGCATCTTGTCGGTCCAGCCAACATCGATGCGACGGTCCAACTGCTTGATAAAGCGCGGCGGCAAAGAGCGCATCGCTTCGTCGAGCAATGCCTGGCTGGCCTCTTGTTCAGCGGGGCTCAAGCCCTCGGTCTTGAGCCGCAGTTGCAGGCTGGCCTGGGCCGCGCTGGCACACAGCAGCACAGCCCCGGCCAGGAGCCAGGCGGCGATTCGCCTCACAGTGCGAGGATAGCTTCAGCAAGCGTCTGGTCACTGGCGTCACGGGCTTCGGGCAAGCGTGTGCGCAGGGTGTCGAAGGCGGCTTCCAATCGCGCGCCACGGATCTCGCCGTTGGTAGCCACGAAACTGGCGGCGTCATCGTGGGCTTCGCGCACCACTTTGGAATCGCGGATGGAGGTGGTGGTGTCCGAGGTGAAATCAATGGTGCGGCCAGAGGCGCGAACAATGATGTTACTGGTGGCAACCAGGGTATGCGCCTGGGCAACGTCGGCCAACAACAGCAGGCCAAGGGTGGCGGCGATCAGCGGGCTACGCATGGAATAACTCCAAATACAAAGATGGAAATACAAAGATGATTATTGGACGAGAATTGCTTGCGCCAGTTCAAGGTCGCTGGCGTTAAGTTTTGGTTCGTTACGGCGCAGGTAATCCAGCGCCGACTCCAGCCGTGCACCCCGCCATTGCCCGTCTGTGGCAATAAACGCGGCAGCGTCGTCCTGGGCGGCCATTATCACTTTTTTGTCGAAGGGTGCAGAGGTCACTTTGCTGGTGGCGTACGCGCTGGCGACTGTGCTCTGAGTGGTCAGGTCAAAGGCCGAAGACAGTGGCGACCAGCCGGCGGAAAATATCAAAGGGACTATTAAAAGGCGGTATGAAAAAGCCATGGGACTCGACTACTGAAAGTGAGCGCCAAGGCTAGCGCAATGCCCAGGCGAGAGCCAGCGCCCAGGCATCCGTCCTGTCGTCAGATAGACAGGATGGCCTGGGCCAGTTGGGCGTCAGTCGCGGTGTTCAGTTGCGGAGCCTGTTGGCGAATCTGCGCCAGGGCGCTTTCCAGTTTTACCCCACGAATGGCGCCTTCGCTGGCGACAAAGCTGGCGGCGTCGTCACGAGCGGCGCGCACGACCTTATTGTCACGCAGGGACGAAGTGGCATCGGAGCTGGCGTCGGAAGTGGCCTTCAGCGCGCCGACGATGGAGTCGGTGGTCACGATGAAGCTGGTCGCATTGGCATTGGCAGCCAGGGCCAACAGGGCAGCAGCACTCAGCAGGCGAAGACGGGACATGGGGTGACTCCTGTAGATGAACGGATAAGGTGGCGCAGGGCAACCATTCTGGATCAGACGCTCGTGCTAGGCGGTTCGCCACGTATTGAGTGGATATTAAGCCGACACTTATCCGTTCGGGAAGCGCCTTGACTGCCTAGTCACGCCAGAATGGCTTGGACAGCTCAGCCATTTGGTCGCCATGGCTGATACCGAGATCCGACAGCTCCCGACCATCAAGCCGCGACAGCTGGCGTCGTTCGTAGGTGCGGCGCATCCATTTAGCGAGGATGGAGGTTGTCTGGTGCAAGAGCCGCTTATAAAGAGGGGACGGCTTATCCATGGCGGTTACTTTTCATGAGGTCTGAAACACCATGTTGGGCAAGCCGTTGCGACCGGTACAGATAAACCAAGACTAAATTGTACTGCTTAACTGGTATATTTTTTAAACTGTACCTATCGGTATGAAAGGCTTCTGTTTTCCCGTTCAAAACCACCCTCGCTGAAACAACAAAGCCCGCCTCCGGTTTCCCGGGGCGGGCTTTATTTTGAAGAATCAGTGCTGGCAGTGGACCCGGTGGGTCAGGGCCAGCGAGCGCTAAGTTAGCGCCAGAACGGCTTGCTCAGCTCTTCGTAACGTTGAGCTTCGCTGATACCTGCGTCAGCCAGCAGACGCGAATCCAGGCGAGCCAGTTGGTGACGGCTGGAGATGCGGCGCTGCCACAACATCAGGTTGGCCAGAACGCGCAGAGGCATGGCAGCTTGGTTGTTTACAGCTTTTTCAGAGAACAGATCGGAACTGAGTGTACGTTCCATGATGACATCCTTCCGCTTGTGGCGGGATTAGGTAGTGGTTTAACTGATGCCAATGATCCTCTTCCGACGCAAGACTCTCTAGATACAGTTCACTTGTATTGTGAGAGGGCAGTTAACTGTTTAAGGGTGCTGTACTGTACGAAAAAGGGGCAACTGTACCTGTCCGCACTAAATGGGTGCGAAATAGGCATTTTCAGTGAGGTGTGTGGAATATCAGGGTAGGAAATGACCAGTACAGCAGTACAGTTTTTTCATAAAATCGCAAGGAAGGTGCCGAGCTGATGAAACTGTATTTGCATCAGCTCGAATCTGTATCAATCACGCGTTGAGCATGTGCCCCGTTTCTTCCAGGTTAATGTGCCAGCTCAGTGCCTCGCGCAGGATGTGCGGGGTATGCCCACCGAGGGCGCAAGCAGCATTGAAGTAAGTGTTCAGCGCATCGCGGTAGGCCGGGTGCACACAGTTGTCGATGATCACCCGTGCCCGCTCCCTCGGCGCCAGGCCGCGCAGGTCGGCCAATCCGACTTCTGTTACCAGGATGTCGACATCATGCTCGGTGTGGTCCACATGGCTGACCATTGGCACCACACTGGAAATCGCACCGCCTTTGGCAATCGACTTGGTGACGAAGATCGCCAAGTGCGCGTTGCGCGCGAAATCGCCGGAGCCGCCAATGCCGTTCATCATCCGGGTGCCGCAGATATGAGTGGAGTTGACGTTGCCGTAGATGTCGAACTCCAGCGCGGTATTGATGCCG
The DNA here is from genome assembly GCF_963970975.1 of Pseudomonas sp. RA_15y_Pfl1_P11. Lineage (NCBI taxonomy): Bacteria > Pseudomonadati > Pseudomonadota > Gammaproteobacteria > Pseudomonadales > Pseudomonadaceae > Pseudomonas > Pseudomonas sp. RA_15y_Pfl1_P11. The sequence goes on from NZ_CAXAOY010000004.1 coordinate 348,038, forward strand.
ATGATGCCCAGGCGACGCACCACTTCAGGGTGGTTGGAGATCTCCTGCGGGCGCAATACCAGCTTGTCCTTATAGTGTTCGAGGTTGCCGAACACATCGGCATTGCGCCGTTCTGACAAGGTGATCGAGCTGCCCGAAGCGAAGCTCAGCTTGCCTGCGTCGATGAGGTCGAAGGTCGAGTCCTGCAACACTTCCGAATACATGGTCAGGTCTTCGAATGGCGAATCGATCAGCCCACACATCACTGCGTTGGCAATGTTGCCGATCCCGGCCTGCAGCGGGCCGAGCTTGTTGGTCATGCGGCCAGCGTCGACTTCCTGCTTGAGGAAGTTGATCAGGTGATTGGCGATGCCCTGGGTGTCGCTGTCAGGCGGCGTCACGGTAGAGGCCGAGTCGGCCTGGTTGGTGATAACGATGGCGACGATCTTTTCCGGTGGAATCGGGATCGCGGTGCTGCCAATGAGATCGTCAACTTTGACCAGTGGGATTGGCGTACGTGTTGGCCGATAAGTGGGGATATAGATGTCGTGCAACCCTTCCAGATTCGGGTTGTGCGCCATGTTGATCTCGATGATCACCTGCTTGGCAAAAATGGCGAAGCTGGCCGAGTTCCCCACGGAGGTGGTGGGCACGATGTGCCCTTGCTCGGTGATGGCGACGGCTTCGATCACGGCGATGTCCGGCAGCTTGAGCTGGTTGTTGCGCAGTTGCTCGACGGTTTCCGACAAGTGCTGATCGATAAACATCACTTCGCCGGCGTTGATCGCCTTGCGCAAGGTGCTGTCGACTTGGAATGGCATGCGTCGTGACAGTACGCCGGCTTCGGTCAGTTGTTTATCCAGGTCATTGCCCAGGCTCGCGCCGGTCATCAGGGTGATCTTCAGTGGGGAAGTCTTGGCGCGTTCGGCCAGGGCGTGCGGGACGGCCTTGGCTTCACCGGCACGGGTGAAGCCGCTCATGCCGACGGTCATGCCGTCCTCGATCAGTGCGGCGGCATCTGCCGCGCTCATGACCTTGTTCAACAACGAAGGCAAGCGGATACGATCACGGTACATGGATTGTTATCTCGGGCTACGGAGGCAAGGTGCGCAGTTTAGTGATTTCAAAAAAATTCGGCCCGCTACCATGGTCGAATGCCGGGCAGCGATTTAGAGCCTTTGGTCGGGTTTCATGCAGTCATAAAAAACCCCAGCCTACAGCAGGCCGGGGTTTCGAGTGTTGCGCTGAAGCAGTGTTACTCGACGGCTTTGACCATGTCTTCGATGACCTTCTTGGCGTCGCCGAAGACCATCATGGTCTTGTCCAGGTAGAACAGTTCGTTATCCAGGCCGGCATAACCGCTGGCCATTGAGCGCTTATTGACGATGATGGTCTTGGCCTTGAAGGCTTCGAGAATGGGCATGCCGGCAATCGGCGAGTTCGGGTCATTCTTGGCGGCCGGGTTGACCACGTCGTTTGCGCCCAGCACCAGCACCACGTCGGCCTGGCCGAACTCGGAGTTGATGTCTTCCATCTCAAACACTTGGTCGTAAGGCACTTCTGCTTCGGCCAGCAGTACGTTCATGTGGCCTGGCATGCGCCCCGCCACCGGGTGGATCGCGTACTTCACGGTGACGCCTCGGTGAGTCAGCTTCTCCGTCAGTTCCTTGAGCGCGTGTTGCGCCCGAGCCACTGCAAGGCCATAGCCTGGCACGATGATCACGGTGTCGGCGTTGGTCAGCAGGAAGGTCGCGTCGTCGGCCGAGCCGGACTTCACCGGGCGTGCTTCTTTAGAGCCCGCCGCCGCGCCGGCATCCGGCGCATTGCCGAAACCGCCGAGCAGTACATTAAAGAAGGAGCGGTTCATCGCCTTGCACATGATGTACGACAGGATCGCGCCGCTCGAGCCCACCAGGGATCCGGCGATGATCAGCATCGAGTTATTCAGCGAGAAGCCAATACCCGCCGCCGCCCAGCCGGAGTAACTGTTGAGCATCGACACCACCACCGGCATGTCGGCGCCGCCGATTGGGATGATGATCAGCACGCCAAGCACGAAGGCCAGGGCCAGCATCAGCGAGAACGCGGTGAGGTTGCCGGTGAACATGAACGCCATGCCCAGGCCCAGCGTTGCGAGGCCGAGCACCAGGTTAAGCTTGTGCTGACCGCCGAACTGTACGGGGGCGCCCTGGAACAGGCGGAACTTGTACTTACCCGACAGCTTGCCAAATGCGATCACCGAGCCGGAAAAGGTGATGGCACCGATGGCGGCACCGAGAAACAGCTCCAGGCGGTTACCGGCAGGAATCGCGTCACCCAGGTGTTTGACGATACCCAAGGATTGCGGCTCAACCACCGCAGCAATCGCGATGAACACCGCTGCCAGGCCGATCATGCTGTGCATGAACGCGACCAGCTCCGGCATCTTGGTCATCTCAACGCGCTTGGCCATGATCGAGCCGGCAGTGCCGCCGATCAACAAGCCGACAATCACGTAGCCGATGCCGGCAGTAGCAAGTTCAGCGCCGAGCTTATAGATGAGGCCTACCGTGGTGAGTACCGCCAGCGCCATGCCGAGCATGCCGAACAGGTTGCCGCGTCGGGATGTGGTTGGATGGGATAGGCCTTTTAAAGCTTGGATAAAGCAGATCGACGCGATCAAGTAGAGCGTCGTGACGAGATTCATGCTCATGACGATGGCGCCTCTTCTTTTACTTTCGGGGCTTTCTTCTTGAACATCTCAAGCATCCTGCGGGTCACCAGGAAGCCGCCAAACACGTTTACCGCCGCAAGGGCCACCGCCAGGGTGCCCATGGTCTTGCCCAGCGGTGTCACGGTTAGCGCAGCGGCCAGCATGGCGCCGACGATCACGATTGCGGAAATGGCGTTGGTCACCGCCATCAAAGGCGTGTGCAGCGCGGGGGTAACGTTCCAGACCACGTGGTAACCGACATAAATCGCCAGCACAAAGATGATCAGGTTGTAGATACCGGGGGAGATAAGCTCTTCCATCGTCTGAATCCCTGCTTAGGCGTTTTTGCGGATGACTTGGCCGTCGCGGCACATCAGGCACGCGGCGACGATGTCGTCTTCGAGGTTGAGTTCAAACTGCCCTTCCTTGTTGAAGACCAGCTTCAGGAAGTCCAGCAGGTTGCGTGCATATAAAGCAGATGCATCGGCGGCTACGGCACCGGCCAGATTAGTCGGGCCGCAAATGATCACGCCGTTCTCGACCACCACTTGATCGGCGATGGTCAGCGGGCAGTTGCCGCCCTGGGCGGCGGCGAGGTCGATGACCACAGAGCCAGGCTTCATTTGCGCGACGGTCTCGGCGCTCAGCAGCGTCGGTGCCTTGCGGCCAGGAATCAACGCAGTGGTGATGACGATGTCGGCCTGCTTGGCGCGCTCGTGCACGGCCAGGGCCTGACGCTGCATCCAGCTGGTCGGCATTGGACGGGCGTAACCACCGACACCGATGGCGCATTCGCGCTCTTCATCGGTTTCGTAGGGCACATCGACGAACTTCGCGCCGAGGGACTCAATCTGCTCCTTCACGGCCGGGCGTACGTCAGACGCTTCGATCACCGCACCCAGGCGTTTCGCCGTGGCGATGGCCTGCAAGCCTGCCACGCCAGCACCGAGTATCAGCACGCGCGCCGCTTTCACGGTGCCTGCGGCGGTCATCAGCATCGGCATGAAGCGCGGATAGTGATGCGCGGCGAGCAGCACAGCTTTATAGCCGGCGATGTTGGCCTGGGAAGACAGCACGTCTAGGCTCTGGGCCCGCGAGGTGCGCGGCGCGGCTTCGAGTGCGAAGGCGGTGATGCCGCGTTCGGCAAGTTTGGCGATAGTTTCGTTGCTGAACGGATTTAGCATGCCCACCAACACGGTGCCGCTTTTGATCAGCGCAAGTTCGCTGTCGCTGGGGGCAACCACCTTGAGAATAAGCGCCGCGCCAAACGCATCGCTGGCGCCGCCAATGGTTGCGCCTGCCGTTTCATAGGCACTGTCGGGGACGCTGGCGTTAATGCCTGCTCCGCTTTGTACAGTGACCTTATGGCCCTGGCCGATCAGCTTCTTGATGGTTTCCGGGGTGGCAGCCACCCGCGTTTCACCGGTCTGGGTTTCGAGAGGAACACCAATGTGCACGTCAAATCTCCTGCATGATCTTTTTGCTTTTGATCTTTTTGTAAAAAGGCCAGTGCACCGCGAGTGGCGCAGCTGGGGCGGCCGATCAGCACGATCCCGCTGAAATGAAAGCGGGGCGCGGCATTTTGCAGGCGAACTTTACGGCCTTCAAGGGATTATGACGCGTGACGAAAAATTAACTACAAGTCACCCTGTGACTGATTGTCGCAACAAGCCAAAATAAATGCTTCTAATACATGGGGTTAAAGCGTTTCAGGTGTTTTTGCGGTGTTTTGCAATGGTTCGTGTGAATAGTCGGTTATTGGCTTGTGATAGTCGCTACAAGCCATGTAGATCATGGCTTTTAGCCTGATTTTTGATTGACAGATACAGTCTGTTGAAATGCGACATATATGTACATCTGTAGGCTTAAAAATTAATTGACTACAGAGTCAGCAATTCAGTTTTAGCCTTTAGATATTGGGGCTGTAGCGCTGTGATTGGTCGATCAACCAGTCTCTGAATGCGTGCAGTGAGGCAGATTCAACTTTTCTCTCAGGAATCATCAGGTAGTAAGCCTTTGAGCAGGTCAGTGTCTGGGGGTTTGCAATCACCAGTTGGCCCTCCTCCAGCTCGCGCTGGATGAGGAACGGCGGGATCAGCGCGATTCCCATGTCGTGCATGGCTGCCTGGGACAACATCGAGAATAGCTCGTAACGGGGGCCTGTCATGTCGCGGGGGATGTTCAGTTGTTGGGCGCTGAACCACTGGCGCCACGCGTAGGGTCGAGTGGTCTGCTGCAGGAGCGGCAGCTCTGCAATCTCCTGAGCGTTGAGCTGCGTGCGGCTAGCCAAAAGTCGTGGGCTGCACACGGGGACAGGGTTCTCACCCATCAATCGATGGGATTCAGTGCCGGACCAGTCGGCATCGCCGAAGTAGATGGCGGCGTCGAATTCGGTATCGGCAAACAGAAAGGGGCGCGTGCGGTTGGTCAGGTTGACGGTGGCTTCAGGGTGCTGGCGTTGAAAGTCCTTTAGGCGAGGTATTAACCATTGAGTGCCAAACGTCGGGACCACGGCCAGCTCAATGACGTTGGCGCCCTGCTGTCCCATTACCGAAAGCGTATCGCGCTCCACTGCGTCCAACTGTGTGGCAACGCGACGGCTGTAGGAAAGCCCTGCTTCCGTCAGCTTGACCCCGCGCCGTGAGCGCCGAAACAGCTCGACACTCAAAAACTCCTCAAGGCTGGCAATCTGTCGACAGATGGCGCCTTGAGTGATCGAAAGCTCGTGTGCGGCCTTGGTGAAGCTTTCGTGGCGGGCTGCTGCTTCAAAACTGACCAGGGCGGTGGTGCTGGGAATTTTCCTGCGCATATACCGTGTCCTCACTCATAAAGCGCTGATGGGCCTTTCTTGGTCGTTACGAAGTGACAAATTAGCACAACCCTATGCGGAAACCTCGTTTGCCCTGTGCGCCTGGGGGGCCTAGGCTCATTCCACGACTTCCGATTTTCTCCGCGAGGACTTATTCATGGCTAGTAAGGCAAGCTTCAACTGGATCGATCCGCTGCTGCTGGATCAACAGCTCACCGAAGAAGAGCGCATGGTGCGCGACAGTGCTGAGCAATTCGCCCAGGACAAGCTGGCACCGCGTGTGCTCGAAGCCTTTCGCCATGAAAAGACCGACCCGGCAATTTTTCGCGAGATGGGTGAGACCGGGCTGCTCGGTGCGATGATTCCCGAGCAGTACGGTGGCAGCGGTTTGAACTATGTCTGCTATGGGTTGATTGCGCGTGAGGTGGAGCGTGTCGACTCGGGCTACCGTTCGATGATGAGTGTGCAGTCGTCACTGGTGATGGTGCCTATCAACGAGTTTGGCACTGAGGCGCAGAAACAGAAGTACCTGCCGAAGTTGGCCTCTGGCGAATGGATCGGCTGTTTTGGCCTGACAGAGCCCGACCATGGTTCCGACCCGGGCGCGATGATTACCCGTGCTCGTAAGGTAGACGGCGGCTACAGCCTGACCGGCGCGAAGATGTGGATCACCAATAGCCCGATCGCGGATGTATTTGTGGTCTGGGGCAAGGACGATGCCGGTGATATTCGTGGTTTTGTCCTGGAGAAAGGCTGGAAAGGTCTGAGCGCCCCGGCGATTCACGGCAAGGTTGGGTTGCGCGCCTCCATTACGGGTGAAATCGTCATGGAGAACGTATTCGTGCCCGAAGAGAACATTTTTCCGGATGTGCGTGGTTTGAAAGGGCCTTTCACCTGCCTTAACTCTGCCCGCTATGGCATCTCTTGGGGGGCTTTGGGCGCCGCAGAGTTCTGCTGGCACACCGCTCGCCAATACACTCTGGATCGTCAGCAATTCGGTCGTCCATTGGCGGCGACTCAATTGATCCAGAAGAAACTGGCCGATATGCAGACCGAGATCACTCTGGCCCTGCAAGGCTGCCTGCGCTTGGGTCGTATGAAGGATGAAGGCACTGCAGCGGTCGAGATTACTTCGATCATGAAGCGCAACTCGTGTGGCAAGTCGCTGGATATCGCGCGTATGGCGCGGGATATGTTGGGTGGCAACGGTATTTCCGATGAGTTCGGGGTGGCGCGCCATTTGGTCAACCTCGAGGTGGTGAACACCTATGAAGGCACTCATGACGTGCATGCACTGATCTTAGGGCGTGCGCAAACCGGTCTTCAGGCTTTCTATTAACGGGAGTACGGCATGGGCGCGCTTTCGCATCTGCGGGTACTGGATTTATCGCGAGTACTGGCGGGTCCCTGGTCCGGGCAAATCCTGGCGGACCTTGGGGCAGAGGTAATTAAGGTCGAGCGGCCGGGCAATGGCGACGACACGCGTGCGTGGGGGCCGCCCTTCCTTAAAGATGCCTATGGCGAGAACACCAGTGAGGCGGCGTATTACCTGTCGGCCAATCGCAATAAGCAGTCCGTGACTATCGATTTCACGCGGCCGGAGGGGCAGGCACTGGTGCGCGACTTGGCGGCCAAGTCGGACATCCTCATCGAGAACTTCAAGGTGGGTGGTCTTGCGGCGTATGGGCTGGATTATGAGTCGCTCAAGGAGATCAATCCGGAGTTGATCTACTGCTCAATTACCGGCTTTGGTCAGACGGGGCCTTATGCGGCGCGTGCTGGCTATGACTTCATGATCCAGGGGCTGGGCGGGCTTATGAGTCTGACGGGCAGGCCCGAGGGTGATGACGGTGCTGGGCCGGTGAAGGTTGGCGTGGCCCTGACTGACATTCTTACGGGGCTTTACTCGACCGTAGCGATACTGGCGGCGCTGGCTCATCGGGACCATGACGGTGGCGGGCAGCATATTGATATGGCGTTACTGGATGTGCAGGTGGCTTGCCTGGCTAACCAGGCGATGAATTACCTGACAACAGGGGAGGCGCCTAAGCGCTTGGGCAATGCTCACCCGAATATTGTGCCTTATCAGGATTTTCCCACGGCCGATGGTGACTTCATCCTGACGGTGGGTAATGACGGACAGTTTCGTAAGTTTGCTGAGGTGGCTGGGCAGCCTCAGTGGGCGGATGATCCGCGTTTCTCTACTAATAAGGTGCGAGTGGCCAATCGTGCAGAGCTGATTCCGTTGATTCGCCAAGCTACGGTGTTTAAGACGACGGCTGAGTGGGTGTCACAGTTGGGGCGGGTCGGTGTGCCTTGCGGGCCTATCAATGACCTGGCTCAAGTGTTTGCCGATCCACAGGTCAAAGCGCGCGGGTTGGCGATGGCGTTGCCCCATGCGCTGGCGGGGATGGTGCCTCAGGTTGCCAGTCCGATACGGTTGTCCAAGACCCCTGTGGAGTACCGGAGTGCGCCTCCTCTATTAGGGGAGCATACGGCGAAAGTGCTGCAGGATGTGCTGGGATTGGGTGTGGCCAGCGTGGCTGCCCTGAGGGGGCGGGGTGTTATCTGAGTCTTCCCCTCTATATAGAGGGCGTTATCGTGGCCTTTCTGGTGGTTTTTTGATCAATCCTAACTAATTGATATAAAAAGCAAAATTAAGGGTTGACGGCAGATTCTGGAAGTCTATAATTCGCCCCACTTCCGGCGCAGTCGAAACGGAAAACTCTTTGGTAAACAAAGAGTTATGCGAAATTCGACAGCGAGTTGCTTCAGTTGATCGAAGCCCAGAAGGAGTTGGTAGGGCGGTGTTGTTTGGCTCTATTAACGTTTCGATCCTCTCGGTCGAAAGCGGAGAAAAAGAGGTGTTGACAGCAGCGTGTAACGCTGTAGAATTCGCCTCCCG